>NZ_LSJA01000250.1 GCF_001556515.1 Caulobacter sp. CCH9-E1 | reverse complement strand
TAGCCCCCTCAGTCGCTCCGCGACAGCTCCCCCGCATCGCGGGGGAGCATCTTCAAGCCCCTCAACCCATCGGCGAGACGCCAAACAGCACCCGGTGCAGCCCCACCACGAACAGCGCATAGAGCACCGTCCCCGCCGCCACCGCGATCACATCCGCGATCGGCTTGGTCACGACCGGCGCGGGCTCCTTGCGGTTGACCGCCGAGATCAGGTCGAGGATCGCCCAGGCCAGGAAGGCGCCGAACAGCACCACCGAGGCCAGGTCGCCGTTCGCCAGCAGGTGCCCGCTGGCCCAGGCGATGGTCCCCAGCAGCATCGGGTGGCGCACCGTGGCCTTGACCCGCCCGACCGGACCGTTCGATCCCGCCAGCAGGATGAAGGCGATCCAGACGAGGCCCATGGCCGCGTGACGGCCCCAGGTCGGTGGGTCATAGACTTGCGGCGCCGTCGGCCGGGCGGCGATCCAGCCCAGGATGATCAGCACGAAGCCCAGGCCCGCGATCAGTGAAAAAAGGCCCTTCCAGCGCTTCTCATTGGCGGCGATCTGGCCGTCGCGCAGCGGCGCGGCCAGGATCCGCACCGAATGGATCCCCAGAAACACCACCAGACCCAGGATCAGTATCGTCATCGGCCCCTCCCAAGGTTGGCGAGAGGATAGCCACGGAAGGCCGATCTTCGGAAGCGTCGCCGCGCGGCCTTGAATTCCGATGCGCGGGGGAACAGCTAAGGGCCCGGCGACATTGACGCCCCGCCTCCCGACCGGTACCGCCGCAGCATGATGGATTTCCCGCCTGGCCTGAGCGCCCTCTCCGACCGCTACGACGTGGTGCTGTGCGACGTCTGGGGTGTGATCCACAATGGGGTGGCCAGCTTCCCCGAGGCTTGCGAGGCCCTGACGAAATGGGGCCAGGAGAAGGGCCCGGTGGTGCTGATCTCCAACTCGCCGCGCCCGTCGGCCGACGTGGTGGCGCAGCTGGACGGCCTCTCCGTGCCGCGCTCGGCCTGGAGCGGCTTTGTCACCTCGGGCGACGCGACGCGGGCGCTGCTAAAGGCCAACGCGCCGGGCAAGGTCTGGAAGGTCGGACCGGCGCGCGACGACGTGCTCTATGACGGCATCGACCTGACGCCCGCGGGCTGCGAGGACGCCGACTTCATCTCCTGCACCGGCCTCTACGAGGACGAGAAGGAAGTCCCCGAGGACTATCGCGACCGCTTGAAGGTCGCCGCCGACCGGGGGCTGCTGTTCATCTGCGCCAATCCCGACCGCGTCGTGCAGCGCGGCGACAAGCTGATCTTCTGCGCCGGCGCTCTCGCCGACCTCTATGAGAGCCTGGGTGGCAAGGTCGTGATGGCCGGCAAGCCCTATGGCGCGATCTACGAACTGGCCCTGGCCGAGGCCGAGCGCCTCTTGGGCCGTCCCGTCGATCGCGACCGCGTCCTGTGCGTCGGCGACGGCGTGATCACCGACGTGAAGGGCGCCCACGACCAGAAGCTGGCCTGCCTGTTCATCGCCAAGGGCATCCACGGCGAGAAGGCGATCGGCCCGGACGGCCGCCTGAATCCGGAAGCCGTTCTGGCTCTGCTGGAAGCCGAGCAGGTCGGCGCCACGCACGCCGTCGGTGATCTGGTCTGGTGATCGGGTTTCGAAACGCTATGCTGTGTGCAGCGCACAATAAAAACCCGAGGGGAAAGCGTCATGCAGGGTAAGTTTCTGGAAGAGCTGAGCGTCGGCCAATCCGCCGAGCTGGTCCGCACCGTGGGCGAGGCCGACATCGAGGCCTTCGCCGAGGTCACCGGCGACAAAAATCCGGTCCACCTGGACGCCGAGTACGCGGCCAAGACCAGCTTCGGCGAGCGCATCGCGCACGGCATGCTGTCGGCGGGCTACATCTCGGCGGTGCTGGGCACCACCCTGCCCGGCCCCGGCGCGATCTACCTGTCGCAGACGCTGCGCTTCAAGCGGCCGGTCAAGATCGGCGACGAGGTCACCGCCCGCGCCACCATCACCGAAATCGACGAGGCCAAGGCCCGCGTCACCTTCGCCACCGTCTGCCTCGTGAACGGCAAGCCGGTGGTCGAGGGCGAGGCCGTGGTCATGGTCCCCCGCAAGGCCGCCTAATGCCCCTGAAGACGATCCAAGCCTGGAAGGACCTGCCGGCCGAGGCGCGCGGCGCCTCGGTGGCGCTGGGCAATTTCGACGGCGTCCATCGCGGTCACCAGCAGGTGATCGCCCAGGCCGCGAAAGCGGCCCTGGCCGGCAAGACCCCGCTGGGCGTCGTCAGCTTCGATCCGCATCCGCGACGCCTGTTCCGGCCGACCGAACCGGCCTTCAAACTGATGACCCACGCCCAGCAGGCCCGCGCCCTGGGCGGGCTGGGCGTGGACGTCTTCTATCTGCTGCCCTTCGACTTCGAGATGGCCAGCTTTGGCGACCGCGAGTTCGTCGAGAAGGTGCTGGTCGAGGGCCTGGGCGTGAAGCACGTGGCCGTTGGCTTCGACATCTCGTTCGGTCGCGGCCGCTCGGGCAGCGCCGAGCTGATGAAGGCCTATGGCGACGAATACGGCTTCACCGTCTCGGTGGCCGAGCCGGTCGCTGATATTTCCAAGGAGGGCGGCGATGGCGAGAAGTTCTCCTCGACCGCCGTGCGCGAGGCTCTGCGCGACGGCCGCCCCGAACAGGCGGCGCACATCCTGGGCCGACCGTTCGCCATCGAGGGCGTGGTCCGGCGTGGTCAGCAGCTGGGTCGGCAGCTCGGCTTCCCGACCGCCAATGTCGAGGTCGAGGACTATGTGGTCCCCAAGCTCGGCGTCTACGCCACCCGCACCCGCCTGCCCGACGGGCGCGAGGTTCCGGGCGTGGCCAACCTCGGCAACAATCCGACCACGGGCATCGTCGAGACGCGGCTGGAGACCTGGCTGTTCGACTTCGACGAGGATCTCTACGGCCAGATCATCGAAACCGACCTGGTGGCGTTCCTGCGACCGGAGCTGAAGTTCGACAGCCTGGACCTGATGATCGAGCAGATCCGGCGGGATGAGCAGGCGGCGCGGGCGATCGTGGCGCCGGGGTTTTAGGACGGCGCGCCAGTTCCTCCCCCGCACGCGGGGGAGGTGGCCCAGAGGGCCGGAGGGGGCAAACTCGGCCGCCTTCCAGCTCGCCCCCTCAGTCACTCCGTGACAGCTCCCCCGCGACGCGGGGGAGCATCTTGTCAGGCTGGCGTCGTCAGCCTCCCTCTGCTATCCCGCTGCCCCATGAGTTCCGTTCGGAAGATTTCGCGAATTATCCGCCCGGCGTGACGCCGCCGGACGATCCTCCAGCGCGCGCCGGGTTTTCCCGCCCTCTTCCGAAATTTCCAGAGCCGGATTTTCATCCCATGGCCGACGACGCCACGCCCGCCCGCGACTATCGCGAGACCGTCTTCCTTCCCGACACCCCGTTCCCGATGCGCGCGGGCCTGCCCAAGAAGGAGCCCGAGATCCTGGAAGGCTGGGCGGCCCTCTCCGACAAGGGCCTGTACGGCGCGGTGCGCGTCAAACGCCAGGCCGACGGCGCCCCGCTCTACGTGCTGCATGACGGCCCGCCCTACGCCAACGGCGCGATCCACATCGGCCACGCGCTGAACAAGATCCTCAAGGACTTCGTGGTCCGCAGCCGCTTCGCCCTGGGCTACGACGTCGACTACGTGCCGGGCTGGGACTGCCACGGCCTGCCGATCGAGTGGAAGATCGAGGAGAAGTTCCGCGCCCAGGGCCGCCGCAAGGACGAGGTCCCGGCCGAGGAGTTCCGCCGCGAATGCCGCGCCTATGCCGGCGGCTGGATCGAGGCCCAGAAGACCGAGTTCCAGCGCCTGGGCGTGCTGGGCGACTGGTGGAACCGCTACGCCACCATGGACTTCACCTCGGAAGCCACGATCGTCGCCGAGTTCCACAAGTTCCTTGAGACCGGCCAGCTCTATCGCGGCTCCAAGCCGGTGATGTGGAGCCCGGTCGAGCGCACGGCCCTGGCCGACGCCGAGATCGAGTACCACGACCACGTCTCGCCCACGATCTGGGTGAAGTTCCCGGTCGTCGAGGGCTCCGAGGCCGCCCAGGGCGCCAAGCTGGTGATCTGGACGACCACGCCGTGGACGATCCCGGCCAACCGCGCCGTCTCGTACAACCCCGACATCCCCTACGCCGTCTTCGAGGTGAAGGCGCTGGAGGAAGGCCTCGAGTTCGAGCCCTGGGCCAAGCCGGGCGATCGCCTGATCATCGCCGAGAAGCTGGCCGGCGACGTCTTCAAGGCGGCCAAGGTGGCGGCCTGGGAGAAGGTCGAGAGCGTCGACTGCGAAGGCATGGTGCTGGCCCACCCACTGGCCGAGCTCGACAGCCACTACGGCTTCTCGGTGCCGATGCTGGCCGGCGACCACGTGACCGACGACGCCGGCACGGGCTTTGTCCACACCGCCCCGGGCCACGGCGCCGACGACTATCAGGTCTGGCTGGCCCACGGCCACCGCGAGATCCCCGACACCGTCGATCCGGACGGTGCCTACTATCCGCACGTGGCCCTGTTCGCCGGCCTCAAGGTCCTCGAGACCGAAGGCAAGAAGGTCGGCAAGTTCGGGCCCGCCAACGGCGCGGTCATGGAAAAGCTGATCGAGGCCGGCAATCTGCTGGCGCGCGGCCGCGTCGAGCACAGCTATCCGCACAGCTGGCGCTCCAAGGCCCCGGTGATCTTCCGCAACACCCCGCAGTGGTTCATCCGCATGGACCACGCGGTGGACTCTCTGGGCGGCAAGACCCTGCGCGAGGTGGCGGTCCAGTCGCTGGCCGACACCGCCTTCCACCCCGACGCCGGCCGCAACCGGATCGGCGCGATGGTCGAGACGCGTCCCGACTGGCTGATCAGCCGCCAGCGCAACTGGGGTACGCCGCTGGCCATGTTCGTGGACAAGCACACCGGCCACCCGCTGAACGATCCCGAGGTCAACGCCCGGATTCTCGCGGCCATCCGCGAGGGCGGCGCAGACGCCTGGTTCACGCGTCCGGACAGCGACTTCCTGGGCCACCACGACCCAGCCCAGTACGAGAAGATCACCGATATTCTCGATGTCTGGTTCGACAGCGGCTGCACCCACGCCTTCACGATCGAGGGTCGCGCCGACAGCCACTGGCCGGCGGACCTCTATCTGGAAGGCTCGGACCAGCACCGCGGCTGGTTCCAGTCCAGCTTGCTCGAAGGCTCCGGCACCCGTGGCCGCGCGCCCTACAAGGCCGTCCTGACCCATGGCTTCACCATGGACGAGAACGGCGAGAAGATGTCCAAGTCCAAGGGCAACACGGTCGAGCCGCAGACGATCACCAAGGAGTCCGGCGCGGAAATCCTGCGCCTGTGGGCGGCCATGGTCGACTATTCGGAGGACCAACGGATCGGCAAGACGATCCTGGCCACCACGACCGACGCCTATCGCAAGCTGCGCAACACCATGCGCTACCTGCTCGGCGCCCTGGCCGGCTTCGACGACGCCGAGCGCGTCACCGACTACGCCGACTTCCCGCCGCTGGAGAAGTACATCCTGCACCGCCTGTGGGAGCTGGATGGCCAGGTGCGCGAGGCCTATGAGAGCTACCGCTTCTCGGACGTGATCCGGCCGCTGATCGAGTTCTGCCAGGGGGACCTGTCGGCGCTCTATTTCGACGTTCGCCGCGACAGCCTCTATTGCGACCGCCCCGACGCCCTCAAGCGCCGGGCCTATCGCACGGTGCTGGACGAGGTCTTCAACCGCCTGACCATCTGGCTGGCCCCGCTGGCCAGCTTCACGATGGAGGAGGCCTGGACCACGCGCTTCCCCGAGGCGGGTCCGGTGGCGCTGCGGGTGATTCCGGCGCGCGTCGACGCCTGGCGCAACGACACCGAGGCCGCTCGCTGGGCCAAGGTCGAGAAGGTCACCTCGGTGGTCACCGGCGCCCTGGAAGTCGAGCGCCGCGAGAAGCGCATCGGCTCGGCCCTGGAAGCCGCGCCGGTCGTCCACGTCGCCGACGAAGACCTGCTGGCCGCCTTCGAGGGCCTGGACGCCGCCGAAGTGTTCCGCACCTCCGCCGCGACCCTGGTCGCGGGCGACGCGGGCGCCTTCCGCGTCGACGAGGTCAAGGGCGTCTCGGTCGATCCCAAGCGCGCCGAAGGCCAGAAGTGCGCCCGCTCGTGGCGGATCCTCCCCGAGGTGGGAACCGATCCGCGCTATCCGGAGCTTAGCCTTCGCGACGCCGACGCCGTGGCCCACTGGGACGCGACGCACGGCTGATAATCTCCCTCTCCCATGGGGAGAGGGGTAGGGGTGAGGGGATAAACCGGTCGCCGGCGTAACCCCTCACCTCCCGCCGCTTTCGCGGCGGG
>NZ_LSJA01000249.1 GCF_001556515.1 Caulobacter sp. CCH9-E1 | reverse complement strand
AAATTGGGACGAGCCGATGGGCCTGTTGACCCATCACCTTGATCACGACGCGGCGACCTGGGCGTTCCTGGATCAGTTCCTGGCCGCTTTCCCGATCCAGGCGCGACAGGACCTGACGCCAGCCAGTCCCCGCGCGCCTGAGGCGCTCAGCGCCTAGAGCCTTCTAGCTTTAGGCCAGTTCGGGACGGTCGCGCAGGCACTCGCCGATGGCGCGGGCGCAGCCCGGCAGGCCCAGCGCCCCCACGAACGACATGGCTACGGCGCAGACCAGCATGATCGGTTGGAAGATGCGCATCGGGAATCTCCGCACGGCGTTCGTCGGTGGCACTGTGCCGGAACAGTAAGACGGAACCTTGACGATTGTTCCGGGCTCGAACGGAAAAATTCAGCGGGCGGCTTTTTCGCCACGCAACCTTCCCAGCCCGTAGGCTCGCCGGGCGGCTTCGATCCGCTCAAGCTTGGCGTAGAAGAGCGACCAGTCATCCGCCTGATCGATCGGCGCCCAGAGGGCTTCGACCTCGTCGATGATCAGCTCCTCGGGCTCCGGACGCTGGAAGATCGGGTCGGCTAGGCGCTCGGGTCGATCGGGCGAATAGTCGGCCAGGCGCGCGCGGAAGGCCTGGAACGCCTCGCTTTCATACAGGCCGGCGCGCGGGCCCGACAGCGCCCGCCCCTCGGACGCCTCGCCGCCGAACCAGTCGAAGAAGAACGGCTCCCAACGCAACGCCTCGCCCCCGTCGGCCAGGGCCCGGAAGGCGGCGTTGACCAGGCCCACGTCCGCGTCGGGGCCCTGGCTCCGCAAGCCCAGCCGATCCAGGATCGCCTCGCGCAGGGCCACGCGATAGGCGTCGGAGAAGCCGTTCAGCGCCGCCAGCAGTCCAGCTTGCTCGCCCACCAGGGTGAAGCAGGCGGCAAGCTGTTGCAGGTTCCAGAACACCGCCTCGGGCTGGCGGCCGAAGCTGTAGAGGCCCGACTGGTCGAAATAGGCGGCGACGAAGTTCGGGTCGTTGCGCGGCAGGAAGCGCCACGGGCCGTAGTCGAAGCTCTCGCCCGTGACGACCATGTTGTCGGTGTTGAGCACGCCGTGAACGAAGCCGGCCGCCATCCAGCGCGCCAGCAAGCGGGCGCTGGCGGCGACCACCCCCTCCAGCAGCGCCGCCGGGCGATCCGGCGCATCGGCCAGGTGGGGATAATAGCTCTCGACGACATGGTCGATCAGGATGGTGATCAGGTCACGGCGATCGAAATAGGCCAGGCGCTGGAACGTGCCGAAGCGGATATGGCTGTGCGACAGCCGAGTCAGCACGGCCGAGCGGGTCGGGCTGGGCTCGTCGCCTCGGGTCAGGGCCTCGCCCGTCTCGATCAGCGAGAACGCCCTGGACGTCGGGACGCCAAGGGCCTCCAGCAGGCTGGCGGCCAGGACTTCGCGGACCCCGCCCTTCAGGGTCAGTCGGCCGTCGCCCGAGCGCGACCACGGCGTCTGGCCCGAGCCCTTGGTGGCCAGGTCCAGCAGGCGGTCGCTTCCCGCCTCGCGCAGCTGGGCGAACAGGAAGCCGCGGCCGTCGCCGAGGTCGGGGTTGTACACGCGGAACTGATGGCCGTGATAGCGCATGGCCAGCGGAACCGGCTGATTGTCCGGCAAGGGCGCGAAGCGGCCAAAGTGCGCGATCCATTCCGCGTCGGTCAGGCCTTCCAGCCCGACGCCGGCCGCCGCGCGATCATTCCGATGGCGGAGGATCGTCCGCGGGAAGTCCGCGGCCTCGACCGGATCGGCGAATTCGCGGCCCAGGAGCTGGAAGCGCGGGGCGGGACGGTAAGCGGGAGACAGCGGCATGGTCGCCAGATGAGGCCGCCGCGCTCACCGCGCAACCCTTCTTCGAAAGTACGCAACGGTCAGCGAACGTTGTCACATCCTGGCAACACGATGCGCTAGGCCGTTTTGTCACAAGGGATTTCGCTTGCCGAACACCCTTGCGGCGCCTAACCCTTGGTCATCCATTCGAACGATCGTTCGAGCGGGGCAACGAAAAACAAGCCTGGGGGCGGGCAAGCGTCTCCGGGCCAACGAACCGAGGTAGGAAATGCGCTTCACCCAGGTGCTCTGCGGCACTGCGTCCGCTGTCGTCCTCGCTGGTCTTGGCGCTTCGAGCGCCGCTCAGGCTCAAACGAGCGACGTTCAAACCGTCGATAGCATTATCGTCACCGCTCAGAAGCGGGAACAGAACCTGCAGGACGTGCCGGTGGTGGTCACCGCCGTCGGCGCCAAGCTTCTGCAGGACACCGGCGTCAAGGACATCAAGGATCTGACGATCCTGACCCCCGGCCTGACCGTGACCTCCACGTCTTCCGAAGCCTCGACCACCGCCCGCGTGCGCGGCGTCGGCACGGTCGGCGACAACCCCGGCCTCGAAAGCTCGGTCGGCGTCGTCATCGACGGCGTCTATCGCCCGCGTAACGGCGTCGGCTTCGGCGACCTTGGCGAGATGGAACGGATCGAAGTGCTGAAAGGCCCGCAGGGCACCCTGTTCGGCAAGAACACCTCGGCCGGCGTCATCAACGTCATGACCAAGGAGCCGGAGTTCGGCTTCGGCGCCAACGGCGAGCTGACCTTCGGCAACTATAACGCCAAAGGCGCGGCCGCCTCGGTCACGGGGCCGCTGTACGAGGACAAGCTGGCCGGCCGCCTCTACGTCGCGGCGCGTCAGCGCGACGGCTACAACGACGTCATCACCGGCGCGGGTCCTTCCAAGCGCGATCAGGACGCCGACCAGAACTTCTACACCGTCCGCGGCCAGTTGCTGTTCATTCCGGACGATCGCTCGACCTTCCGCGTGATCGCCGACTACAGCCGCCGCGACGAGAACTGCTGCGGCGCGGTGCAGATCCGCACCGGCCCGACCTCGGCCATCCTGGCCGCGGCGTCAGGCCAGGCCAACCCCGTGGCCGCCACCGCCGATCCCTTCGACCGCGTCGCCTATTCCAACCGCGGCGCGCCGGCCAAGATCGAGGACAAGGGGATTTCGCTGCAAGGCGACATCGACCTGCCCTTCGGTTCGCTGACCAGCATCTCGGCCATCCGCAACTGGCGCACCGACAACGGCCAGGATGGCGATTTCAGCACGGCCGACATCACCTACCGCAACAAGGACGGCTCGAACTATTCCGAGTTCACCACCTATACGCAGGAGCTGCGTCTGGCCGGCCGCAGCGAGAAATTCGATTGGCTGGTCGGCGCCTTCCTGGCGGACGAACGCCTGGAGAACCGGGCCAACTTCTATTTCGGCAACCACTACGAACAGTATCTGGGCCGCCTGCTGTCGCGCTCCGCCGCCAATCCGGCCGGCGTCCCCAACTTCATCGCCCTGCTGCTGAACCGCGCGCCCAACACGTCCTTCGCGCCGGGCCAGGGCCTGCGCGACCGCTACGACCAGCGCGCCACCACGATCGCGCTGTTCACCAACGACACCTGGCACGTGACCGACGCGTTCGAGATCACCGCCGGCCTGCGCTACACCGCCGAAAAGAAGAAGCTCGACACCTACCAGACCAACACCGACGGCGGCGTCGGCTGCGGCACGGCCTTGTCGGCCGCCGGCCAGGCCCGGATCGCCAGCATCGTCGGCGCAGCGAACACGGGCACGATCATCGGCAATCTCTGCCTGCCCTGGGCGAACGCGCTGTTCAACGGCCGCGGCACGCACCAGGAGCGCACGGACAAGGAGTGGAGCGGCACGATCAAGGCGTCCTACCGCTTCTCGCCCGAGGTGTTCAGCTACGCGTCCTTCGCGCGCGGCTACAAGGGCGGTGGTTTCAACCTCGACCGCACCCAGTCGTCCAATGGCCTGCCGTCGGGCGGGGCGGGCGTGACGCCGATCTATGACACCTCGTTCCCGGCCGAGTTCGTCGACAGCTATGAAATCGGCCTGAAGAACACCCTCTTCAACCGCACCGTCCTGTTCAACGTCAGCGTCTTCCAGCAGAAGTTCACCGACTTCCAGCTGAACACCTTCCTGGGCACCTCGTTCGTGGTGCGCTCGATCCCCGAGGTGAAGTCCAAGGGCGTCGACGCCGACTTCCTGTGGTTCACCCCAGTCCATGGCCTGACGGTGCAGAGCGGCTTCACCTACGCCGACACCAAGTACGGCAAGCAGCCGATCCCGAACGATCCGGGCAACGCCCTGGCCCTGCTGCCGGGCAGCCGCCTGTCGCTGGCGCCGAAGTACTCGGCTTCGGGCTCGCTGACCTATGAGACGCCGGTCGGCGACAACATGAAGGCGCGTTTCAACATCGGGGCCAAGTACTCGTCGTCCTATAACACCGGCTCGGACCTGTTCCCGCCAAAGGTCCAGAAGGCCTTTACGGTGGTGAACGGCCGCGTGGGCATCGGGTCGGCGGACGAGCGCTGGACCATGGAGCTCTGGGCCCAGAACCTGCTGAACGAGAAGTACATGCAGGTGGCCTTCAACGGCCCGCTGCAAGGCTCCTCGGGACTCAGCGCCACCCAGAGCACCTACAATCCGGCGCTGGATAGCATCACCTACAATGCCTTCCTGGGCGCGCCGCGCACCTACGGCGTGACCCTGCGCTCAAGGTTCTAACCGGGAGGGGGAACCCTCGGGCCGCCAAGGGCCCAGAGGGCTTTCGGAAGAGGGAAGGGCGATCCGGGCGACCGGGTCGCCCTTTTCCTTGCCGGGCTCAACTTTTCCGATTTCAGGTCTTTCGGACGACGCCGCATCACCTCAGCATGGCGCGGGGGTATCGATGGACGCCGGGAGACCAGCATGAAGACGATCCGCTTCCTCGGAGTCTGGATCTGCCTCGTGATTGGCCTGGCGCTGGGCGTCTGGAGCCTGCGGACGCCGGCGCCCCTGCCCGCTAACGCGCCGCCGACGGCCTTCTCGGCTCAGCGCGCCATGGCCGATGTCACGGCCATAGCCCAGGCGCCGCATCCCACGGGGTCGGCCCAGATCACCAAGGTGCGGGATCATCTGCTGACGCGGATGGGCGAGTTGGGCCTGGAGGTCTCGGTCCGCCCCGACCAAGGCTTCTACGCCAACGCCAGCAACCCGCGCTTCCTGACCGTCGCCTCGGTCCAGAACCTGGCGGGCGTGCTGGCCGGAAGCCAGCGCGACCTGCCCGCCGTGCTGGTCATGAGCCACTATGACTCGGTCCATAACTCGCCCGGCGCGGCCGACGACGCGGCCGGCGTCGCCGCCGCGCTCGAGATCGCCCGCGCCCTGAAAGCCGGCGGCCCCGCCAAGCGCGACGTCATCTTCCTGTTCACCGACGCCGAGGAGGCGGGCCTGCTGGGGGCGGAGGCCTTCTTCGCTCGCGACCCGCTGGCGGGGCGCGTCGGCCTGGTCGTGAACCTCGAGGCCCGGGGCGACGCCGGCCGGGCGTCGATGTTCCAGACCGGCCCTGACAACGGCGCGCTGATGACCATCTTCGCCCGCGCCGCCAAGGGCCCCTCGGCCAACTCGCTGGCGTCGGCCGTCTACGCCAAGATGCCCAACGACACCGACTTCACCCATGCGGTGCGGAAGGGCTTTCCCGGGCTGAACCTGGCCTTCATCGACGACCAGCTGGCCTATCACACGCCGCTGGCCAAGCCGGCTCATCTGGAGATCGGCAGCCTGCAGCACGTGGGCGACCAGACCTTGCCGACGATCCGGGCGCTGGCCGACGCGAACGAACTGCCGCCGCCGGCGCCGGACGCGATCTATTCCGACGTGCTGGGCCAGTTCCTGGTCAGCTATCCGCCGATCGTCGGCTGGGCGCTGCTGGGCCTTGCCGGCGCGTTGCTGGCGTTCGCCGGCTGGCGCACTCTGAGCCTGGGCGCGGCCAGCGGCTGGGAGATCGCCCGCGGCGCGGCGGGCCTGCTGCTGCTGGCGACCACCGCCGCCCTCGTCCTGCACCTGGCCGGCCGGCTGCTGATGGTCCGGGACGTCCAGCGCTACTACGATCTGCTGGTCAGCTTCGACTACGTGCTGTGGGGCTCGGGCCTGCTGGCGATCGCCGCGGGGCTGGGCGTCGCCACCGCCATGGCGCGGGGCGCCAGCCGGATCATCCCCTGCGTCGTGGCCCTCGTCCTGGGCGGGGGCTGCAGCCTGGTCGGCGGTTTCGATCCGGTCGGCCTTGGCCTCGGGATCGGAGCCTGCGTGCTGGCGGCGCTGGCCCTGGGTCATCGGACCGACGCCCTAGGCGGCTGGATCGGCGGTCTCGTCGTGCTGCTCATCCTCGCCACCGTCGCCCAGGTCCTGGCGCCCGGCGCGACGGTGATGCTGACCTGGCCGCTGCTGATCGCGGCCCTGGGCGTCGCCCTGGTCATCGGGATCGGCGGGACGCGCGACAAGCGCGTGGCCCTGGCCCTGACCGGCGTGATCGGCGTTCTCGCCATCGTCTCGCTGGCCCAGCTGACGGCCTGGGCGGGCTTCACCTTCGCGGGCCTGGGCCTGCAGGAGCCGGCCATACTGGCCCTGTTCGCCATGCTGGCCGCGCCCGCCCTGTCACCGCTGACCCACGACTTCGCCGCCACCCGCTGGGCCTGGCGCGCCGCCCTCGTCCTGGTCCTGGCCGGCGGCGGCCTGATCGGCTACGCGGCCCTGGCGGAGGGA
>NZ_LSJA01000248.1 GCF_001556515.1 Caulobacter sp. CCH9-E1 | reverse complement strand
AGGAGCTGGCCGCCCAGGCCGAGGAGCTGCAGACCTCGATCTCCTACTTCCGCACGGAAAGCAACGGCCAGGATCGCCGTGCGCCTGCCCGCGCGCCGGCTCGCCGCCCCACGCCGGTCGCCAAGGCTCCGGCCAAGTCGAAAACTCCGCCCCGGGCTCCGGTCGCGGTCCAGCAGGCGCGCGCCGCGGGCTTCGCGCTGGACCTGACCAACGGCGGTCCTGACGACCAGGACGGCGAGTTCAGGGAGTATGTCGCGTGAGTAAAGTCTTCCTTGAGCGGCAGTGCGTGACCCTGGGCCTGGGCGCCGAGGTGTTCGCCGTGCCGGTGGCCTTCGTGCGCGAGATCCTGGACTACAGCGCGCCCTCCGCCCTGCCGGAAGGCCCCGCCTATCTGCTGGGGCTGACCGATGTGCGGGGGCGGGGCACGCCGACCCTGGACTTGCGCGCCAAGCTGGGACTGCCGCGCGTGACGCCGGACCTGGCGACGCGGATCCTGGTGCTGGACGTGCCGATCGAGGATCGCATCCTGTCCCTGGGCCTGGTCGCCGACCGGGTCATCGAGGTGGCGACGTTCGAGCCCGAGCAGATCGAGGACGCGCCGGACATCGGCGTGCCGTGGCGGTCGGACTACATCAAAGGGGTCGTCCGGCGAGACCATGGCTTCGTCGTGATCTTCGACCTGCCCCGACTGTTGACCAGCCAGGACGCCGCGCTGCTCGCCCAGGCCGCCTGAACCGCAAGCGTCAGAGACTAGAAGGCGCATCGGCGCCTCACGAAAGAGAACCCGTGTCGCAAGCTCCTCTCGCGCAGTCGATCGATACGCAAGCGGACCATCTGTCCGCCAAGAACTTCTCGCGCCTGGCGGCCTTCATCCATGACTACAGCGGCATCAAGATGCCCAGCAGCAAGAAGACCATGCTCGAGGGGCGCTTGCGCCGGCGCATGCGCACCTATGGCCACACCAGCCTCAACGATTATTGCCGGTTCCTGTTCGAGGACGGGGGGCTGGAGGCCGAGACCGTCCATCTGATCGACGTCGTCACGACCAACAAGACCGAGTTCTTCCGCGAGCCGTCGCACTTCGACTTTCTCGAGAAGAAGGGACTGCCGGCGCTGGCCGAAGGACGCCGCAAGCCGCTCCGGGTCTGGAGCGCGGCGGCCTCGATCGGCGCCGAGGCCTACACCCTGGCCATGGTCCTGGAGGACTTCGTCGCCGACCGGCCTGGCCTCGGCTACAGCATCCTGGCGACCGACATCTGCACCGACGTCCTGGCCAAGGGCGTGGCCGGTCGCTATCCCGAGGTCATGATCGAGCCGGTCGCCATGGCCCGCCGGCGGCAGTACCTGATGCAGTCCAAGGACCGTTCGCTCCGCGAGGTCCGCATACGGCCGGACCTGCGCTCCAAGGTCTCCTTCGCGCGCCTGAACCTGATGGACGAGACCTATCCGGTCGATCGCGACTTCGACATCATCTTCTGCCGCAACATCCTGATCTATTTCGACAAGCCCACCCAGGCCAAGGTGCTGGGCCGGCTCTGCGACCATCTGGTCCCTGGCGGCTATCTGTTTCTAGGGCATTCTGAGTCGATCGTCGGACTGGATCTTCCGGTCCGGCAGGTCGCCAACACCGTGTTCCAGAAGCCATAGCCGTGCCCGCAAGTCGAAAAGTCCGAGTCCTGATCGTCGATGACTCCGCCACCGTGCGGCAGACGCTGACCGCCGTTCTGGAGGCTGATCCGGATATCGAGGTGATCGGCGTCGCTTCGGATCCCTTCGTGGCCGCACGCCGCATCCGCGACGAGATTCCGGACGTCATCACCCTCGACGTCGAGATGCCGCGCATGGACGGCATCACCTTCCTGCGCAAGCTGATGGCCCAGCATCCCGTGCCGGTGGTGATGTGCTCTTCGCTGGTCGAGGAGGGCGGCGAGACGCTGATGCAGGCGTTGGAGGCCGGCGCGGTGGACATCGTGCTGAAGCCCAAGGTCGGCGTCGCCGAGCACCTGATGGAGTCGCGCATCCGGATCTGCGACGCGGTCAAGGCCGCGGCCAGCGCCAAGGTCCTGGGGGCGCGCCGTCCGCCGATCTCGGTCGATCGCCCGCTCTATGAGCCGGAGCGCAAGCTGACCGCCGACGCCATGCTGCCCCCGCCGCCCAAGGTCGCGCCTGGCGGCAAGGCGATGGCCCGGACCACCGAGACGATCATCTGCATCGGCGCGTCCACGGGCGGCACCGAAGCCTTGCGGGCGGTGCTGGAGACCCTGCCGCCGGACTCGCCCGGCATCGTCATCGTCCAGCACATGCCCGAGCGATTCACCGCCTCGTTCGCCCAGCGGCTGGACGGGATCTGCGCCGTCTCGGTCAAGGAGGCCGAGGACGGCGACACCGTGCTGCGCGGCCGGGTGCTGATCGCGCCCGGCAACAAGCACACCCTGCTCGAGCGCAGCGGCGCGCGCTACTTCGTCTCGGTCAAGGACGGTCCGCTGGTTACGCGACATCGCCCCTCGGTCGATGTCCTGTTCCGCTCGGCCGCCCGTTCGGCCGGCTCCAACGCGGTCGGGGTGATCATGACCGGCATGGGCGATGACGGCGCGCGCGGTCTCGACGAGATGAAGCAGGCCGGCGCCTTCACGATCGCCCAGGACGAGGCCAGCTCAATCGTCTTTGGCATGCCCAAGGAGGCGATCGCGCGCGGCTGCGTCGACCGCGTGGTCCCGCTGCAGCAGATCGCGGCCGAAATTCTGAAAGCCTCCAAGCGCTGAGTCGCCCAAAGGGCGGGCGACCCGAGCGCCGAGCCTCCGAGACCTAGAAGAAGACGTCGTCGTCGCTTTGCGCGGCGGGCGGCTGGGCGTGCGGGTTCAACTCGGGAACCTCGCCGACCTGATCGGCGAACGGCGCGTGGACCTCGCGCTCCTGGGCCATGGTGTAGGTGCGCGACAGCTTGGCCATCAGCGGCGCGAGGATCGCGGCCAGGTCGTCGATGCGGTCGTCGTCGCCGAGGTTCCGGGCCAGCAGCTCCAACGCCTCATCGAGATAGCCGCCGACCTGGCGGTCGAAATCGAAGCGCGCGGCGGCCTGCCTCAGCATGGCCACGACCTGGCCGCCCTGATCGGCCGCCTGGGCGAGATCGCCCTCCACCTCGTCGCCCGTCTTGCGGATCCGCTCGACCGCATGGCGCAGAGCCTCGGCCGCGGCCGACGCCGCGCTGACCTGCGGCGCCAAGTCTTCGGTTTCGGAGATCTCTTCTTCCGTCGTTGATCCGAACAGCGACTCCAGCGCCGCCAGCGTATGGCCCGCCGAGGTCTCCAGATGGGCGGCGTGCTGGCGAAGCTCGATGGCGATGACGCCCAGGGGCTTTCCGGTTTCGCCGATGCGCGAGCACTTCAGCGTCGTGTTCATCGCCATCATCTGCACGTCGGCGCGCATGTTCTGGATGGCGGCGACCTGGGCCGCGAGGTCCCGCGCCGAACGGCTGGCCGAGCGGCTGACGGCTTCGGCGGAACGTTCGCCCGCCTCGATATCGTCGACGAGGGCGAAGGCCTTGGCGACATTGGCTTCCAGGCCGCGCAGGAAGTTGCCTTCGCCGCCCTGGCCCTCGGCGTGGTCGCGCAGGCGCAGGATCTCGCTGGCGTCGGCGGCCATGGCCCCGACATTCAGGCCGATGCGCGAGACGTCGCGGCGGAAGTCGCGCGTGGTGGCGTCCAGTTGCGCGATCAGCAGCCGTCGCAGGAAGGTCTCGAGCCGGGCGCACGCCTCGGCGGGCAGGGCGCGGACTTCCGGCGCGTCCAGCAGGGAAAGTCCGAACTGAACGTGCTCGATCCGTTGCCGGGTGATGTCGCCGATCTGCAGCGCCGCGAGCGCCGAGGCGACCTTCTTGCGCACCTCGCGCGCCAGGCCGGCGACTTGCTGGCTGATCTCGCCGATCCGCGCCTGGTGGGCGGTGATCGCCGCGACCTGGGCGACCAGGGAGTCCGGCACGGCGGGCAGGAGCTCGTCGCAGCGTCGGGCGAGATCGGCTTCCTGGCCGAGGGCTTGGCGCAGATCGCCGTCGAGCGTCCCGAGATCGGCGCGGAAGGTGTCGAGCTGCGTGCGACCCAGCTCGATGCAGTCGCAGATCTCCTGGGCGAAGATCGCGAACTCCGGACCCGCCGCGGCGATGCCGCCCGAGGTGATCTTGATGTTGACGCCGAACACCCGAAGGTAGGCCAGGTGCTTGTGCATCTCCTCGATGCACTTGGTCAGGTCCGCGCCGACCTTGACGAGACCGCTCAGATTTTCGAAGCGCCCTTCCAGGCTTTGCGGCAACTGGCGCAGCGTGTCGGACGCTTGGCCCAGCTCGCGGGCCGCCGTCGCGACGCTGTCGCCGTCCAGGCTTTCCTTCATGCGGTCGAGCGCGGTGATCAGGGCGCTCATGCCGTCGACGGCGCGCGACAGGACATCGCCGACCTCGAGGAAGCGACCCTCGATCGCGCTGCGCGCCGCTTCGAGGCAGTCGCCCGTGCGGTCGACGGAGGTGGCGGAAGACGCCTTGAGCGCCAGAGAAGAAGAGGCCATGAAATCGCCGCTGATAGTTACGCGCCACCATGGCCTGAATGTGCGAATTTGCCGTAAAGGCGGGACGCATTTCTCGAAGACCGGCGGTCGGTGACGCGCCGAACCATTGTCGCGCGACGCGGCGCTCTGTAAGCAGGCGCCGAAAGCTGGCGACCGGCGGCCTCGCCCTGATTTGGTCGCGATGATGTTGAATTCGGGCCCGTCTATGGCCGCCGAGGAAGGAACTGCATGCCGAGCTCCGTGATGGCGGCCCTCAAGGACGTTGCCGACGGCGTTCGTCTGGCGCCCTTGTGGTGGCGGCTTGGCCTGGACCAGACGGCCTCGCGCTTCCAGCGCTCGGTGCTGGGGCCGTTCTGGATGGCCTGCAACCTGCTGGTCATCGCGTTCGCCCTGGCCTTCGTGGTCAGCCTGCTGATGGGCGTGGACATGTCCAAGAGCTACCCGCAAGTGGTGGCCGGACTTCTGGCCTGGTCCCTGGTGGGCACGACCATCGCCGAAGCCCAGGCGATCTTCCTGTACAACGCCGGCCTGATGCAGAGCCAACGCCTGCCGCTGAGCTTCTACGTCTTCCTGCACGCCCAGAAGTCCGCGACCAACTTCCTTTTCCAGCTGATCGCCTTCTGGGGCGTGATGCTGGTGCTGAACAAGTTCGTCGTTCCGCACTGGACGCTGATCCCGGCGGTGGCGCTGGTGCTGGTGATCGTCTGTCTGCAGGGCTTCATCATCGCCGTCCCGTCGACCCGCTTCCGGGATGTGGCCTATATGATGAGCTATGTCGTGCAACTGCTGTTCTACGTCACGCCGGTGTTCTGGATGGCCGACCATGTCAGCGCGCAGCGTCGCTGGGTGGTCGAACTGAACCCGTTGGCGCACCAGGTCGACCTGCTGCGCGCGCCGCTTCTGGGGCAGGCCCCGGCCGCTGGCGACTGGATCTGGGTGCTAGGGACGACCGGGGTCCTGGCCGTTGTCGCGCTGACGCTGCTGGCCATGTTCCGCAAGCGCGTGGTCTTCTGGCTCTAGGAGACGGCGATGACCCACCAGATCAAGCTGACCCACGTCGATCTCGACTATTTCGTCTACAGCCTGCGCTCGCAGTCGCTGCGCAGCGCGGTGTTCAACCTCGCGGTCGGCGGCAAGATGTACAAGGCGGCCGGCGACGTGGCCGCGGTCAAGGCGCTGTCGGACATCAATCTCGAGATCAACGAGGGCGACCGCATCGCGCTCGTGGGCCACAACGGCTCGGGCAAGACCACGCTGCTGAAGGTGATCGCCGGCATCTATCACCCGACCCGGGGCGAGCTGCATATCGACGGCGACATCACCTCGATGATCGCCATCAACGCCGGTATCGACATGGAGGCGACGGGCCTTCGCAACATCCACAAGCTGGGCCTGATGCGGCGTCTGCCGCGCAAGGTGATCGACAGCCGCGTCGACGCCATCGCCGAGTTCTCGGGCCTGGGCGACTTCCTGCATCTGCCGGTGCGCACCTACTCCGCGGGCATGCTGGCGCGCCTGATGTTCTCGGTCGCCACCGAGTTCGAGGCCGACATCCTGGTGCTGGATGAATGGCTCAGCGCCGGGGACGCCGACTTCGTCAAGAAGGCCGGTCAACGCATGCAAAAGATGGTGGAGGAGGCCAAGATCGTCGTCCTCGCCACGCACGACCACGACCTGGTCAAACGCGTGTGCAACCGCGTTTGCGAACTTCAGGCTGGCCGTATCGCCTTCCTCGGGTCCACCGAGGACTGGCTGGCCTATCGGGAAACCCAAGCCGCATGACCGACGCCGTCCGTCCCCTCGCGCACGAGGACATCAAGGGCCTCGCGCTGGACGCCTGGATCGGCCGTCTGAAAAGCTCGGTGTCCGAGCGCGTCCAGGACGGCTGCGTCTTTCCGGACTTTCCGTCGGCCGAGGTCCAGCGGCAGTTCGTCGGCTCGGCCTATGAGGACGCGCTGGACGAGGCCGGCAAGTTCTACGCCTTCGCCCAGGAGAGCATGGGCGACAAGACCTACAAGCGCTCGACCGGCAAGGGCTATCTCGACTTTGGCGCGGGCTGGGGGCGGATCGGGCGGTTCTTCCTGCGCGACTTTCAGGCCGAACACATGGTGGGCGTCGATATCGACCCCGACATGGTGGCGTTCTGCAACGGCGCGAACCTGCCGGGCCGCTTCGAGACGATCGCCAATGGCGAGCCCCTGTCTTTCGAGGACGGCGCGTTCCGCCTGATCACCGCCTATTCGGTGTTCACCCACCTGCCGCCACATCTGTTCCGCGCCTGGATGGCGGAGTTGCTGCGCGTGCTCGCGCCCGGCGGTCTGCTGGTCTTCACCGTCGAACCGCCGCGTTTCCTGGATTTCCTCGAAGCCACCGACGCCAGCTCGCCCAACGCCTGGCTGGCGGCCCTGGCCGTCTACAAGGATCTGCTGCCCGGCCTGCGCGAGGACCTGGCGCGCGAGGGGATCGCCTATCTGGCGTCGGGCGGCGGCGACTATCGCGGGCCCGACGTGTTCGGCGAGACCGTGGTGACGGCCAAGTTCGTCGCCAAGGAAGCCGCGCCGCACGGCGGCGAGGTCGTGCGCTATGTCGACGATCCCGCCCAGTTCTGGCAAGCGGCGGTGGTCATCCGCAAGCGCGCCGCTCAGCGGCCGCGGGGCTTCCTGGGGCGCCTGTTCGCCGGCCTGACGGGCAAGGCATGACCGCGCTTCCTTCCGGACTCAAGCCTGGCCGCGACGTCGCGATCGAAGGCGTCGACGCCCGCGGACGCGTCGTGCTGGTCGGAACGGGCGACGATCCGCAGCTGATCTGGACCCCGTCCAAGACCGAGCGCTCGGCCCTGCGGGCGGCGCGGACGGTTCGCGTCGACGTGAAGCTGGAGGCGCTGGACGGCGAGCTGGTCGGTCCGGCCCTGTTCGCCGACTGGGGCGATGGCTTTTCCGAAGATTCCTATGCGCGGCTGAAGGCGGGTCCCGAAGGCTGGTTCGCCTCGCTGCCGGCGCGCAGCCGGCAGTTGCTGCGCCTGCGCCTTGACCCTTCGGAAGGGCCTTGCCGCTTCACCGTGCTCGACATCGCCGTCAAGCCGGCAGGGCATCTGGGCAAGGATCCGCGCGGGTGGAAGGGCGTGGCGATCCAGGCGATCAAGCCGGCCCTGGGGCCCCTGCGCCAACCGGTCGGCGCCGTCTGGCGCAAGGGCCGCGCGATCGCTGAGCAGGCCCGCGCCAGTCGCGCCAAGACCCATGACGCCGGACCCGTGCGCGCGACCTATACGCACGCCATTCAGGTCTCGAAGAACCTGCGCAGCCCGCATTTCGCCGCGCCGATCGCCGCGCCGATAACCCTGCCGGCCGACGCGCCTAAGGTCGTGGCGTTCTACCTGCCGCAGTTTCATCCGTTCCCGGAGAATGACGCCTGGTGGGGCAAGGGCTTCACCGAGTGGACCAACGTTTCGAAGGCTCAGCCTCAGTTCCTGGGCCACTACCAGCCCCGCCTGCCGGGGGATCTTGGCTTCTATGACCTGCGCCAGCGCGAGGTGCTGGCCCAGCAGGTCGGGCTCGCCAAGGGCGCGGGCGTCCACGCCTTCTGCTTCCACTACTACTGGTTCGCCGGAAAACGCCTGCTGGAAAAGCCGATCGAGCTCTATCTGGCCGATCCGACGCTGGACCTGCCGTTCGCCCTGTGCTGGGCCAACGAGAACTGGACGCGCCGCTGGGACGGCGACGAAACCGACGTCCTGATGGCCCAGAAGCACTCGCCGGAAGACGACGAGGCGGTGTTCGAGGACATGGCCCGCTACATCCGCGATCCGCGCTATCTGCGGGTGGGCGGCAAGCCGGTTCTAGTCCTTTACCGCCCCGAGATTCTGCCGGACGCCAAGGCCACGACCGATCGCTGGCGAGCCAAGGCGCGGGCCATGGGCCTGGGCGAGCTGCGCCTGCTGTGCACCACGGCCTTCGGGTTCCAGGACTATGCCGGCCACGGCTTTGACGGGATCATCGACTTCCCGCCCCACGCCATCGTCGAGGGCGAGATCACCAAGGCGGTGACGCCGCTGCACGAGAACTTCACCGGCAAGGTCTACGACTATCCGGCGGTGGTCCGGCACAAGCTGTCGGAGCTCTCTCGCGTCGACGCGGCCTACGTGCCCGGCGTCATGCCGGGCTGGGACAACCAGGCGCGCAAGCCGTGGGCCGGCCACGCCTTCCACAACGCCGATCCCGAAAGCTACCTGACCTGGCTGTCGGGCGCGCTGACCCACGCCGTCGCGCGGCATCCGAAGGGCGAGGCGATGGTGTTCGTCAACGCCTGGAACGAATGGGGGGAGGGCGCCTATCTGGAGCCCGACCGCTGGTTCGGCCACGGCTATCTGCACGCCACCCGCGCGGCGCTCAGCGCCTATCAGCCGCGCCTGACCGACGCCCATCCGGTCGTCGCGGAGGCCCAGGCGGCCTTCGTCAAGCGCGCCGACGCGGTCACGCTGCTGCACCTCTTTTATCCCGAACTGATCGACTGGTTCTCCGAGCGGCTCGCGGCGACGGCCGACGTTCTCGACCTGATGGTCACCGTGCCGGAGACCTGGAGCGAAGCTGATCTTGCCCGCGCTCGCGCGGCCTTCCCGACCGCGTATCTGGCGATCGCCGAGAACCGCGGCCGCGACATCCGGCCCTTTGTCGAAACCCTGCGCGGCGCGCGGGCCCTGGGCTATTCGGTGTTCTGCAAGCTGCACTCCAAGCGCTCGCCGCACCGCGCCAAGGGCGACGAATGGCGCGCCGAACTGGTCGATGGGCTGCTGGGCGGCGAGGCCGCGATGCTGGCCCTGCGCGCCTTCGCCCAGGACCCGAAGCTGGGCCTGCTCGCCGCGGCCGGCTCGCGGATGCGGATCGGCGATCCGGACGTGATGGACAACAACCGCGAGGCGGTCGACCGGCTGTCGCGGCGCATGGGCCTGAAGCTGGCGCCCGAGACCCCCTTCGCCGCCGGCTCGATGTTCTGGGGGCGGACGGAAGCCTTCGCGCCGCTGGCCGGTCTCGCCGACGCCGAGATCGCCTTCGAGCCCGAGCTGGGCCGCGTCGATGGCACGACCGCTCACGCGATCGAGCGCCTGACCGCCGCCATCGTCGCCCGGGCCGGCTACCGCGCGAGCTTTGAGCTGTGAGACGGGTCGCCGGCCTGGCGCGGCGAGCGGGACGGCGGCTTCTGACCGCGGCGACCCGCCGGCCGGCCAAGCGCGGCCCCAAGCCGGTCGCCCTGACGATGGTCGCCGAGACCGAGGCGCTGGCGCCAGACGTCTTTCGCGTGGCGAATGTCTGGCACGCGCCCGCGTTCGGCGCGGTGCTGGACGACCAGGGGCGGGTGTTCAGCGGCTCCGTCCGCGAGGCCCTGGTCCTGACGCCGACGCTCGCCGCGCTGCCAGGCGCGCGCCGGCAAGGCGAGACGACCCTGTTCACGCCGCCCACGGACGCCCCGGTCTTCGAGCGCGCGACGGTGTTCGTGAACTGGGCCGCGCTCCACAATTACAGCCACTTCCTGATCGAGGCGCTGCCGGCCCTGCGCGCGGTTCTCGACGCCGGCGAAATGGAGCGCTTCCCGGCCGTCGCGCCGCCGCTGCTGCCATGGCAACGCGTCCTGCTGCGTCTGATGCTGGGCGATCAGGCGGCCATGCCGATCGAGATCGAAGCGCCGGTCGCGCGGCTGGGCGAGGCGCTGTTAGCGTCGCCGGCGGAGCGCTTCTTTGATGCACCGGGGCCGCTTCTGCGGGCGGTGCGCGACAGCATCCTGGCGAACGCCGCCCTGAAGAACGCGGCTCTGACGGACAGCCCGGACACCCCGCGCCGCCTCTATGTCAGCCGGCTTGGCGCGACCCGGCGAGTCCTGCTCAACGAGGCCGAACTCGAAGCGGCGATGGCCGCTCGCGGCTATGCCATCGTGCGGCCGGAGAGCCTGTCGGTGCGAGACCAGATCGCCCTGTTCCGCGGGGCCGAAATCATCGTCGCCCAAAGCGGCGCGGCTCTCGCCAATGTCCTGTTCTGCCGCGCCGGCGCGCGCATCGTCGAGATCCAGTCCAACGGGCGGGAGCCGGTCTGGGCGCGGGATATCGCCGGAATGATCGGCGCCGATTGGCGCGCCTTCGTGGAGGCGTCTTCGCCGATCGAGACCGAGATGCTGCTGGCGGGCGACCTTCGTCCAGACACCGCGTTCAGTTGGCGCCTGGACCTCGAGGCGTTCCTGGCCTTCGTCGACGGGCTGTCCTAGGCGCATGACTGTTTCGCTCGATCTTTCCCAAGCCGAACGGGTCCCGCTCGCCGAAGCCATGGGCGGCGCGCGGCATGCGGCGAGGGTCAAGCTGATGGGCTCCAGCGGCTGGATCCCGCCGCGGCCGATGCTATGGCCCTGCGCCGGCGACATGCTGAACGGCATGCATGATCTCAACAACGTGGTCGCGCCGGACATCGACCTCCTGGTCGTGCATCGCGCCGTCGTCGGCGGTCGCGGCGCGCATCTCAAGCTGGACGACGTTCTCGTCTACGCCGAAGAGGCTTATCCGTCCTACATCAAGCACTGGTACGACGAGGACATCACGCCGGAGGCCTGGGACTTCCGCGCGCCCGTCCGCCTCAGCCTGCCCAAGGCCTTCGTGATCACCCACTTCAACTATGTCTGGGGTCACTGGCTGACCGAGATGTATCCGAAGCTCTTCCTGATCCGGGCGCTGATCGACGCCGGCGTCGTCGCGCCGCTGCTGCTGCCGGCCTCCGCCCCGGCCTATATGGCCAAGATCGCGCGCGCGCTGATCCCGGATCTCGAAATCGTCACCTACCACCCCGGCCGTCAGGCCGTGGCGGTCGGGACGGTGCTGCTGCCGCACATGCTGCATAAGGACTACTATTTCCACGACTTCCTGCGCTGGGAGCTGGAGCGCGAGGCGCTGAAGCAGCCGCGCGGCGGCGGCTTCGACAAGGTGTTCGTCAGCCGCAGCGGCGTGCGCACCCCGCAGTCCTTCCGTGAAATGGAGAATGAGGCCGAGATCGAGGCGATCGCGGAAGGTCTCGGCCTGACCTTGCTGCGACCCGAAACGCTGAGCTGGGAGGAGCAGGCGCGGATCTTCTTTCGCGCGCGGGTCGTGGCCGGCGAGTTCGGTTCGGGCCTGCACAACGCCCTGCTGTCGCCGCCCGGCTGCCAGGTGGTGTCGCTGAACTGGGTGGTGGACGTGCAGTCGCGCATCGCCAATTTCCGCCGCCACGACCTGGGCTACATCCTGCCGGAGGACGGGCAGGCGCGGCTCTATTCGATCGAGCCCCAGAAGCAGCCCTTCCGGATCGACCCGGAAGACTTCCGTCGCAAGCTGAGCATCGCGGTGGAGCGCGCTGACGCTGGCGCGGAGATGGCCGGCTGGGACGACGGCCCGGTCCTGGCGGCGGCGCTTCGCCTATGAAGGGCGCCTTGCTCGCCTTGCTCCTGATGGCGGCCGCGCCGGCCGCCGCCGCGCCCAGCGCGACCCTGATCAAGGCTTGCGAGACGCCCAAGGGCCTCGTCTTCGATGGCGGAGGCTACGGCGGCATTTCGGGGATCGATTACGACCCCCGTTCAGGCCTCTGGGCGATTATCAGCGACGACAAGTCCGAGCACGGGCCTTCTCACGCCTTTCTTGGACGGCTCGATCTTCGGCCCGGCGCGCCTTGCGGCCCGGCGCTGGAAGTCATGATCCCCCTGCGTCGCGAGGACGGCTCGACCTTCCCCGACCGCAAGGCCGGGACCGAGGCCGCCGACGGCGAGGCGATCCGCTTCGATCCCAAGGGCCAGGATTTGGTCTGGGCGACGGAGGGCGACTTCGAGCACGGCGATCCGCCGGCGATCCGGCGCCTGAGTCGCGACGGCCGCCCCGTCGCGCGCCTCGTCGCGCCCGGCAATCTTCGCTTCCGGCCCGATGGCCGGACCGGCGCGCGCAAGAACGCGGCCTTCGAGGGCCTGTCATGGTCCGCTAACGGACGATCCCTGTGGGTGTCGATGGAATGGCCGCTGGTCCAGGACGGCCCGATCCCTTCGGTCGCCGCGGGCGGCCTCACCCGCCTCAGCCGTCTTGACCGTTCAGGACGCGTGCTGGCCCAGTACGCCTATCCCGTAGACCCCGCGCAGGCCGCTTCGCCGGTGGGCGTCGGCGACAACGGCGTCAGCGAGATCCTCGCGCTGGACGCCCGGCGCCTGCTGGTGCTGGAACGCTCGGGGATCAAGGGCGCGGACGGCCGGTACAGCTACCATGTGCGCCTTTACCTGGCCGACCTGTCGCGCGCCGAGGATGTCTCCCGCCGTCCCAGCCTGGCTGACGGCTCGGTCCGCGTCGTCGAAAAGCGGCTGCTGGTCAATTTCGACCGCCTGGGAATTCGGATCGACAATCTGGAGGCCATGGCGTGGGGCCCTCGCCGGAAGGACGGCGCGCGCACCCTGGTGCTGGCCTCCGACGACAACTACGACGCCCACCAGATCAACCAGATCCTGGTCCTTCGCGTCGCGCCCTAGGTCGAAGACGCTTCCCGCCCCGCCGGGGGTTCGCACGCCCGTCAACTTACGCTATGCACCCTGACCCGCGCGCGCCGCGGCCCGGTAGCTCAGCAGGATAGAGCAGCGCTTTCCTAAAGCGAAGGTCGGGGGTTCGAGTCCCTCCCGGGCCGCCAGGGCCGAGAAATTCTCGATATTCTTCAATTACTTAACTCCTATTTTGTCTAACTTTTGAGGGTGGTTAGACAGATTTTTGTTCACGTTGCGTTTGCTGGACCTTAAACATCGCCGCGTCCGCGCTCGCCCGTTGTTCGACGGCGCGCGTGTAACGCTCGACTTCCTTGATCGACTTGTGGCCCGTGATCGCCATGATCTCGTGCACGGTGCATCCAGCTTCTGCCAATCGCCGCGCCGCCGACTTCCGAAGGCCGTGAGCGCTACATCCGGGGATGCCTGCGGCCTTGGCGGCATCGGAAATCCAGTTGCTAAAGCCCTTCTCGCTTCGTGGCTTGCCAGACTGAGTGGTCACCAAGACGAGGTGATTGTCCTTTCGGGCCGCCAGCGAGGCCGCGAGCGCCGGGTGAATGGGAATCTCCAGCGCCCCGTCGGTCTTCGACTGACGTAACGAAATGTAGCCCGATTGGACCTGGCCGGCGGTCATAACGCGCACGTCGGCGCTACGTTGGCCGGTATAGAGAAGAAGGTCGAACGCTAGGCGCTGTCGGGTTCCAATCGGCCAATGCTGCTCAAACTTGGCGATCTCGTGCTCTGACCAGGTATGGAAGCCGTCGCTACGATAGCGAAGCTTTCGAACATCCATTGCGGGGTTGTCCGATCGCCAGCCGCGCGTCTTCGCAAATGCCATAAGCGCGCGAAGCATCTTGAGCCTGTTGTTCGCCGCACCGGGCAGATCGGCCTTCAGGTCCATCATCCTAGTGATGTGGTGGGCCTGCAGATCAGCGATGCGTTTCTCGCCGTGCTCGAAACGAAACCGTTCGATCTCTCTGCGCCGAGTGGCTTGTGTCGCGGGCTTCAGGCTCTTCCAGTCGGATGACCCGTAGTATGCGACAATCAGGGCGTTGAAGGATCCCGCGACGGTGCGCTCTGCACCGATCTCGCGTTTCGAGCCCTTGGTTGCCGCAAAGTACCAGTCCCACCAAGCCTCACTGTCGAACGGCAAAGTAGTCTGCATGTCCGGGTAGCCTGCCCGACGGAAACGCCACCGAGCCTTGCCGTGCCGGTCCCGGTACATGCTCACATGTGGCGGGCGGCGCTTCGTCATCCGAAATCCCTGTCGAAGTCGTTGAGCTGGTCTCTTCGCGGGACGTTTCCTCCACGGAGCCGCAGCTTGATGTGCCCTGAAGGGCTAATCACAACTTCATCGATTTCTTCGCCTGCTGCGCGGGTAGCCTGAACCGCGCGCTTCAATTCGGCCTGCTTAAAGCTCGAAGGGCGGCGGCTCATAGGCTCAGCTCCGTTGGGCCGTTAGCGTGGGGAAGCTCGTTTAAGGCTGCCCAGAGCTTAAAGATCGGCACGAGGCCAATTCTCCGGATCGTCCTGATGCGGCCATATCTGAAAGGGTTGAAAGGAGTTCCCTGTAGAGCTTTGGATTTCAAATCAAGCAGACCAGAGCTAAAGTCCCACTTCCTCACAACTGGAATACCATTCTTCATGAACGGAACTACAACTGTCGCACCGAAAGGTAGCGAATCTATTTCGACGTACATCTGGTAAATCTCGTCTAACGTGACGATTTCGGGAGGGAGTTTTATGAAATCGATCTCTCCCTCATCGTTCTTATTGATGATGTAGTCGCGACCGTAAGCTGCAATTTTCGCTGCATTGGCAATTAAAGCTTCAATCGCCTCGCCGAAATCGAGCGCTTCATGGACACCAGCAAAGACATCAGGAATCCCATCGTCAGGGTAGTTCTTCCAGGTCCTTTTTAGATTTCGCAGTGTGTCGACGGCCAAAGGAGCATCTTTTGGGAGTTCGGAGACAGTCACGGCGAGGAGGAGGTTTGCCGCTTCTTTCACTCCCATATCGGAGGCGCCTGGGCCCCGTTTCGTGGTCGGGATCAGCCCGGCTTCACGAATGACGCGAGCGATATGCTCAATCGTGGGGCGCTCACGCTGGGATGTGAGGTCGAGGGCGGAGATCAATGAGGGGAGCTTTGCCATAATTGTGTGTACCACACAAAATTGCCCCATCAAGGAGAATTTTGTGTCGCGCCCACAATTATAGCTCTGGGTTCGTTCTGAGGTCTCAGCCCAGTTGCGTTCCCGGTCAGGGAAAGCCGCCCCTTCTACATCTTTAAAGGTGAGTACTTCCCATTTGGTCAGCGAGCGGTAGATTGGCCTATTATCGGGGGAGGGGGCTTTGGGGGGCGCTTGTTCGGTCTTAAGAAATTGTTTCTCCGGCGGAATATCGGTGCGCTCTCCGCTGGAGCTGTTGCCCGAAAAGGTACCGGAAGCGGCGTTCTGCTTTTTGTTCACGGCCTTGGAGCAAAGGCCGGCGACACGTGGGGACCGCTTATAGGCGTCCTAAAGAAGGATCCGCTTTTTGCTCCGTTCACCCTCGCGACTTATGAGTACCCAACGGTCAAGTTGCGTGCCGCGGGCGCAAAGAAGGCGATTTCGCTGCTCGACCTAGCGTCAGGTTTAAAGACCGAACTTGATGCACGATATGCTGACTCTGAGGTCACTCTAGTCGCCCATAGCATGGGGGGGCTGGTTGTGCGCCAGTATTTGACCTCGGAGCTCGCGGCTGGCTTACAGCCCAAGGCGGCGCGAGCATATCTCTATGCGGTGCCGAATTGTGGTGCGCCGCTTGCGGAATTTGCCGCTGGGGCATCGATCAACAACCGCCACGTTGAATTTCTGCGCCCGGATGACGAAATTCTTCAGCGTCTTAATAGTGATTGGTTGAGGCTCGACGTCTTTAAGAAGGTTCCTGTTAGGCACGCTGTCGCTGGTCAGGATGAATATGTGCCGATTCCAAGCGCAAAGCCAGTTGGTGGCGGCGAGTATGACTTCCTGCCCAGTCAAAACCACAACGGAATTATACGGCCAAGTGAGCCGGACGATATTAGATATGTTATTTTGAGGAAGTTTGTCCTTGGGTTATCTAATGATGTTCGGGGTGAGTCGATCCCTAGGAATATACATCCGGATCCACTATTTGATGTATATTCTAAAGCGAATGAAAAATATTACATAAAGCGTGATGTGGATGAGAACCTTTCGCGCCTCATGGCTGCTGGCCATGGTTGGATAGAGGGGGCGTCCGGTACGGGAAAGACCGCTGCCATTACCCGGGGGATGCAACAGCTCCCGTGGCGAATGGTCCAGATTATGTTGGCGGGATATGGCCCCGTGGGACCCGTTGGGCTTCTCAGGGCGATGTGCATAGAATTCGCAGATCTATGTGGTGGGAAAGCTCCTGAACAATCTGAGAATGTCGCCGATCTTTTGAAGGCCTTTAGATCTATAGCGCGAGAGGTTCCGAACGAAATAATTGGTATCCTGATCGAAGAAATACCAATAGAGCAATCGGAGTTCGATGAGTTCGCCTCCTTAATGCTGAGCCTAGCTCAAACGCTAGATGCTGACCCCAGCACGCGCGGTCGTGTGCTTCTATTCTTTACGTCCGTTGATGGGATTGCGTCATCTGCTCAATGCGGGCCGAAATTCCGCGAGAGGTTCCCGGTGATCCAGCTCGAGGACTGGGATGGGAAGGACATCGAAAGGCTAGTAATTTTGTTGGCTGAAAGCCTTAAGAGGGAGCTCAGCGCCGAGGATGTCCAGGCGATCGTGATCAATGCTGGCGGCTCAGCTCGTTTCGTTAAATCGCTTTTTCGCCGCTGGCGGAATGGCACTGCAAATGGTTTGGATTTGAGTCGCTTGATCGAGGAAGTGAAGTCGGAGCTGGCCCAATGACGGCGGTGAAGGCGCTGCGCCCGACAACGATCATTCCCTCCGATCTGTACGTGGACCGCCAAGCGGATCGCCAGCTTGACGCGATTGTCGAGGACATGGGGCGGCCTGGCTACGTGCTCGTGGCTCGGCAGATGGGGAAGACCAACCTCCTGCTCGCGATGAAGCGGCGCAGAACTAGTAGGGGGGATGTGGTCGCGTATGTTGACTTGTCTAATCGTTTTGCCAGCCCCCGGGGCCTGTTTAGGCATCTAGTGGATGCGCTATTGGACGCCATTGAGGTGGGGGCTGATGATCTGCGTAGGCAGGTTGATGCGGTGCGTGTGGCGGCGCATGAGCCGAACGTCGAGTATGATCGTAGCTTGCGCGCGATACTTCGTGCCAAAAGTGACACGCGTTTCGTCATCGTTCTCGACGAAATAGATTCGCTTCTAAACGTTACCTACTCTGACGCTGTCCTTTCTCAAATAAGAAGCATGTATTTTGCGCGCGGAAACTATGCGGAATACTATAGGCTTACATATGTGCTTTCTGGTGTTGTTGAGCCGTCAAGCCTTATAAAGGACAAGCATATTTCGCCGTTTAATATCGGTGAGAAGATATATCTTGGCGACTTTTCTAAGGAGGAGGTCGCTGCCCTAGCGGAGAAGGCAGGCCTTAGCGTCGAGGCATCCGTCTCAGAAAGAGTATACTACTGGACGGGCGGCAATCCACGCATGACGTGGGATGTATTCTCCTCGGTAGAGGATTTGATTATTTCGGGATCGCCTGTAGATAGCGGCGTAGTGGACCGTGTTGTAGAGAGGCTGTATCTGACACATTTTGATCGAGCGCCTCTAGATCACATTCGAGACCTAGTCGAGACGAACTCTCAGATAAGAGAGGGCATTGTCGCAATTAGATATGGTCGGCCCGAAGCGCTTAGCTCTGTCGTAAAGAGCAAGTTGTATCTTGCAGGCATAACAACGGGTGAATCTAACGATTCAACCGCAATAAAAAACAAAATTATCGATGAGGCCCTCTCGGACGCCTGGCTCCATCAAATCGCTCAAGACAAGCAGGATGCTCTGCGTAAGGGTCAGCAGTATTTCTCGGCTGGGCTTTTTGCCGATGCTGTACGGGCATTCGAAGAGTATGAGGCAGACGTCTCGGGCGCGGGGCTTCCGCGAGAAAGTCGCATTCTTCTGGCGCGCAGCCGTATAGGTGCGCGCTCCTGGGAGAAGGCTGTGGTGGACCTCAGGGCTCTCTTGGCTGACGAGGCTTCGGAGGACGCTGCCGAGCTTAGCTATTACCTAGGCTACGCATACCTTGAGCTGGGAGAAGCCTCTGACGCCATCGCGCCACTACGGGTGGCGGCTGCTGGGTATGTGGAACAGAATGGGCTTGCAAATCTGCTGCTAGCGGTCGCCTTGCTTCGAGGCCAGCCAGAGACCGGGGCGGGCGACGCTTTTGAGCTTGTATGTAGGGTCCTGTCCGACGGGGCGTTCGAGCGCAATAATAGCCTCGCCACGTATAAGTCCTGGGCTTGGTTTATCAAGGGATCCGCCCAGCTTATGCTTGAGCAGGAAGCCGAAGCAAAGACTAGCTTCGACTTCGCGCGCGATGGCGCGCCGCCAGATCTTGTTCCTGCGGTGCTGTATCACAAGGCTCGGCTCGAGACCAATGAGGCCGAGCGCGTAGCCTATATGGAGGCTGCTGCGAATGCGATTGTTCGCGATGGCTTGGAGATAATTGAGACTGGAGATTCGGTCTTTGGTTTCGACGCCGCTGATCTTGCGACGATCCTTGCTGGGCTGGAAGAGTTAAAGCTTCGAGGTGCTTTCGATCAGCTTCTGGAGCACTACATCGCTAAGGCGGGTGGGTTTGAGAGCAAGCTTGATGCTCTCGTTCACATTTGCAACGCCGTCTCAGGAAGAAGTGCGCGAACAGTTGAAGTGCTTCTTGAGAGCGGGCTTGCGAGGCATGTTCAAATCTCCGCAAGTGATGTCTACTTCAAAGCCCTGCGACTGCTGACTCAGGCTGTGCCTCTGGAAAAGAGAAGGGCAGCGGCAGATAGATATTTTGACGCCTTTGGCAAGCTTATGTCAGAGGCGCTCATGTCTGAGGACGATCTGATCGTCTTCGCTATGCAGGCGCTGTCCGATTATCAGTCGAGCGATTTCGCTAGGGTGGAGCGTGCAGGGCGTCTTCTTGACCCCTATAGGAGCATCTCAATTGATCTCAGTCCGAATTTCTATGTGCTTTTCCTGAGCATGGAAATGCAGGCTTACTCGGCTCGAGGGCGTCTTGAGAAGGCGCAAGAACTCGCTGCTGAGCTTCTCAGATTGTATGGTCTGATCTACGACGCACGTAACGAGTTTGCTGCAATGCTAAACTCTCTGCGGGACGCGGCCGCAGGTATTGTGCAAAAGGCGGATCAGCGGTCGCCGGCGCGTAAGATTGGCCGCAATGCGCGGGTTCGAGTTAAGCTTCACGATGGGCGCGAAGTGCGTACCAAGTACAAGTTCGTAGAAGCTGATATTCGATCTGGCAGAACAACTCTAATGGAAGTGTTGGATAGTTATTAGGTGTTTTTCGGCGCTGGTAATTTATTTTATGGCTTTTTGTTAATATTGGCTATGGCGATGTGGTGGCTTTTGCGTCAGAGTTCGTTCTAATATTTCCGCGCCGTCTGATGAAACCTTTACGAGATCACCGGCGCGGACATCCGCCTTCTCCAGCGCGCTCGCCGCTCTGGTCGATAGGAACGTAACCGTCTTGCCGCTGCCGCGCTCCTCGAGAGTGATCTGCCACTCTCCGCCCGATCGGCTCGGGGTCAGCCCTTTGAACCAGCCGACCACTTCGCGCGCGGTCTCCTTCATCCGATCGGCGGCGCGCCTCAGCGAATGAAACAGCTCTCGGGCCTGGTCGGAGTTCAGGCCCTCGAACACGCGCTCGAACGCGTTCAGCCGCTTGTGCGCCTTATCGAGCGCTTTCTTCAGGCGACCGACCTCGCAGGCCTGCTCTCGCTCCCGACGCGCCAGGTGGGCGGCTTCGACGCCTTTTTGCGCCGCCGGCTTCAACTGCTCCACCACGCTCTCAGCCACGCGCGAGGCAAACGCCGCGTCGGTTTCCAGCGTCGTGGTCAGGATGCCCTTTTCGAGCACCTGACGTTCCTTGGGGAAGTTGACGCCGCGCCCGACTTCCGTCGCTCGCGAGATCGCCGTGTAGTACTCCTTAACTGTCTGGTGGCGGGCGACGCTGCCCTCGATCCCGCGCTCCAGGCCATGTTCGCGACCGACCCGTTGCCAGAAGTCGGTCTGCATTTCCGAGAGGGTCTTCTTCCCGCCCAGCCACTTCTTGGCGTTCAACTTGTCGCCAACCCGGGGCACCACGTAGGCGACCATGTGGGGCGTCTTCTCGTCGCGATGAACATGAGCGCTGATGACGTTCTCGGCGCCGTGCCGGTCGCGCAGCCATTGCAGCGCTCCTCGGAAATATGCGGTGTCGTCGCCTCGCCATTCTGGGCTGTGGCCGACGAAGTACTCGATGCACAGCACGGCGTCAGAGCGGTACTTAGCCGGAAGCGCAGCGCGGATAGCCGCCAGAGCACCGTGTCCGGTCTCGGCGCCCCAGTGCTCGTTCGCCAGCTTTAACGCCGGGTCGGCGTTGTGCGTCTCTCGCTCTCTGAACGTGTGGGCCAGGGAGCCGCCGATTTCACCGAAACTCTTGAGCTTGGCTGTGCGGAGGATTGCGTAGGCCATGGAGTCAGCGCCAGCCTGAGCGCAGCGAAGGTGTACTCACTACACCTTTGCTGGCGCAAAGGTCGTTCGGCGCTGCGCGCGCTACGGTGCTTTCAGCACGCGTCGCGACAGTGATCGTGATCCCCAGAGCGTTCGCCTCACCGGCCAACTCCTCGCGAATTCGATCAGCCGCCAATCTGGTGCGCGCCTGGACCTCGCGCTGGTCGCTGGCCCACGAACAGGGGGCAAGCCAGCTCTTCGCCCAGTCCTCGCCGCGCCGCGCCACCGCAGCGCGCCATAGCTCGGGCGGGCCGCCGAAGGCGTATGGATGGGGATCGGCGGCGCCGACCAGGCGCAAGCTCGTCTGAGCACCGCCATCTGCCCAGCAGCCCAGGTCTAGCCACCGTGAGGGGTGCTTGACCATCTGCGGGTCGCGCAACCTCACTTCGTCCGCATACCGCTTGGCGCCGGCGAGCAGTTGGCCGGCCGTTCCTAGCCGACTGTCCACGATGCGACGGTAGGCAGCCTTTGCGCCCAACTTCTCGACCTTGCGCGGGTAAGCCGCCCACCAAGTTTCGAAATCTCGATCGTGCTGCGCGGGTTCTGTTACCTGCTCCTTGGAAGGTTCTCTCTTATTGGGAAGCGACAGATTGTCGGGTGACGATGCCGTTTTTGTCGGGTCGAGAGCGTCAGTTTGTCGGGTTGAGGTAGGTTCGTGGCCTGACAATTTGTCGGGTCCGAACGTGTACGTGAAGGCGCCGGCGTTCCCGCCTCGTGAGCTCCGCCGTTGACGCGAGATCCAGCCGTTTCGGACTAGCCAGGCTAGATGCCGCTCAACGGTCCTCTCGGATTGAGCAGTAAAGCTGGCAAGCCGTTTCACCGAGGGGAAGCAAGCCCAAGCCGCCCGCTGATCCTCGCGCGCGTGCTCCGCTAAAGCGACTAGAACGAACTTGGCGCCGATGTTGCCGACGGGGGTGCCGAACGCCCAGATGATAGCTTGCAAGCTCATCGCAGCGCGCCCCTGAGGTTAGACGCTTCGCGAAAAGCCCTTTGTGCATCAAAGGGGCGCAAGAGACGTGTTAGACAACGCATCTCGTTGTAATCATTGGAATCTAGGACATCCTCCCGGGCCGCCAGCGCCGTTTCGTTTGTCGGCACGCCACCGGTAACGCCAGCCAATACGGCAGCGGGATATGCGACCTATGGATACGATCTTCGCGGTAATCTGAAATGCATGGGCGCCCGGAGCGATCTGGCCGCATGCTCGAGTCCGACGACGACCTACAGCTACGACAGCGAGAACCGTCTGCGCGGCGTCGGCGCCACGTCCTCTTTCGTCTATGACCCTCAGGGGCGGCTTTTCCAGTCGACGATCAACGGGACGACGACGCGCTATCTCTATGACGGTCCCAACCTGATCGGCGAATATGCCGGTGCTTCCTCTACGCCGCTCCGTCGCTATGTGTTCGGCGCTGCTGCGGACGAAGCTCTGGCTCGCTATGACGTGTCCTCGCAAACGCCCGATGCCCCCCGCTGGCTATTGGTGGATCATCAGGGCTCGATCATCGCGGAAACGAACGAAAACGGCGCTGTCGCCGCCAAACTCACGTACGACGAATATGGCGTCCCTGGACCCGGCAACGTCGGCCTCTTCCAGTACACCGGCCAGGTCTATCTCTCCGGACCGGATCTCTATCACTACAAAGCGCGGGCGTATTCGCCTACGCTCGGGCGGTTCCTCCAAACCGACCCCACTGGATATGACGACGGCCTCAACTGGTACGCCTATGTCGGCAATGATCCGCTGAACAACAGTGATCCAACGGGCCTATGCCCAACCTGCATAACGGGGATCTTCGGTGGGCTTCTAGGCGGTGGAATCGAGGCAGGTATGCAGTACGCCAAAAGTGGGAAAATCACTGACGGTGGGGCAATTTTCCGAGAGGCCGCGATTGGTGCTGGGGCTGGACTGACAGGCGTTGGCGCGGCGGCTCTCGTCACGCGAGGTGCAGCGGTGCTTAAGGTGAGTGGCATTGCGGTCAAGGGCGTAGCACTTGCGGCCGAAGGTGCAGCTTCTGGCGCATCGTCCGCAGCAGCCCATCGCGAAAACATTGCCGATGGGGCCAAATCTGGCGCGATCGCTGGCGGGGTAACGAAGGCGGTTGGGGTTGTGGGGGGGAAGCTTACGACTAGCGCTATCAACAGTGCAGAAGCAGCGGCGCTTCGCACGCATCCCGCGAATGGAACTTCTTCACTGCTTTCGAGCGGTGCGCTGAAGATGTCACCAGCAACCGCCGATCGCGGCCTCCCCGCCGCTGTTGCTGGTACCGCCGAGAAGGCCGCAGATCTAGCGCAGGAGTTGCACGATAAAGTTATGGGGAACTGACTTGAGCCTATTAAAAGTACTTCTATACGGCCTTGGCTACCGCGCAGTGTGTATCGGTGGCGCGGTCATTCTAGCCGGAGGCTTAGCGCTCGTTCGGGATGGCTTTAATGACGTAGCTTTCACCTATTTTATTTTCGATCTAATTTTCTCTGCGATCATGGTCGCTATCGCAATCCCAGCTGGCCTGAGAGTTGTTGTCTCACACCTATTCTTGAGTGCTTGCTGGCTCGCATTACTATGGACACTCTTACTCGGCAGGTAGCGACGCTCGTTTCTCGCCATCGAATGTGGAGGGGCTTTCACGTTAATCGCGCCAGGTCAAAGAGGCTTAATACTTGACCGCCTCAGGCGGTAGCCGCCGCCCAAGCGGCGTGGGCCTCGGCGCGGAAGCGCCGAAGCGTCGGGCGACTGACCAGGTGACGTTGGGTGTTGAAAGTGTTGTGGACGGCGGCGTGAGTGGCGAGAAAACGCTGGGCGGAGGCGGGACTCTTGAAGCCTTGCATCCTTCGCTCGCGCTGTCGGATTGGCAGGTGCGAGTTCTCCACCCTGCTGTTCTCGCGCAGGCCACCGGAAAGATGGAGGTGGCTGCGCTCCAGATCCTTCAGCGCCGCGGCATAGGACCTGAGACCGTCGGTCGTTATCCGTTCCGGTTCGATGGGCCGCCCGCGTAGCAATCGCGCTAGGAACTTCTTGGCCGCGTCGGCGTCTCGGCGCCGCTGGACGAGGATGTCGAGCTCCTCGCCCTCGTCGACCACGGCGCGCCACAGGTAGACGTGACTGCCACCGACCCGGCAGACCATTTCATCGAGATGCCATCGCGGCGATGGCTTAGTGATCTTCCCCCGAAAAAGTGGACGGGGTTAAGCCGCTCTGCGTTCCATCTCG
>NZ_LSJA01000024.1 GCF_001556515.1 Caulobacter sp. CCH9-E1 | reverse complement strand
GTTCTTGGTTCGTACTTTTAGCCGAGGTTTAGCGCACAAACCTTGAGGTGAGGCCGGCCAGGGCTTCGCGCCAGCCCATCTCGCCGCGCACGGCTCGGGTGCGCGCCGCCTGTCCAGGAGCCGGGACGAAGGCGAGCTCGCAATCGGCTTGCAGACAAAGCTGGACGAGCGCCGACGAGGCATCCTGGGCGGGGATGTCGAAACGCTGGGTCTGCGAGGCCTGCGCCCGCGCCGCGGGGGCGACCGCCAGCGCCAACGCCAGGACGGCGAGGCCCAGCGGTCCGCGTCGCCCGCCGTTCGGCGGCGATGCAGCAGGCGGTTTCAAGAATGACGCCCCCGACGCTACGATCCATCGGGCTTAGCGCGCGGTTGTGACAGCTCTGCGATACTGACCTAGTCGGCGCGGACCAGCACGCGGCCGTCGGCGGCGCGTTCGGTGCGTACGGGCAGCAGGGCCGCCATGCGCTCGGCGATGGTCCCCTCGCCTTCCAGAGGCAGGACGGTCGTCACCTTGACACGCGAGAGTCGCGGGTCGGCCGCGACCAGCGGCGCGCTGGAGTAGCGCGAGGCGGCGGCGACGACGTCGGACAGCGGCGCGTCGCGGAACACCAGTCGGCGGCGACGCCAGGCCGTGGCCGTCTCCAGGTCGGCGACAGCCTTCTCAAGGCCGGGCTCGTCCGGGCGGAAGGCCGCGCGCTCGCCGGGCGAAAGGACCGTGGCGCCGTCCAACGCGCCCCTCTCGGCCGCGTCGCGTCGACCGATCAGCACTCGGCCTTGCAGCAACGAAACCTGGGCGCCGTCGCCGGTCAGGCTGGTGACGAAGCGGGTGCCGGTGACGATCACACGGCGATCCGCCACGGCGACCTGGAACGGATGAGTGGCGTCATGGGCGACCTCAAAATAGGCCGAGCCGCGCTCCAGCGTCACCCGCCGCGCATCCTTGGCCAAGGCCACCCGGATGGCCGAGCCAGCGTCGAGCGTGACGCGCGAGCCATCCTCCAGGACGACGTCGGTAATCTCTCCGGGGGCGCTGGCGTAGAGTCGCCCCTCCGGGGCGGCCGGAGGCCTGGGCGCCAGCAGGACGCCGGCGACGGCGAGCGCGGCGAAGGCCATGCCCCCCGCCAGAACCAGGCGACGTCCCGAGGGAGGGAGAGCCGGCTCGCGCCGGTTCAGCCGGGCCACGTCCAGGGCGAAGGCGCCGCGCAGGCGCTCCAGCGACGCCATATCGGCCTTGGCCTGCTCGTACTGCCGCAGGTGATCCGGGTCGGCCTCCAGCCAAGCCAGGAAGGCGGCCTGCTCACGCCTATCCGCATTCGGCCGCCCCATGCGCGCCAGCCAGTCCTCGGCCGTCCTGGGCCGGGTGGCGAAAAATGCGGTGAGCCGGCCGAACATCAGCGACGGAAATCCTTTCTCACCCGACAGCGACGCGGCATGCGACCCGAGGTTTCAAAAGGCACAACGATCGACGGGCGCGGCGCCTCAGTCATTCGCGCGACTTCTTCAGCTGACGCAGCGCTTCGGCGATGTGCTTTTCGACCATGCTTACCGAAACACCCAGCTGATCGGCGATCTGGCGATAGGTCTGCGCGCGGAACCGATGCAGCAGGAAGGCGTCGCGCGTCTTGGGCGGCAAAGCCCGGATCACGGCCTCGGCCGCGGCCAGATCCTGGCGGCCGATCAAATGCTGGTCCGCGGCCGGCTCCTCGCAGGCCACGGCGCCGAGGCCGGCGTCCAGGTCGTGAATATCGTGGACGCTGCGGCGCGCCTTTTCTCGGGTCTCGGCCTTCCAGCGATCGAGCTGGATATTGCGGGCGATGACGAACAGAAGCGGCCGAGCGTCGGGCGCGGTCACGTCATGGCCGGCGCGATAGAACCGCGCGAACGCCTCCTGGACGACGTCCTCGGCCTCGCTGGCGCGGTCGCGCCGTTGAAGGTAGGCGATCAGGTCCCCGCGCAGGGCCGCTACGGCGCCGTCGACGCGCGCCGACATGCGCTGTCCCGATGGGGCGGGGTCTTGCCGACCGACCGGCTCAAGCGCGGCGAACGCTTCGGAAGCCGGGGATCGTGCAAGCCTCGTCCATGCGCTTGGACCTAGGGCCATGGTCTCTCTTCGCCTTGTTCGGCGCAGCCATCCTCGAAAAGCATGACAGTTTTTTGAGGGTAGGCCGCGCGCGAAGGCGTCGGGGCGGCCGGTGAAGCCGCCCGCCCCGATGGTTTGACCACGGATCAGAAGTTGACCCGCAGCCCCAGGCTGAAGCGACGGCCCGACTTCTCGTCCATGGTCGGGAACGAGGGATCCATCGTGTAGCCCTTGGTGGTTTCGTCGGTGATGTTGATGCCTTCCAGGCTCAGCTGGACGTGGTCATTCAGGTTATAGCTGACCGACATGTCCGTCTGGCCGTAGCCCGAGCGCCAGATCGGATACATTTCGTAGCCGATGCCTTCGACGTACTTGTCCTTGTAGTTATAGGACACGCGCGCCTGGAAGCGCTCGTTCTCGTAGAACAGGGTGACGTTGTAGGCCTTGTCGGCCAGGCCCACCGGCGGCGTCGGAACCTTGATGATGGACTGACCGGTCAGCGAGCTGTCCAGGATGGTGTAGTTGGCGTTGATCCCGAAACCCTTCAGCGGTTCGAAGAACAGGCCAAACGGGACGATCGCCACCATCTCGACGCCGTTGACCTTGTAGGAGCCTTCCTGGTTCACGGGCTGATAGACGTCGAAGTCGTAGACGCCGTCGACGGTGCCGTTGGCGTTGTACTTGGTCACGTTCTTGACGGTGCCGGTCAGGGCCTGGCGCACCACGCCCTCGATCTTCTTGTCGAAGTACGAGACCGCCAACAGGCCGCCTTCCGGCAGGTACTTTTCGAGACCAACTTCCCACTGCTCGGCGAAGGTTGGCTTCAGGTTCGGGTTGCCGTCGGTGAAGCGGAACGAGTTCCAGCTGGCGGTGCGCTTGTAGGCGAGATCCGTCAGGGCCGGACGCATCAGGGTCTTCGAGGCCGCGCCGCGCAGCGTGATGCTGTCGGTCAGGTCGGCCGTGAAGTTCAGGCTGGGCAGCAGCTTGTTGTAGCTGCCATCGCTCGAGACCGGCGCGGGGGTATAGGTCGTGCCGCCGGTCGGGGTTTGGATCTGGTGATAGCCCGACGAGGTCACCGATGTGTCGACATAGCGGACGCCGCCGTTGACAGCGACCGGCACGGGGCCAACGTCGAAGCCCAGGTCGGCCATGGCGTAAAGGCTCGTGACCGTCTCATCGACCTTGTAGTAGTCGCCGGGCGTGTAGGGCGTTTTGAAGCCCGCGTAGCGGAAGGTCTTGCGGGCGTACTCGTTGGAAATCTGGCTCCACGTGATGTCGCGGATGCTGTATTCGCCGCCTGGCACCAGCTGATCGATCGGCGTCAGCTGGCTGTCGGCCATGGTGCGAGTATTGAGCCAGGCGGTGCTGCCGGCCGACGGGCCTTGGATGTTCAGGGCGCCGTATTGACGTTCCTTGGACTTGTCGGTGTAGCGCGCGCCGACCTGGATGGTCTTCAGGGCCGGGAAGAAGCTGAAATCGAACTCCTTGGTGAAGTCGACCTGGGCCGCGTACTTGTCGTCCTTGATCTTCTCCAGCGACGTCTCATAGGCCTCGAACAGGTACTTCGACGGCGAGTTGTACATGTCGATCGAGGCGGGGTTGGCGCTCTTGACCGTCTCGCCGCCCTTGGCCGTCCAACGCGTACGCGACGGCGCATAGGCCACGTGCTTCAGGTTGGAGTAGTCGAGGGTCTTCTCGGCGCCCGAATAGCCGGCCAGGCCGTGCAGCTTCCAAGTCTCGCCATGCCAGTTCAGCTCCGTGCCGAACTGGACGTAGTCGGTCTTGTTGATCTGCTCCTTGCTGAGCATCTCGTGCTGGGTGGCGGTGTAGGAGACGTCGCGCAGCACGACCATGTTGTACTGCGACAGCGTCGTCTTGTCGTACGCGTGGATCGTTTCCAGCGTGCTGCGGCTCGAGGCCGAATAGGCCGCGGCGTCGTACTGGTCTTCGGTCGCCTCATAGCCGCCGACCATCAGGTCGAAGGCGATGTCGAAGTTGGCCGAGGGCTTGTACTGCAGCGAGGCGGTGCCGCCCCACTGGTCCTGGGTGTTCAGATAGGCGCGGTCGCCGACCTTGTCCTGGAAGATGATGCGGCCGGTCTCGTCGCGATTGCGAACGTCCTTGACCACGACGCCGGCGTCGCGCGCCAGCACCGAGGCGGCCTGCGCGGCGCGCGTGCCGCCCGCTTCCAGGAAGCGGAACATCGGACGGAAGTTGATCCCCGAGTTGGAGTCGGTGCGGTTGGTCCGGCGGGCCGCCGAGAACGAGACGAGGCCGCCCCAGTCGCCCCAGGTGTCGCTGGCCAGGAACGCGACCTTCGGATCGGTCTTTTCCGAGATCGAGTTGTAGGCGCCCTCGGCCGAGGCCACCAGCTTGCGGCCGCTGTAGTCGAACGGGCGCGCGGTCGAGATGTTGATCGCGCCGGCGATGCCGCCTTCCTCGTCCGAGGCGCGCGGCGACTTCTGCACCGTCACCTGCTGGACGACTTCCGAGGCGAAGATATCGAACTCGACGTCGCGGCCGCCGCTGCCCGAGGCCGTGGCCAGGTTGTTGATGGTGACGAAGGTGAACTCGGCGGGCAGGCCGCGGACGCTGACGCGGCCGCCCAGACCCTTGTTGCGCTCGATGGTCACGCCGGGCATGCGCTGCAGCGCTTCGGCCAGGTTCTGTTCAGGGAAGTTGGCGACGTCGGTGGCGACGATCGAGTCCGAGAACCCGACGTTCTCGCGCTTCATGTCGATGGCCTTCTCCAGGCTGCGACGATAGCTGCCCGTGACGACGATTTCCTCGACTTGGTCCTGCGAGGCGGTCGCCTGAGCCTGGACGCTGGTCGTGGCGAACAGGCCAATGGCGGCGCAGCTGGTCATTAGCCAGGCCGTGCGGCGGTTCATGTTCAGTCCGATCATCGTTGATATCCCCAAGTCTTTGTTGAGACGGGGCGGGCCGGACCTTTGCGCCCGGCTCTCGCCCCCCGACGCCCTCAACGACAGCGCCGTACGAAGCCTCAGCGGCTAGCGGCGGATTTCATGAAAACTTCACGCCAGCGGACCTGCCGCTGGCTCGTCGCCCAATCCTCGGCGCGCACCGCTTCCGCGATCCCGATCAGCGCCTCATTGATCGCGGTTAGGCGCTAGTGGCGTCGATGGTGGCGGAGAGCGATTAGAGCTTGTGATTCAGCTCCGCCATCGTCAGCCAATGTGGGCTCCCGCCCGTCTCGGCAACGGCCCTGGACTGTGTCAGCTCTCGTGGGCGACATCGAAGACCACCTTGCCGCCGCCGGCCGCGCGCGCCGCATGTTTCGGCCAAGGGCGTCCAGGCCAAAGCGTCCCGCCTGAAGGCGAGGCTTTGGGCCCTGCTCGGCAAGGCCGGCGACGTCGGTCAGGATCTCGCCGAAGTGCGCGCGCGCCCTCCCCGCTCACCGCGCATCTAGGTTGACGACGGAGGGGCCTCCAAGGCGTCCATTTGCGGGACGCCCTGCTCTCTCGGGCGTCGAGACCGGGCGACGAAATAGAGGCCGGCGAGAACGGTGCAGGCCGCGCCAAAAAGGCTCGTTGCGTAGATGCTGGCGACGAAGAAGTGGAGCCAGTCGAGGTCGATCATGGCGAAGTTGCGCCAAATCAGCAGCGCGACGCTGCCCAGATAGCCCGACGCATCGGCGACATAGATGAGGAAGCCCGCCGTCCCGACCTGGCCGCTGAAAGCGACCATGCGGTCGAAGAGCATCGCGTTGAAAGGCGTATAGGCCAGATAGACGCCCGCCCCCGTGAGGATCATCCAGCTGAGCGGCGACAGCATGTGCGCCTGGAAGGCCAGGGTCGAGACGCCGAGTAGGACGAAGCCCGTGAAGATCACGCCATGCATCACGAGCAGCGCGCGCAGATTGTCCTTCACCAGCATCACCGCGCCCAGGACGCCCAGAGCGATCACGGCGACAGGCAGCTCGCTGGCGGTGAAGACGTCCGAGGCCTTGCCAAAGCCCAGCGCGGTCCAGATCTCGGCGGCGAAGTTGTCGCGGAAGTCGCGCAGCGCGGTCAGCAGAACATAGGAAAGCACCAGCAGCACGATACCGGGGGCATAGGTCGCCAGGAACGCCCGGCGCTGGGCGCCGTCCATAGGCTGGCGGCGCACCCGAGCGGCCTCGTCGGCGGCGTTGGGCGGCGGAAGCTGGCTCAGCGCCCAGACCGAGACCGCCAGCAACGGCATGAAGACCGCGCCGGTGGCGGCCGGCATCCAGAACGGAGAGACGTGGAAGTCGCTCATCAGCCATTTGCCGACCGACTTCACGACGCCCGATGAGAGGATGAAGCTGGCGCAGAGGATGGCCCCTAGGACCTCGGAGGTCCGACGCCCCTCCATGTAGCCGAACACCAGGCCCCAGATCATGCCCAGCGGCAGGCCGTTCAGGAACAGGGCCGCGACATTCCACGGCGCGGGAACCAGGGCGAAGCCCAGGAGGGCCACCCAGGAAGCGCCGATCAAGCCAAGGATGGCCGCGCCTCGGCGGGCGGGATCGATCTCCGAGATGACCTTGACGCCGATGAACTTGGACAGGGCGTAGCCCAGCACCTGGGCCAGCACGAGGGCGATCTTGTAGTCGACCGCGAAGGTCCAACCTTCGACAGCGCCGAACGTCGCCGCGGCGAACGGCTTGCGGAAGGCGTACATCGAGAAATAGGCGCAGAATCCCGCCAGTCCCGCGAACAGCGCGAAGGCCAGCGGATTGGCGCGCTCAAGCCAGCGCCGGGGACCGAATGTCATGGATACGCCCTTCGATAAACTGACTTGGTCTAGACCACGGACATGTCGGCTCGATGACGGCGACCTCGCCTAGCGGACCCGAATATCGACGCTGACGGTCAAGGCGTCATGTCGCCAGTATTCGCGGTCGAACTCGACGACATTACCTTGAGCGTCATAGCAGGTCCGCACGAGGCTGAGGCCCGGCAGGCCGGACTTCACGCGCAGCGCCTCGGCCTCGTCGCGCGTCAGGGCGCAGGGCCGCATGTCGACCTTGTTGCGCGCCACGCCGATGCCATAGACCGTCTTCAGGACGCTGGTCAGCGAGCCATTCAGGTCGTGCTCGATCAGGCCGGGGGCGCGGGCGCCATCGACGATGATGCTCTCGATCAGCACGGCGCGGCCGTCGATCGAACGGCGCCGGCGGATCCAGTACATCGGCGCGCCGATCGGACGCGAAAAGATCTGGGCCAGGATGCCGTCGCAGGTGATCTCGACCTTGCTGAGCGTCTCGGTTTCGGGCCGCCGTCCCTGCGCCTCGACGTAGGACATGAAGCCCTCCCAGCGCGTCGGATCGTAGACGACGGGCGGCGGTGAAACGTACCAGCCGCTGCGGTCCTTCCGGTAGATGATCCCCTCGGCTTCGAGCTGGAATAGCGCCTCTCGCACGGTGCCGCGCGCCACGCCCCCGCCGATCTGCAGCTGACGCTCGGAAGGCAGCCGCTCGCCGGGCTTGAATTCGCCGGCCGTGATGCGGGCGGCGATGTCGTCACGCACGCCGAGATACTGAAGACTTTCGGGCTGTTGCATCGAACGACCTGGCCAGCGGTCGAATCCCGCCGCCCTTAAGGATGGGAGGGGGCCTTCCCGGGGTCAAGGAACCCGATCGGGTTGAACGCGCGCGGCTTCAAAATGTCACGAAAGCTTCGCGCCAATCTGGTCTATACCAAATCGAATTATGGGAGAAGGATCATGGCCGCCGATCGACGCTCGCTTCTGCGCGCCGCCGCGGTTGGCGCCGCCGCGGGGATGTTGCCGGCGACCATCGCACGCGCCTTGGCGATCCCCGCGCGCCATCGAACCGGCACGATCATGGATGTCGAGCACGTCGTGATCTTCATGCAGGAGAACCGGGCGTTCGATCATTACTTCGGGACGCTGAACGGGGTCCGGGGTTTTGGCGACCCTCGGCCGCAGCGCCTGCCCGGCGGAGCGTCAGTCTGGCGTCAGCCGAGCCGCGAGCATCCGGACGGCTTTGTCGCGCCTTTCCATGGCGACGCCTCGGCCACCAACGCCTACACGGTCGATGGCTCCGACCAGGGCCATCAGGCGGCCATCACCATCGTCAATGGCGGACGCTATGACCAATGGGGGCATAGCGGCGAGTTGCACAAGCGGATGGTCTACTACAAGGCCTCCGACCTGCCCTTCTATCATGCGCTGGCCAGCGCCTTCACCGTCTGCGACGCCTATCACTGCTCGACCCTGACCCAGACCTATCCCAATCGCCTGCATCTCTGGACGGGCTGCAACGGCGGCGGGAAGGTCGGCGGCGACCCGGAGATGAGCAACTACGGCGAGAACGAGACGCCCAGCGCCGACATGGCCACCGATAGGCCGATGGCCAAGGGGCCGTACGACTGGACGACCTACGCCGAAAGGCTGCAGGCGGCCGGGATCAGCTGGAAGGTCTATCAGGAGTACGACAACTTCGGCGACAACATCCTGTCGGTGTTCAAGCCGTTCCGCCCGTGCCCCAAGGACTCGCCCCTTTACGCGCGAGGGCGCTCATGGGTGTCGGAGCACAAGACCGGCGTCGACCGCACCCGATCGGATGGCGAACAGTTGGTCGAGGCCTTCCGCGCCGACGTGGCCGCCGATCGCCTGCCTCAGGTCTCGTGGATCGTCACCGCCGCGGACCTGTCCGAACATCCCCAGGCCGAGCCTTCGAAGGGCGAGCACGTCTGCGCCGAGCTGGTCAAGGCGCTGGTCGATCACCCCGAGGTGTTCGCCAAGACCGTCTTCATCATCAACTACGACGAGGCGGGCGGTTTCTACGACCACATGCAGCCGCCGATGCCCCCCTTGACCGCCGACCAAGGGTGGAGCTCGGTCTCGGTCGCCGGCGAGAGCAAGGACTATGGCCAGGCCGACGTCGAGAACAAGGGCGCTCACCCGCTGGGCCTGGGCATCCGGGTGCCGGCCATCATCGTCTCGCCGTGGACGCGCGGCGGCTTCGTCTGCTCGGAGGTGTTCGACCACACCTCGATCCTGCGGTTCCTGGAGCGCCGCTTCGGGGTGCGCGAGGAGAACATCAGCGATTGGCGTCGGACGGTCTGCGGCGACCTGACGTCGGCCTTCGACTTCGCCGCGCCGAACAAGGACTGGTCGGCCCTGACCCTGCCGGCGACAACGGACTACATGCAGCGTGTGGCGCGCTCCAAGGCCGCGCCCAGTCTGCGCATCCCGGCGGTCCAGACCGCGTCGGCGCAGGAAGGCCCGCAGCGCGGGGCTCGCGCCCTACCCTACCTGCTGTCGGCAGACGTGCGCGTGAAGGATGGCAAGGTCTGGATCGACCTGGTCAACGCCGGACGCGCGGGCGCGGTGTTCCAGGTGTTCGACAACACCGACCGCGAGGGCCCCTGGCGCTTCACCCTCGCGGCGGGGCAAGCCTATGCGGCGGGGCATTGGAATCGCGCGGGCCAGGCGCCCGGTCCCTATGACTTGACCGTCCATGGGCCCAACGGCTTCTACCGCCGCTTCGCGGGCGACGCGTCGAGGACGCAGCCCGCCATCAAGGTCCTGCCCGACGCGCGGTCGCGTCTGCTCGTCAAGCTTAAGTCCGAAAAGGCCGGCGTCGTGATCGCCCGGATGGAGGAGGCCTATCCCCTGTCCGACGGCGAGGCGCGTCAGAGCATCAGCCTGAAGGCCGGCGAAACCACCCAGGCCGTCTGGGATCTTCGCGGCAGCGACCACTGGTACGATCTCACCCTCACCCACGCGGATGATCCCAGTTTCGTTCAGCGCCTGGCCGGCCATCTTGAGACCGGGCGGGCCAGCCGCACCGATCCCGGCATCGGGCGCATGCGCCTGTAAGCCTTGAAAACCTACGGATACAGCATGACTTCGAGTTCCGCGGCCGACATGTTCCTGGCCGAAATCACCGACCTCTTCACCCGGATGGGCGACCTGCACTACGGCGAGGACGTCACCCAGATGGAGCACGCCCTGCAGGCTGCGCATCACGCCAAGCTGGACGGCGCGTCCCCGAGCCTGGTCGCCGCGGCCCTGCTGCACGACATCGGCCATCTGATGCAGAAGATCGGCGAGGACGCCGCGGACCGTGGCATCGACACCCGCCACGAGCAGATCGGCGCCGGCTATCTAGCGCGCGGCTTCGGCCCCGAGGTGAGCGAGCCGATCCGGCTGCACGTGGCGGCCAAGCGCTATCGCGTCGCCGTTGATCCGACCTATGCCGGCCGCCTCAGCTACGCCTCGAAACAAAGCCTGGCGCTGCAAGGCGGGCCGATGAACCCCGACGAAATCAAGGTCTTCCTGGCCGATCCCCACGCCGGCGCGGCGCAAAAGCTCCGCGGGTATGACGAGGCGGGGAAGGATCTGGAGGCGGAGGTCGCCGGCTTTGACGAGTACGCCGACCTCCTGCGCGACCTGATCCGCGAAGCCGGCAAGCTCTAGACCGGTCGCTCGCCCCGGGCGATCCGCGCCTCGATCTCGAGCAGCACTGGGCCCAACTCGGCCAGCGTCTCGACGACATAATGCGCCCCGGCGTCTCGCAAGGCTTGAGCGGACGCCGCGACGCAAGAGGCGCGCTCGTCGGCCTGCAGATCGGCCAGCGCCTCCAGGCTCAAGCCCACCCCGTTGCCGGATGCGGAAAGGCCCACCGTCCAGGCGCCGACCTCGAGCCCTTCGGTGATCCCGACGACGGCGTCGTCGACCTTGACGCAGGCTCTGGCCGGCCATGCCCCTAGCGCGACCAACGCCTTCCACATCATCAGGGGCGAAGGTCGCCCCTCGGCGGTTTCGCCAGCGCACACCACGACGTCCGGCGCATAGCCCTGCTCGGCGGCCAGCGGCAGGATGTCGCTCATCATTGGGCGCGTGTAGCCGGTCGTCGAACCGATCTTCACGCCCCGCGCGCGCAGGTCCGCGACCAGAGACGCCGCGCCCGGGATCAGGGCCGAGCAGCCCCGGGCCGCCTCGCGCATTTTCGGTTCGACGGCGTCGTGCAGACGACCGACGTCCCGTTCGTCGCTGGCTTGGCCGCACCGCGCCCGCCAAGCCTCGGCGATCCTTGGCATGCCCAAAAGAGCGCGGACGTGATCACGCTTGGCGCGGCCCATGTCGGCCCGCGCCTCGGCTTCCGTGATCTCGACCCCAGCCTCGGCGAACACCTCCCGGAGCGCCAGGACGGGCGCGCGGCAGCCAAAGTCGATCATCGTGCCGGCCCAGTCGAAGATGACGGCCTGGATAGGGCTGTGGCTCACGCGAAGGCTCCTTGGGGCAAGTCCAGCAGATCGGCGATGACGGTTTCGGCGAGGCCGAACGCGGTCGACGCGCCGGTGCCGCCCGTCACCACGGCCAGGCGCACGCCCGGCGCGGGCGTCTCGACCAGGCTGTGTCCTGAGGCCGATGCGTAGGTGCCGATCCAGCGCTCGATCACAGGGGGCGGCGCCTGTCCGAACACTTGCGCGAACTCGTCCAGGATCAGGGCGTCGACATCGTCGCGGGCGAAAGGATCGGGCGTCGGCGCATAGTGATGGCTGTCGCCAACCACCAGCGATCCATCGGCGCTTTGCACGACGATCAGGTGGACGCCATGCTCCAGATGCGCGGGCTGTTCGGCTTCGAGCCGGGCGCGCAAGGCCTTCGCCTCCGGCAAGGCGGCGTAGCCGAGATAGCGGACCAGGCCGAGGTCGGACATGACCGGCGCCGGCAGCCGCCAGCCCGGATCAGCCAGGCGCAGCATCTGCAGCTTGCAGCGGGTCACGCCCGCGCGAGCGAAGCTGTCCGGAAACAGGGTCGCGAGATCATCGCCCGGGCAGACCACGATGGCGTCGGCCGTGACAACGCCGGCGGAGGTCTCCAGCCGCCCGGTCTCGACGCCGCGAACCGACACGCCCCGCAGGAAGGTGACGCCATGCGCGGCCTCGAGCCAAGCCGCCAGGCGCGGGATGGCGGTGCGCGACTCCACGCGTAGATCGACGCTGCTGGTCAACCCGCCCAGCACTTGGCCCCGCGTCGGGAGGCGATCGGCGAGCGCGTCGACGTCGCGCCAGGCGCAGCCCTCGGCCATCTCGGTTTCCAGGAAGGCCTTGAGTACGGCCTCGGCTTCGGGGCGCCGGGCGATCATCGTCAGGCCGCGCTGGAGAACATCGATACCCGCCGCCTCGCCGACCTCGCGCCACACCTCCGCCGAGCGACGCGCATGGCTCCAGACCGCGCCTCGCTCCTGGCCCGTGACGGTCACGAAACCGAAGTTGCGAACCGAGGCGCCATTGGCCTGGGCGTCGCGGTCGACGACAACCACACGCTTGCCCAACCGCGCGGCGGCCAAGGCGTGGGCCAGGCCGACAATGCCAGCGCCCACCACGGCCAGATCAAAACCCTGCTTCAAGACGAACCTTCCCTCACCGCGCAGCATCTTCGGCGACGAGATGCTGCAACACACGCTTCTCCAGCACCAGCAGCGCGCCGGCGCCGTTGGTGCGCATCACTAAGCCCTCCGCCAGGGGGCGCACGGCCTCGCCAAGCGCTCCGGCGAGATGGCGGAACGCCGGAGCCGCCCCGCCGCCGAGGCCATGCAGCGCGCACAGTTGCCGCCAATCGAACGCGAAACTCTCCAGCACCTGGATGAACCGCGCCGCCCGCGCACGCGCTTCGGGACTGTCGCTCGACACGGTCAGCTCGTCCCGCAGGTCGTCCAACAGCCACTGGACCTCCGCCGCCGGCATGATCGGCGAGCGCTGGTTCAGTTCGGTCAGCAGCGGATGATCGGCGGTCGGATCCCAGTTCACCGAGCGCCATTGGTCTCGCGGCGGCGCCGGCGCATGCACGAACCGCCAGAACGCCGCCGTGCCGGTCGTGTCGGCGACTAGATGGATCCGCTCGCCGGCGGCGTTGTTCTCGACGTGGTGACGCCGCCAGTTGTCGAAAACCCAGGCCTCGCCGGCGCCCATGTGCACGGCTTCGCCATCACAGTGAAAGCGCACCTCCGGCCACGTGAGCACAGGAATGTGCAGCCGCACGCGGGTGTGCCAGTGATAGTTGATGTCGGCGTGCTCGGGCACGCCCGCGCCCGGCGCCAGGCGCATCAGCCGCGAGCGGCTCCAGACCACGCCAAATCCCGCCAGGGCCTGTTTCAGATAGGGCATGGCCTCGAGCCACGGCGTCGGCGCCATGCGCCCTTGCACGCCGTCGTTGTCGCCCCCGCCCGCGGTGATCAGCCGGACCGCGCTGTTTCCGGGCACCTGGTCCGGATGGGAGACCCAGGCCTCGGGCGGCAAGCCGGCGACCTCCGCCTGGAGCCGGGAGACGTCAAACAGCAGCGGCAGCTGGAAGAAGGGTCTCGAAAGACGCATGTCAGGCCGTCTCCGTCAGCACATCGCCCAACGCCGTGCGTAGCGACGCAAGCCAGGGCGCGTAGCGCTTCCATTGCTCAAGGCCGTCACGCCCGATCGGCTGGCGCACCTGCTCGGAACTGGGCGTCCGGATGCCGCGCCGGGTCTCATGGAAGCGCAGGCACGACGGCTCGAAGGGCAGGCCCATATGGTCCAGCATGCGACGCGTGGCGCCTTCCAGATCGTCGACCACGTCCTCGTACCGCACCCTGAGCACGCGTCCAGGCAGCACGGCCTCCCAATGCCGCATCAGGTCGAGATAGATCCGATAATAGCCGGCGATGTCTTCCAGGCTGTAGGTGAATTCCTGGTTCGTCGTCCCGAACAGCTGCTTGAAGTTGCTGAAGCAGCAGGCCATCGGCTCACGCCGCACATCGACGATCGTGGCGCGCGGCAGGATCAGCTGGATCAGGCCAATGTGCCAGAAGTTGTTGGGCATCTTGTCGATGAAGAATGGCCGCCCCAGCCGCCGATAGGCGCGCGTCTCGCCCAGGAACCGTTCGCCCAGAGCGCGGGCTTGCGCGGCCGTCAGGTCGAGAAGCGCGGCGGGGTTTTCGGGCAGGCCGCAATCGGGGTCTCGCCCGCACAGCTCGCCGACGTATCGGCCGATTTCGGTCAGCTCGTGCGTGCCCTCGACCTGGGCGTGCGACGCTAGGATCTGTTCGATCAGGGTCGAGCCCGAGCGCGGAAGCCCCAGAACGAAGATCGGTGCTGAACTGTCCGTCCCCCACCCCGCTCGCTTCGCGAACGCCTCGGCGGTCATGGTCTGCTTCAGACGCTCCGCGAAACGTTCGGCGACATCCGTCCTGTAGCGGCTCGATGTCCGCCTTAGGGCGTTGCCGCGCGCGTAGAACCCCCAGGAGGCGGCATAGTCGGCTTGATCCTCGAGCGCCTTTCCAAGGGCGAAGCGCAGATAGACGCGATCCATGTCCTGCAGGCCGGGCCGGGCCTCGGCGGCGCGCATGCGCGTGATGTCGTTGTCGTCGAACGCATGGGTCTTGAGGTTCGCCAGGCTGAACCATGCTACGCCATGATCCGGACAGGCCGACAGGGCGGCGCGATAATCGGCGACGGCTTCGACGCCGCGTCCCATGGCCTTCAGGGCGTTGGCGCGCCACAGGCGCAGGTCGGCGACCTCCTCGGCGGACTCGCATGGTCCGGCCAGGAGCCGCGCGTCGAGGTCGATCACCGGTTCGAAATCGCCAAGGCCTAGGCAGGCCGCGCCGTACAGCTTCAGGACGTCGCGAGCGTCTGGCGCGTCTTTCAGCAGTCGCTCGGCCTGCTGGCGCGCCGCCCGATGCTTCTGGCCCTGCAGCAGCGCCATGGCGTAGTCGAAACGCGCCTCGCGATAGTCCGGCGCGCGCTCCAGGATCGCGGCCAGCAGGACCTCGGCCTCGTCCGCGGCCCCGCCTTCCAGCCGGATGCGAGCCAGGAGGCGGAGCGCGCCAACGCTCTCGCCAGCCGTGTGCAGGTGGGCGCGCAGGATCTCCTCGGCGGGCTCGAGATCGCCGTCGGCCAGCAGGCTCTGAGCCGCCACGATCGCGGGCGGAAGCTGCTTGAGAACCGCTAGATTCCGAGCCGCGACGCTGGCATCGCCCTCCTCTCCCCGCAGGCGATGCAGCTGTTCCAACATGTCCCAGCAGGCGGGGAGCGTGGGATTTAGCGCCACGGCCTCACGCAGGGCGGCGATCGCGGCCGGCCCCTCTCCCAAGGCGATCAGGCACTGCGCACGCTCCTGATGAAGCCGGCTGAAGCGCGGATGGTCTTCCCGCAAGCGCTCAAGCGAGGTCAGCGCTTCGGTGACGCGTCGCTGTTCGCGCAGCGTCCGGGCTTCGCGCAGCAGGGCTTCTCGCTCGTCTCGCGCCTCGGAACCGTTCACGACGTCGCGCTCAGGAGCGGCGCCAGCCACGCCGGGTCAGGCTGGTCCGGGTCGAAATATTCGAAGATCAGGTGGATGCGGTCCGTACCGCCCGCGTTGCGCACCCAATGGGGGCCGAGGTTGTCGACTTCGACCGCCTCGCCCACCGGGAAGTGATGCTCGGCGCCGCCGAAGAACGAGATCACATCGGAATTGGTCGTTAGCGGCACGTGGATCTTGTGCGGCCACTTGGCGGCCGGATTGGCGTCGATATGCGGATGGATCACACCGCCGGCCGGCATCCGCGCCAGCATCACGCGCGGAAACACGCCGCGGGCGTAGCCGTAGTCGCGAACCGCTTGGGCCAACACCGGCTCCAGCCGATCCCGCCAGGCCGCCCAGGCGGGGCGGTCGTGCGAACCGCGCCAGTCGCGCGGACTGTCGACGAAGCGGAAGACAATGTGCCGGGTTGTGTCCAGCACCTCGAACTTGTTGGGCTTGGCCGCGTTCTCGGCGTCCCAGATCGCCTCGGGGATCGCCAGCACGGCGGCCCGCAGGGCGGCGACATCGACCGGGCCGAGGCGGCGCACCGCCCTCGTCTTGCGCGGGTTGGCCGTCAGCTCGAGCCGCGCGCCGCTCATCGCGCGCCCTCGAAGTCGTAGCCGAAGAGCTCGAGGTCCTGGGCGTAACGCTTGGCGACGCCGTCAATCAGCGCGCGGTCATAATAGGCGCGATAGTCCTGGTGCGAGGTGCTGTTGACCCGATCCAGCGGACGCGGCGCGACGCCGATGCGCGCGCAGATCGCGTCGTAGGAGCCTTGCATGTCCTCGACCCGTCCCACCTGATCGGCGAGCAGCGTCTCGCCGTCGTCGTCGACCAACAGCCAGGCCTGGGGCTGGAACAGGATGTGGCCTTCCGGCGGGTCCACGAACAGGAAATGGCGCATGGCCTCGCGCGGCTGCCGTTGAAACACGTCGCCGCCGCGCAGCATGAAGGCGCAATACGAGACGAAGCGATCGAACGGATTGCGCACGAAGGCGAACTTGAAATAGGCGGCGAAGGCCTCTTCGCCGAGATAAGGCCGCACCTGGCGCAGGGACAGGTGCCCGTGCTGGATCGCCGCGAGATCGGCCCAGGGGAAGCGCTTGTTCACGAACAAGCCGACCTGCTCGACGTCCTCGTCGCCCATTCGCTCGCGCAAGGCCTGGCGGACGGCGTGCGTGCCTGTCTTTGGGACCGCGGCGAAGATGAAGCGGTGGCGATGAGAGACGATCATAGTTTCCGGATAGACGAAGAACGGCGCCCCGCTCGATAAGCGAGGCGCCGTCAGCGTTTGCTTAGAACTTGTAGCTCAGACCCAGCATGTAGGTCGAACCACTCTGGTTCTGGTTATAGAGGTAGCGGTTCTGGCCCCAGAACTGCGTGTCCTTCTGGTTGGTTATATTGACCGCATCCAGCGAGATCTGCAGCCTGTCGCTGAAGTTGTAGAAGGCGGCGGCGTCGATATAGGTGCCGCCCTCGAAACCGCGGGTGCTGGCGCTCATGGGCGAGCTGTTGAGGCCGGTGTACCAACGCGTACGGTGGTTCAACGACCCGCGAACGCCCCAACGATCGGTCTCGTAGTAGAGCGTGGCGTTGTAGCTGGTCTTGGAGATACCGGTCAGGTCCTTGTCGGCGTCGACATAGGTGTAGTTGGCCACCACGCCCATGTTGTCGAACGGCGCCGGCAGGAAGGTGAACTGGGCCTGGCCGGCCAGTTCGACGCCGGTCAGCTTGGTCTTGCCGGGGATGTTCACCGGCATCGAGAACTCGTCCACGATCGTGTTGGCCGTGGCGCCCGGAACGAGCGACAGCGGCAGACCCGTCTGGCTGTACGGGACTTTCTCAAGCCGGCGCGTGTCGATGTAGTTCTTGATGCTCTTCTGGAACACGCTGGCCGACAGCATGCCGGTGTTGCCGAAGTAGTACTCGACGGCCACGTCCAGCGTGTCGTCCTTGTACGGCATCAGGTTCGGGTTGCCGCGCGAGCCCGTGATCTTGCTAATCTGGCCGCTCTCGGTCAGCACGTAGTCGGCCGAGCCCTTGGCCGCCATCGAGCCCAGGCCCGGACGGTTCAGGTTCTGGGTGGCCGAGAAGCGCACCTGCACCTCCGGCGTCAGCTCCAGCACGGTGTTCAGGGTTGGCAGGACGCCCGAATAGCCGCCCTTCACGTCGGCGGTGCCCAGATAGGCGTAGTTGTCGCCCTGGATCCAGCCGGTGCTGCGGGTGTCGGTGTCGTAGCCGCGCAGGCCGATGTTGCCGCGGAAGCGCTTGCCCATCAGCTGGGTGTCCCAGTCGGCCTGGACGAAGCCCGACGTCGTGGTCTCGGTCGTCTCGTAGACGTTCTCGATGTCCTGCAGGGCGCCGCCGGTGCCGTCCTTGTTCGGGCCGAACCGGTGATATTCCTTATACTTGGCGAAGGCCTTGTCGTAGTCGCCGATCAGCCACGAACCGAACTCGTTGGTGAAGACCGAGGTGATGTCGCCCACCGAGGTTCCGCGGGTCTTGGAGCGGGTGCCGTTGACGTTGTCATCGTAGAAGATGTCGATGCCGCCCTGGCTGAAGCGGTGATAGGCGACCCCGGCGCGCAGGGTCCACTGATCGTTCAGTTCATAGCGCGCGTTCAGCACGCCTTCACGCAGCTTCGACTGGTTCTGGAAACCGCGATAATAGAACGAGTCCATCGCGTAGTTGGCGGCGTTAGCCGGGTCCCAATTCGGATACTGGAACGAGGCCGAACGGCCGTCCGAGCCGTATTCGGCGACCAGATTGCCCTTGGCGCGCATGTAGAGCTTGTCGTCGTAGGGCGTCTTGTAGGTCGACTTCTCGTAGCCGACATGCCCGTCGATTGTCAGATGTTCGGTCGCGTCCCACTTGCCGGTCAGGGCCAGCTGGTTGAAGCGGTTCTTGTTCAGCGAGCGGCGATGCTCGCTGCCGAACGTAACGCCGGTCACGTCCATCGAGGTGATCTTCCCCCGAAAAAGTGGACGGGGTTAAGCCGCTCTGCGTTCCATCTCG
>NZ_LSJA01000247.1 GCF_001556515.1 Caulobacter sp. CCH9-E1 | reverse complement strand
GAACACCGCCCGGAGGCCCGGCAGGATCTCGGCGCCGAACATCGTCAGCCCTTCGACATAGTCGGGGAAGATCATCATCAGGCCGTCCAACTCGCAGTAGCGCAGAAACTCCTCGATCTGCGCCGCGCAGGACGTGGGCGAGCCGACCACGGTCTGGGTCATGAACGCGCCCTGCGCGGCCGCGACGCTCGACAGCTTCTCGGCCGGCACGCCCCAGCTTTCCAGCATGGCCAGGATCGCGCCCATGTCGGCGCCGTCTTTGTAGTGCTGGACCTTGGCCTCGGCGTCCGCGTCCGTGTCTCCGTGGACGACCGTGCACATGGCGAAGGTCTTGATGGTCTTGCCCAGGGCCTCGGCGGCCTTCTTGGCCCGCAGGGAGGCGTCGCGGCGCTCGTCCTGCGTGCGGCCGCCGATAAAGCAGACGTCGGCCTCGCGCACCGAGAACTGGAAGCCGCGATCGCTCATGCCCGCGCAGACCAGATCAGGGCGCGGCTTGGACAGCGGCTTGGGCTTGGACTGGCAGTCCTTCATCGTGAAGTACTGGCCCTGGAAGTCGACGCTGTCCTCCGACCACAGCCGCTTGACGATCGTCGTCCATTCCTCGGTCAGGGCGTAACGATCGTCGTGGGTCAGGGTGTCGTCCCACGCCCCCATCTGGTCGAACTCGCCCTTATAGGCGCCGGCCACGATGTTGAGGCCCGCGCGGCCGCCGCTGATATGGTCGAGCGTGGCGATCATCTTGGCCGCCACGGCCGGGTTCTGCAGCAACGGATGGAGGGTCGCCCAGATCTTCACGTTCCGGGTGGCCTCGGCGATGCCCGCCATCATGGTGACCGACTCCAGCGCCGTGCCCCAGTGGTCGGTCTCACCGCCAAAGCCGCGGAACTTGGCCATCGACATCACGAAGTCCATGCCGACCTCGTCGGCCTTCACGGCCGCCGCGCGGTTCTGGGCATAGAGGCCGTCCAAGGTCGGCGCGGTCTTGGAGATGATCCAGCCGCCGTTGGCGACCGGCAGGAAAACCCCAAACTGCTTGTGCTGCGACGGACGGTGGAACATG
>NZ_LSJA01000246.1 GCF_001556515.1 Caulobacter sp. CCH9-E1 | reverse complement strand
AAATCGTTCGGTTCGAGTCCGGATACGCGGATCATAGAGCGCCGCGAACGCTCCTACTTGCCCCCTCCGCGCTGACGCGCTCCTCCCCCGGAGGGGGAAGAAGGCGCGTTTCCTTCCGCCCCCTCCGGGGGCGGACGACCACGCGGAGCGTGGTCAGGCGGGGGCCTGCGGCCGTGGAGGGCTTTCACAACCGAGGTTGACTTTAAAATTTACAAACGTAACCCTTCGAGGGATTTTACAGTCGTAATCACTTAAAAGGAGATCGCATGCGTCTGCCCCACGTCACCTTCGCCGCGCTCGGCGCGATATTCCTCGACACGCCGGCCCAGGCCGCCACCGAGAAGTCGCTCACCTTGGTCGCCGTCTTCTCCAACGCCGCGATTCCCGTGAAGCTGATCGCGATTATCCTGCTGGCCGGACTGATCGCCGCGCCGGTCGCGGCCATCGCCCGACGAGACGCCAAATGGCTGAGCGCGATCGCCCGAAGCGCCCTGCCCCTCGGCTTCGCCGCGGCCGCCTACACCTTGCTGGCCGGCGCGGTCGGCATCGCCAATATGGGGGTTACGCCCAGCCTGCCCATCTTGGCGCCAGGCTTGGCCGAGGCGCTGATGATGGCGATGCTGGGTCTGCTGACCGCCGGCGTGGCCCGACTGGCCGGCGAACTGACGGCGCGACGTCGCGAAGACGTCGGCCTCATCTAAGGCCGAGGCCGCCCCTTCTTCGCTCCGCCCTTGCTTTTTGCGCCGCAACAAGCGCATAAGGCCGCTCATCGAGCCCCCTTCGTGTCGCTTCGGCGGCGGAAGGGGGCTATTTTTGTTGGAATTCGACCAAGAAGCGGTCCGAGGGAAGCGTTCAAGGCTTCAAAGGGGCCCGATTTGGTCATGGCGCGAGCCGCGCGTGTTTGTGTGCGCGGTCGCAGACGTGAACTGGACCCATATGCCCTTCCCCGCCTCCCACCCCGCTCTTGAGCGGGCTCTCGCCGCTCAAGGTTACGCCTGTCTCTTATACACATCTGACG
>NZ_LSJA01000245.1 GCF_001556515.1 Caulobacter sp. CCH9-E1 | reverse complement strand
GGACGCGCGAAACGCAATGGCCAACGCTTGACCATCCAGACAGTCGCTCTCTCTTTGAGAGAGGGGTAACCCGTTGCTCCCCTTGTCCGCCGCCGGAGCATCAGCTTAGCCTCGCGTCCTTACCCGAAGGACACGCCATGCTGACCACCACCCGACGCTCCGCCCTCGTTTCGGCCCTCGCGACCACGGGACTGGCGGCGTTCGGGAGCCGGGCTTGGAGTCAGGAGACGGGCGCGGTGGGCGCCGCCGTCGACCAGTTCGCCCAGGACGTGATGGCCGCCTTCCCCGACCAGCCGGGGCTTGGGATCACCGTCGTCGAGCACGGCAAGGTCACCCTGGCCAAGGGCTATGGCGTCAAGACGCTGGGGACCCAGGACCGCTGCGACGAGAACACCGTCTTCGGCATCGCCTCGAACACCAAGGCCATGACCGCGGCCCTGATCGGCATGCTGGTCGAAGAGGGCCGCCTGGCCTGGGACGATCCGGTCACCAAGCATCTGCCGGCCTTCCAGATGAGCGACCCGATCGTCACCAAGCTGATGACGGTCCGCGACCTGCTGGTCCATCGCAGCGGCCTGACCCTGGGCGCGGGCGACCTGATGATCTGGCCGGCGCCGACCCACACCCGCGCCGACATCGTCGCGGGGCTCAAATACCTGCCGATCGGCGGCCAGTTCAGGGGCGGCTACGCCTACGACAATGTCCTCTACGTCGCCGCCGGGGCCGTGATCGAGGCGGTCTCGGGCAAGAGCTGGGAGGAGATGATCAAGACCCGGATCTTCGATCCGCTGGGCATGACCAGCACCGTCTCCAGCCCGGCCCTGGTCGACAGGTCCCGCCGCGCCTCGCCCCATGCGCGCCTGGGGCCGCCGACGCGGGGCATGGGGCCTCAGAAGGTCCTGCCCTTCGACAACAGCTTCGACGCCGCCGCCCCCGCCGGCGGCGTGAACTCGACGCCCAAGGACATCGCCCGCTGGATGCTGACGCAGCTGGGCCTGGGCATGACGCCCGAAGGCAAGCGCCTCTGGAACGACCCCACCGCCCGCGAGATGTGGAAACCTCATACGATCACCACCTGGTCGGACGGCCCGATCGACGACAATCCCGTCCGCCCGTCGATCCAGGCCTATGGCCTGGGCTGGTTCGTTCAGGATCACCGCGGCGAGCGCCTGCTGTGGCACACCGGCGGCCTCGCGGGGTTCATCTCCTATACGGGCCTGCTGCCGGGCCGGAAGTCGGGGATCATGGTGATGACCAACGCCGAGGAGACGCCGGTGCTGCGCGCCCTGCGCCATGGCGGCCCAGACCGGCTGCAGGGCCGGAGCGACTACGACTGGATCGCCTCCAGCAAGCGCGTCCAGGCCGAAAGCGAGACCCAGCTCCGGAAGGACCTGGCCAGGGCCACCACGCCGACCAGCGGCGGCGCCAAGCCCAGCCTGCCGCTGGAGGCCTATGCCGGCGTCTATCGCGACCCCTGGTACGGCACGGTGACGATCAGCGTCGTCGCCCCCGCTGGAAAAAGGGGCGGCAAGACGAAGGGCCTCCACGTCTCGTTCGACAAGACTCCCGCCCTGCGCGGCAAGCTCGAGCCGTTCGACGGCGAGGTCTTCAGGACCGTGTTCGACGACCGCGCCCAGGAGGACGCCTTCTTCACCTTCGACCTGAAGGACGGCCGCGTGGTGTCGGCCCTGGTCAAGGCGGTCTCGCCCCTGGCCGACTTCAGCTACGACTACCAGGACCTGAGGCTGGGCCGCGTGTCGTGAGGCGCTGGCCTCAGCGCGGCTTCCAGCCCTCGGCGATCATCGCGATCTGCTTGTCCATCACCGACGACATCTGGGCGGCGGCGATCTCGCCGCCCGCCGCGGCCGCCATGCGATAGTTCCAGGCGTAGGCGGCCTTCAGCGTGTCGGCGATCAGCGGCAGATCGAGGTTCTCGCGCACCTCGCCCTTGCGCACGCCGTCCCGCAGCACGTCGAGCAGCATCTCCGTCAGGCGCGGATTACGGCCGTAGGGTGTGACGCCCGGATCGTTGCTCGGATTATACGAGGCGGCGATGTGCGCCAGGAACAGCTTCACCCGCCGCGTCTCGAACTCGTAGTGGATGGCGAAAATCGAGCACAGCCGGTCGGCCGTGCTGCCCCGCAGAACCGGGATCACCCGGTCGAACTCGGCATACAGTTCGCTGAGCCGGTGGTCCATCACATGACTCAGCACCTCCGCCTTGGAGGCGAAGGTGGTGAACACGCTGCCGACGGAGACCCGCGCCCGCTCCGCGATGGCGCGGATGGTGGTCTCGTCGTACCCGATCTCGTTGAACAGGTCGCGCGCCGCGTCGAGAACCTTCTCCCGCGTCGCGGCCTTCTGCTCGTTCCTTACGCCCACGCACGTCCCCCTCGAACACGCCAGCGTCATGATTGACTTCAAAGACGGCCCCGTCCCCCCCGGAACGGGATCGCCATTCGTTAGGCGCGAGCGCCCGCGAAGATGATCTTCAGTTGATCGGAGAGCCGCGCCAGCAAAGCCTCGACCGACCAGCCGTCGTAGATCGCACGACGATAGTTGGCGAGATACACGTCCCAGACGATCTCCGCCAACAGTTTAGTATCGGCGTCGGCCTTCAACTGCTTCTGGTCGACGCCACGCTGCAGGGCCTCGGCAATCAGACGGAAGATATGCTTGAGATCGGTCCGGGCGCGCCGCTCGGCGGCCTCGGAGTGGGTCCACGAAACCGCGATGCTGGCGCGCAGCAACGGCAGCTGCTCGACGTGGAAGCTGTAGGCGACGCCAAACAGCCCCATCAGCGCCTCGTCCACCGTCTTGGCGTTGCGGGCGGCCTGGGTCATCTGGGCGTAGATGACTTCGTAGTCGGCGGTCAGGATTTCCTCGAACAGCTCCGACTTGTCGGCGAAGCTGGCGAAGACCGCGCCGGTCGACATGCCGGCGGCCTGGGCGATGTCCCGGATGGTCGCGCCTTCATAGCCGCGCTCGCTGAACAGGCGGCGGGCGGCGGCCAGGACGCGTTCGCGGGTGCGCTGCTTGGCCAGCGCGCGGCGGGTCAGCTTCACCGGGGCCTCGGAGGCCTGATCGATATTGACGGATACGAAGCTCATGCGGCGGCCTCCAGGCGGGCGAGAGCGGCTTCGGCCCGCTTCTCGAACTCGGTGCAATACTCATCGACGACGTTCTGAAGGACGTCGGCGTAACGGCGAGCCAGCTGGCGACCGTCCTGCGCGGCGTCGCGCAGATCGGTGATCAGTTGGCGGACTTCGGCCAGGGCCTCTTCGCGCTCGAACGCGGAGGGCTCGACCATGTCTACAGAGCGGGCGCTCTGAGCCATGCGGCTATCTCCTACCCCCGCTGGGGTCAGTGAAAGGCGTTGAACGATCCGCGGTGGGGAGTTGATCATGTTCAACGAACGCAGACTACTAAATAGGACGCGCGGGCCTTAACGCCAGGGAGACGCGTTTGCAACCGCGAAATCAGGCTCGAACAACGTAAGTAAACACGCGCAACCTAGATATGTGAACGCTACCATAGCGTCACTGCGACATTTTGCCCGCCGAACGAGTTCGCCGAACGAATTCAACGGAGACGGGTTGAGGTGATCGACCGCCGCTATGGCGCGTCGACGCTCAAGCCCCTATTCTGGGGCCATGTCCCATCTGTTTGACTTCCTCGTCCCGGCCGCCCTTCTGGCGGTGTTGATCGCGCTGGGCGCGGGCCTTTACGCTCTGTTCCGCGGCGGCGACTTCGGACGTTCCTATTCCAACAAGCTGATGCGGTTGCGGGTGCTCCTGCAATTCATCGCCATCATCGTCCTGGTCGCCGCCGCCTTCTGGTGGCGGAAGGGCGCATGAGGCTCGCTCGCTAGATAACGCCACTCAGGGAACGAGAGTCCGCGACGGATGGTCACGCTGAATCGCATCTATACGCGCACGGGCGACGCCGGCTCGACGCGGCTGGCGACCGGAGCGCCGGTGAGCAAGGCCTCGCAACGGGTCGAGGCCTATGGCGGCGTCGACGAGACCAACGCCGCGATCGGCCAGGCGCGACAGCATACCGCAGGCGATCCCGTGCTCGACGCGATCCTGGAGCGCGTCCAGAACGACCTCTTCGACCTGGGCGCGGATCTCGCCACGCCCGAGCAGCACGGCAAGCCGGAATGGGAGCCGCTGCGCATCCTGGACAGCCAGGTCGAACGCCTGGAGCGCGAGATCGACCTCTTGAACGCGGAGCTTGAGCCGCTGACCTCATTCGTGCTGCCCGCGGGCTCCCCGGCGGCGGCGGCCTTGCACGTGGCGCGCACCGTCTGCCGGCGCGCCGAACGCGGCTGCGTGGCGCTGATGACCGTCGAGGGTGAAATCGTCGGGGCCCCGGCCATCAAGTACCTGAACCGCCTATCGGACCTGCTGTTCGTCGCCGCCCGCTGGGCCAACGACAAGGGCAAGGCCGACGTGCTCTGGAAGCCCGGCGCGACGCGCTAGCGCGGCTTCGGGCTACTTTTTCTGCGGCTGAGCGGCCGGCGCCGCGGGCGCCAGCTTGGCCTCGCCATTGATCGGCGGCACGTTGGTCGGACGGCGGGTCAGGGTCTCGATCGGATAGACCGTGGCGCACTTCATCCACTTGCCGGCCCAGGCGCCGCCACGATCCTCGCAACGCTGCTTCGGCCACACCCACAGGCCGTGATAGGCCAGAACGCCGGCGCTGGAGAGCAGGAACAGGCCCAGGAAGATGTACTTCAGGCGGGTGAAGGTCTTGTTCATGGCCGGCCCCTTAGCGCCTTTCCGTCCTTAAGGGAATTGGCCGCGCGACCGCTCGCCCGTCTTCCGCGCGCGCAAAAGGCGGCGAGACCTACGATCGTTTGAACCCGCGCGGCAATAACGCATTACGCTTACGCCAAGGGAAACTTGCATTGCGGCGCACAAGCGCTAAGTCGATTGGCAATCAGGAGAAAACGCAAAACCTGGAGGCGGTGAAAACCGATGAAGGTCCTAGTCCCGGTCAAGCGGGTGATCGACTACAACGTGAAGGCCCGCGTTAAGGCGGATCAGACGGGTGTCGACCTCGCCAACGTCAAGATGTCGATGAACCCCTTCTGCGAGATCGCGGTCGAGGAAGCCGTGCGTCTCAAGGAAAAAGGCGTGGCGACCGAGGTCGTCATCGTCAGCATCGGCCCCGCCCAAGCGCAGGAGACGATCCGCACGGCGCTCGCCATGGGCGGCGATCGCGGCATCCTGATCACGTCGGACGCCGACCTCGAGCCGCTGGCCGTGGCCAAGCTGCTGGCCGCCGTGGTCGCCGAGGAGAACCCGAACCTGGTCGTCATGGGCAAGCAGGCGATCGACGGCGACAACAACGCCGTGGGTCAGATGCTGTCGGCCCTGCTGGGCTGGCCGCAGGCCACCTACGCCTCGGCGCTGGAAGTCTCGGGCTCGACCGCCAAGGTCACCCGCGAAGTCGACGGCGGCCTGCAGACGCTGGACGTCGACCTGCCGGCCGTGATCACCGCCGACCTGCGCCTGAACGAGCCGCGCTATGCGTCTCTGCCCAACATCATGAAGGCCAAGAAGAAGGAGATCGCCACGAAGGCGGTCGCCGACTACGGCGTCGACGTGGCGCCGCGCCTGAAGGTCCTGAAGGTCACCGAGCCGCCGAAGCGCTCGGCGGGCATCAAGGTCGAGACGGCCGCTGATCTGGTCTCCAAGCTGAACACCGCGGGGGTGCTGTAATGGCTGTTCTCGTCATCGCCGACAACGACAACGCGCACCTGCGCGACGCCACCCACAAGACCGTCACCGCCGCCCAGAAGATCTCGGGCGACATCGACGTGCTGGTCCTGGGCAAGGGCGCCAAGGCCGTGGCCGACGCCGCCGCCAAGATCGCCGGCGTCCGCAAGGTCCTGCTGGCCGAGTCCGACGCCCTGGGCCATGGGATCGCCGAAGCCCAGGCCGACGCCGTGCTGGCGCTGGCTGGCAATTACGACGCGATCCTGGTTCCGGCCACCTCGGGCGGCAAGAACTTCGCCCCGCGCGTCGCCGCCAAGCTGGATGTCGCCCCGATCTCGGACATCGTCGAGGTCGTCAGCGCCGACACCTTCGTGCGCCCGATCTACGCCGGCAACGCCCTGGAGACGATCCAGTCGGGCGACGCCAAGAAGGTGATCACCGTGCGTCCGACCGCCTTCGCGGCGGCGGCGGAAGGCGGCTCGGCCTCGGTGGAAACCGTGGCGGGCGCCGACGCCGGCAAGACCCGCTTCGTCAGCGAAGAGATGGTCAAGTCCGACCGTCCGGAACTGGCCGCGGCCAAGATCGTCGTCTCGGGCGGTCGCGCCATGGGTTCGGCCGAAGAGTTCCAGCGCGTGATCGAGCCCCTGGCCGACAAGCTGGGCGCCGCCGTCGGCGCCTCGCGCGCCGCGGTCGACGCCGGCTACGCCCCGAACGACTACCAGGTCGGTCAGACGGGCAAGGTCGTGGCGCCGCAGCTCTATGTCGCCATCGGCATCTCGGGCGCGATCCAGCACCTGGCCGGCATGAAGGACTCCAAGGTGATCGTGGCGATCAACAAGGACGCCGACGCGCCGATCTTCCAGGTGGCCGACTACGGTCTGGTCGCCGACTACAAGACGGCCGTGCCGGAGCTGATGGACGCCCTGAGCGCCGCCGGCAAGTAGAGCTCTTCTCCCCCTTCTCCCCTTGCGGGAGAAGGTGTCGCCGGCAGGCGACGGATGAGGGGTCACGCGGACGGATCGGATAGGTTGCTCAACCCCTCATCCGCCCGCTTCGCGGCCACCTTCGCCCTCAAGGGGAGAAGGAAAAATCATGAAGGCCCGGAGGCGACTCCGGGCCTTTTTCCTTGCCGATTTGCCTCCCAGGCGGAAATCCCGCATATCCCCGCGCCTCATGTCCCCCGCGAAGACCCTCCGAGACGCCCGGTCGCTGGCCGAGGCCGGCCTGGTTCCGTCCGAGCGCCTGCCGGCGCTGGAGGCGGTGGCGGCGCGCTATGCGGTGGCGATCACCCCGGCCATGGCCGAACTGATCGACGTCGCCGATCCCCACGATCCGATCGCCCGCCAGTTCGTCCCGGCCCCCGAAGAGCTGGTCGCCAGCCCCGGCGAGGACGGCGATCCGATCGGCGATTCTATCCACAGCCCTGTGGATGGAATCGTCCATCGCTATCCCGATCGCGTGCTGCTGAAGCCGACCCACACCTGCGCCGTCTATTGCCGGTTCTGCTTCCGCCGCGAGATGGTCGGCCCCGAGGGGCTGTCCAACCTGACCCCGTCCCAGCTGGATGCGGCCTTCGCCTATATCGCCGACCGGCCCGAGATCTGGGAGGTGATCGTCACGGGCGGCGACCCCTTCGTCCTGTCGCCACGCCGCCTGGCCGAGCTGATCGACCGGCTGGAGGCCATCGACCACGTCAAGGTCGTGCGTTTCCACACCCGCGTCCCGGCCGTCGATCCGGCCGCGGTTACGGACGAGCTAGTCGCCGCGCTGAAGCGCTCGACCAAGGCGGTCTATGTCGCCCTGCACGCCAACCACGCCCGGGAGCTTACCCCGGCCGCCCGCGCGGCCTGCGCGCGGCTGGTCGACGCCGGGATCGTCCTGGTCAGCCAGACGGTGCTGCTGAAGGGCGTCAACGACGATCCCGAGACGCTGGCGGCGTTGATGCGGGCCTTCGTCGAGACGCGGATCAAGCCCTACTACCTGCACCACGGCGACCTGGCGCCGGGCACCGCCCACCTGCGCACGACGATCCAGGAAGGCCAGGCGATCATGCGCGCCTTGCGCGGGACGCTCTCGGGCCTGGCCCAGCCCACCTATGTGCTGGACATCCCCGGCGGCCACGGCAAGGCGCCGGTCGGACCCAACTACCTTTCGGAAGGCGCGATCGAGGACCCGAACGGCCGCCGCCACGCCTATCCGCCCGCCACCCCCTGAGACGAATGGACGCCTCTCGGTTGCAACGCAGCAAAGCCTTGGCGGCGGCGTGGTTTCTCGTGTTAGAAAAGTCGGCATAGTCGAAGGCGTGGGCGCGACAGCCCGGCGCGATATCGAGCGAAGGCTTGGCGTTCATGAGTGAAATCAAGACGGTCGGCGTGATCGGCGCCGGCCAGATGGGGGCGGGCATCGCGCATGTCGTCGCCCTGGCCGGTTACGGAGTGAAGCTGCACGACGTTTCGCGCGAGCGGATCGACGCCGGCCTCGCCGTCATCGAGAAGAACATGGCCCGCCAGGTTGGCCGTGGGATCATCGACGACGCCGCCATGAAGGCCGCCCTGGAGCGCATCGCTCCAGCCGAGACTCTCGAGGGCATCGGCGCGACGGACCTCGCCATCGAGGCCGCCACCGAGAACGAGGAGATCAAGAAGTCGATCTTCCGCAGCCTGCAGCCGCACCTGAAGCCCGACACGCTGCTGGCCTCGAACACCTCGTCGATCTCGATCACGCGCCTGGCCTCGGCGACCGATCGCCCTGAGCGGTTCATCGGCCTGCACTTCATGAACCCAGTGCCGCTGATGAAGCTGGTGGAGATCATCCGCGGCATCGCCACCGACGTGCCGACCTACGAGACGGCCGTGGCCTTCGCCAAGTCGCTGGGCAAGATCACCAGCAACGCCGAGGACTTCCCCGCCTTCATCGTCAACCGGGTGCTGGTGCCGATGATCAACGAGGCGATCTACACCCTGTACGAAGGGGTCGGCACGGTCGACGCCATCGACACGGCGATGAAGCTGGGCGCCAACCACCCGATGGGCCCGCTGGAGCTGGGCGACTTCATCGGCCTGGACACCGTGTTGAGCATCATGAACGTGCTCCACGAGGGTCTGGCCGACAGCAAGTATCGCCCCTGCCCGCTGCTGGTGAAGTATGTCGAGGCCGGCTGGCTGGGCAAGAAGACCGGTCGCGGCTTCTACGACTATCGCGGCGAGACCCCGGTCCCCACACGGTAAGCCTGCTTCAAAGAAGAGCGGAACGGTCGCGAATTCATCGATTCAAGACTGTTCCGCTCTCCCGAAGCTGGCGGGATGGGGTCCCGACAGCTGGTCGCCCAAGCTCTGGCGGCGAGCTGGCGAACCTCTTCGTGGCTCGCCAATCTTCCCCACCGGCGCGCCCCGAAAGCGCGCTCCTTCTCGCCCGCCAAGGCCAAGTTGTCATTGACCAGCGATCCACGTTCTCTTGTCTTGCCGTCCGTTATGGCGGCGCCGCGCAAACGTTTCCCGCATAACGCGAAATGAGCACCTCTGCGCGTCGAGACCTCTGGATCCTGGACGCCCGCGAGCGCGCGGACGCGGCGCAGAAATACCGCGAAGCCTGCGCTCACCTCTTCGACGTCACCCTGCTGGGGCCGGACGACGCCTTCCACAATCGCATGGAAGGATACAATCTCGCGGGCGTGGTCCTGGCCCGTTGCTCGGGCATCCCGCAGCGCTTCGAACGGAAGCTCTCGCACATCGCCGCCGACGTGTCGGACTCCGTCATGGCCGTGCTGGAGCTGGAGTCCGGCGGCTGGCGCGGCGACTATGACGGTCGCCCGGCGAGCAGCGAGTTGGGCGCGATCCGCTTGATCGACATGTCCCGCCCCTTCGACATGGTCACCGAACGCTTCGAGACCGTGCATCTGGTCCTGTCGCGCGCGGCCCTGGAGCCCCAGACGGCCGAACTCGATTTCCACGGCTGCGTCGTCAGCGAGGAAAGCCCAAGCGGCCGCCTGCTGGGCTCGCATATCCGCGCGACCTGGGCCGGCGCCGCGGCGATGTCGGCCACCGACCTGACCCTGGCCGGCAAGGCCGCCGCGGCGCTGGTCAGCGCGGTGATCCTGGCCCATGGGGCGCCGGCCGGCGACGACATCCGCCCCGTGGAGAAGATGCTGCTGGCCTCGGCCCAGCGGTTCGTGATCCAGAACCTTTCGGACCCCGACCTGTCGCCGGAGGCGGTCCGCGACCACATCGGGGTCTCGCGCAGCCTGCTCTACAAGGTGTTCGAGCCCGTCGGCGGAGTCAGCGCCTTCATCCAGGCGCGTCGCCTGGACCAGGCGTTCGACGAGATCATGGGCGACCAGGCCAATCAGCAGACCCTGGCCGAGATCGGTTATCGCGTGGGCTTCCGCTCAGACGCCCATTTCAGCCGCGCCTTCCGCGCCCGGTTCGGCATGACGCCGGGCCGCCTGCGGACCTTGGGCGAGCCGGCGCGCCTCGAAGGCCTCTCGGCGATCGAGCGGCCCGACGACGTATTCGACTGGCTTAGAGGGCTGATCTAGCCCGCGCCAAGCGCCACGGCGACGTGGTAGGTCACGAAGGCGGCCAGATAGGCCAGGCTGACCATGTAGACGAACATCACGGTCGGCCAGACCCAGCTGTTGGTCTCGCGCTTGACCACGCCCAAGGTGGGCAGGCACTGGGGCGCGAAGACGTACCAGGCCAGGAACGACAGGGCGCTGGCCAGGGACCACTGGTTCTTCAGCAGGGTCGACAGGGCGCCCGTCTCGCCGTCCTCGCCGCCGACGGCGTAGACGGTGCCGAGCACCGCCACGGCGACCTCCCGGGCGGCCATGCCGGGGATCAGGGCCACGGTCATCTGCCAGTTGAAGCCGATCGGCGCCATCAGCGGGGCCAGGAACTGCCCCAGACGGCCGGCGATGCTGTAGTCGATGGCCGGCCCCGTCGCGCCCTCGGGCGGATAGGGGAAGGTCGACAGCACCCACACCAGCACCATCAGCGGCAGGATGATCCGACCGGCGCGGGCCATGAAGATGCGGGCGCGGGTCCACAGGTTCATCGCGACATTGCGCGGCTCGGGCCAGCGATAGGTCGGCAGCTCCATCATGAAGGGCTCGACCGCGCCGCGCCAGAACACGCGCCGGATGACGAACGAGACCAGCAGCGCGCTGACGATGCCGCTGGCGTAGAGGCCAAACATCACCAGGCCCTGCAGAGACAGGAAGCCGGCCACGGTCTGCTGGGGAATGAAGGCCCCGATGATCAGGGTGTAGACGGGGATCCGCGCCGAGCAGGTCATCAGCGGCGCGACCAGGATCGTGGTCAGCCGGTCCTCGCGATTGTCGATCACCCGCGTCGACATGATGCCAGGGATGGCGCAGGCGAAGCTGGACAGGAGCGGGATGAAGGCCCGCCCGTGCAGGCCGGCGCCGCCCATGATGCGATCCATCAGGAAGGCCGCGCGGGCCATGTAGCCGCTGTCCTCCAGCATCAGGATGAAGAAGAACAGGATCAGGATCTGCGGCAGGAAGACGATCACGCTGCCCACGCCGGCGATCAGGCCGTCAGCGATGAAGCTGGTCAGCAGGCCTTGCGGCAGATGGGCGTTGGTGAACTCGACGAGCGCGGCGAAACCCGCGTCGATGCCGTCCATGGCCGGCGTCGCCCAGGTGAACACCGCCTGGAACATCACGAACAGCAGGGTCAGCAGGATCACCAGGCCCGCCACGGGATGCAGCAGCACGCTGTCGATCTTGCCGGTCACGGTGTCGGGCCGCTCGGGCGGCTTCACGCAGGCCTTGAAGATGCGCTGGGCCTCGGCGTGGGCGGCGCGGATCTCGGCGGCGGTTGGCTCGCGCCAGACGCTCTCGGCCTCGGGCTTTTGAGCGGCGACCAGGCCTTCGACCTGCTCCAGCAGTTCGGGCAGGCCGCGCTTGCGGGTGGCCACGGTGGTGACGATCGGCGCGCTCAGCTCTTTCGAAAGGCGTTCGAGGTCGATCCTCAGGCCCTGGCGCTGGGCGATGTCGAACATGTTGAGGGCCAGCACGAACGGCCGCCCCACCTGCTTCAGCTCCAGCACCAGGCGCAGCACGAGACGCAGGTTGGTGGCGTCGGCGACGCAGATCAGCGCCTCGGGCGCGGCCTCGCCGGCCAGCTTGCCCAGCACCGCGTCGCGGGTGACGGCCTCGTCCGGGCTGCGGGCGCGCAGGGAATAGGTGCCGGGCAGGTCCAGCACGCGCATCTGCCGGCCGCTGGGCGCGGTCAGCACGCCTTCCTTCCGCTCGACGGTGACGCCGGCGTAGTTGGCGACCTTCTGGCGGCTGCCCGTCAGGGCGTTGAACAGCGCGGTCTTGCCGGAGTTGGGATTGCCAACCAGGGCGACCCGGGCGGGCGTCAGCGGCGCGGTCTTGCGGGTGGTGTCGGAAACGGTGGCGGCGACGCCGATGTCGGAGGTCAAGGTCTTAGCGTCCGTCGAACTTCACCGAGACGGCGCCGGCTTCACGCCGGCGCAGGGCCACGCGGGTGTCGTCCACGCGGACCGCGATCGGGTCGCGGCCGAACAGGCCCTGGTGCAACACCTCGATCCTCGCGCCCTCGACGAAGCCCATTTCCAAGAGGCGGCGCTCCAGCTCCTCGGCGGCCACGGCTTCCTCCGCGCCGGAGACGCCGGTGACCTTGACGATCACGCCGCGATCGCCCGGCCCGGCCGCGGCCAGGGGGCGAACGCCGGCTGGATCAGCGGCGGGGGGCTCGAATTCGGACGAGAGAACAAACGCTTCGGACATAACCGCTCCGATAAGATTGCGAACGATTATCAGTCGAGCGCGCGAATGTCGATTCAGCGATAACACGGAGGCGGTGTATGCTCCCCATTAAGGATCCTTGGGACCGTTTGGCGCAGGGGCGTTAATCTATTCGACTCTTGGCGTTCGGATCGGTCTGATGATCCGTATCGATTCGTACGGGCGAAATGATGCGTAAGCTGATGCTGGCGCTCCTGACGGGGGCCTATCTTTGTCTGGCCTTGATCGTCTCCCTCTTCCTCTGGAGGATGGGCGCGACCCCGGCTGTCGGCGTCTCGGCGTTCATCGGCATGCTGGGCCTGTGCTTCGCCTTCCACGGCCTGCTGGCCCAGACGTTCCTGGGCGCCGCCCTGCGCATGGACATCGACACCGTCCGCGAAGCCCACGCCATCCTGCTCGACCAGGTCGAGAAGGTGGACGCCCGCGTCACCGACCTGATGGAGGTCGTCGCCGCCGACGCCCAGCGTCGCACCGAGGCCCTGTCCAGCGAGGTCAGCCACCTGGAAGACCTCGTCCATAAGATGAACGACCGGCTGGAGCGCCAGCTGAGCCAGCCGGCCGCCGCCGCGCCGCGCGGTCCGCTCACCGATCGCGCCCCGCACGGAGACCGCCTGCTGCGCATGGTGCAGGAGGCCCTGGCCGACAACCGCGTCGACCTCTACCTGCAGCCGATCGTCAGCCTGCCCCAGCGCCGCGTGGTCTATTACGAGAGCTTCTCGCGCCTGCGCGACGAGAGCGGCCGCGTGCTGATGCCCGCCGAATATCTGGCGGTCGCCGAGCCGGAAGGCCTGATGGCCAATATCGACAACCTGCTGCTGTTCCGCTGCGTGCAGATCGTGCGTCGCCTGGCCAAGCAGGACCGCAAGGTCGGCATCTTCTGCAACATCTCGCTGGCCAGCCTGGGCGACGAGGCCTTCTTCCCGCAGTTCCTGGAGTTCATGCAGGAGAACAAGGACCTGGCCGGCGCGGTGATCTTCGAACTGGGTCAGGACGCCTTCGAGCGTCGCGGCCCGGTCGAGGCCCGCCACATGGCCCGCCTGGCCAGCCTCGGCTTCAGCTTCAGCCTCGACAAGGTCGTGGACCTGGACATCGACTTCCAGGACCTGGCGCGCGCCGACGTGCGCTACCTGAAGGTCGCCGCCCAGATGATGCTGAACGAGCTGGAGGAGCAGGACGGCAAGCTGGTCATCGCCTCGCTGCCCGACCTGAACGCCGCCGACTTCGCCTCCCTGACCCGCCGCTACGGCATCGAGGTCATCGTCGAAAAGGTCGAGGCCGAGAAGCAGGTCGCCGAGATCCTCGACCTCGACATCGGCTACGGCCAGGGCAACCTGTTCGGCGAGCCGCGCGCCATCCGCGACGCGATCCTGGCCGAGGCCGAGCCGCCGGCGGACTTCATGCGCGGCGCGCCCCGTCGTCGCGCGGTGGGCTGGTAATTTTACTCCCTCCGATTTCCCCGGCGAATGCCGGGGAGGTCGGAGTTTTGAGGCTCCGCAAGCATCGGAATGACGCCGCCCCGCGTTGGCGGCAGGGTCTCCGTGAAAGGAGCCCCTCATGACCTACGACACCGAAGACGCCCGCTGGACCGCCTGGGAGGCGCGCGACCGCGCCGCCGACGGCGCCTTCTTCGTCGCCGTGCGCACCACCGGCGTCTACTGCGTCGCCAGTTGCGCCGGCCGACCGCTGCGCAAGAACGTCGAATTCCACGAGACGCGCGAAAGCGCCCGCGCGGCTGGCTTCCGCGCCTGCCTGCGCTGCAGGCCCGACCGCGAGGCCGCGTGACTCTCGACTGGTCCCGCATCGGCGCCGAACTGGACGCGCGCGGCTGGGCCCTGACCGGGCCGTTGCTGAAACCGGAGACCTGCGCGGCGATCGCCGATCTTTATCCGCTTGACGAGGGGTTCCGCAGCCGGGTGGTCATGGCCCGTCACGGCTTCGGGCGCGGGGAGTACAAGTACTTCAGCTATCCGCTGCCCGACGTGGTCCAGCGGCTGCGGCAGGGCCTCTACGGCCCACTGGCCGAGGTCGCCAACCGCTGGGCCCAGCGGCTGGGCCAGGACCACCGCTTCCCCGAAAGTCTGGACGACATGCTGGCCCGCTGTCACGCGGCGGGTCAGGTCCGGCCAACGCCGCTGCTGCTGACCTACGGCCCCGGCGACTACAACTGCCTGCACCAGGACCTCTATGGCGAGCATGTCTTCCCGCTGCAGGCGGCGTTCCTGCTCGACGAGCCCGGCCGCGATTTCGAAGGCGGCGAGTTCGTGATCGTCGAGCAGCGCCCGCACCAGCAGTCGGCGCCGCAGGTCGCGCCGCTAAGGCAGGGCGAGGGCGTGATCTTCGCGGTCCGCGAACGGCCGGCGGAAGGGACGCGCGGCGTGCACAGGCGCGTGCTGCGGCACGGGGTCAGCGAGGTGCGGTCGGGGCGAAGACGGACGTTGGGCGTGATCTTTCATGACGCGACCTAGGGCGAGGACCGTTCCTCCCCCGCATCGCGGGGGAGGTGGCCCAGAGGGCCGGAGGGGGCGAGCTCAGCCCGCGCCGCGTTAGCCCCCTCAGTCGCTCCGCGACAGCTCCCCCGCATCGCGGGGGAG
>NZ_LSJA01000244.1 GCF_001556515.1 Caulobacter sp. CCH9-E1 | reverse complement strand
ACTTTGGCGCTTTTTGGCTATCTCGTCCTGCGCTTCCGAAACGAGCGGGTGCTGGCTGACCCCGGCGGGACGGCGGACGAGATCCTGTCGGTGTTGCGTTCGGGCAGGCAGTAGCCTCTCACCCTCCCGTCCCGACGGGCGTCGGGACGGGCCCCTCCCTCTCTCCAGAGAGAGGGATTCGTGAACGCCACCTAACCACCCTCAGCGGAACCCCGCTAGGTCCGCTACTCGCTTGCCGCCCCCTTTACCCCGCCGCCTCGTCCTTCTTCCGCTTGCCGGGCTTGAGGATCACCTTGTCGATCCGCGAGCCGTCCATGTCGACGATCTCGATGTCGAAACCGCCCATGGCCAGGTGCTCGCCCTCGCCGGGAATGCGGCCCAGGCGGTCGAGGATCAGGCCGGCCACGGTGTGGTAGCCGCCGTCGGCCTCGAAGTTCTCGCCCAGGTGATCATTCAGCTCCTGGATGTCGAGGCGGGCGTCGATCAGCCAGCTGCCGTCGTCGCGGCGGATGATCCGGGTCTCGTCGTCGTCGTGGTCCTCGGGGAAGTCGCCGGCGATCATTTCCAAGAGGTCCAGCGGCGTGATCGCGCCCTGCAGCGAGCCGAACTCGTCGACCACCAGGGCCATGTGCAGGCTGGTCTGCTTGAACACCGCCAGGGCCTTCAGCAGCGACATGGTTTCGGGAATGGCGACCGGCTGCTGGACGTGGGCCTTCAGGTCGAGCGGCTCGTCGGCCAGGCAGGCGTCCAGCAGGTCCTTCTTGAGAACGACGCCGATGTCGCCGTCCAAATCGTCCTCGGTGGCGACCAGGATGCGCGAGTGGGCGCTGGCGCGGATTTCCTTGAGCACGGTCTCGGGGCTGTCGGCCAGCGACACCCAGAAGAGGTCGCGGCGCGGGGTCATGGCCACGCGGACGGGACGGTCGCCCAGGCGCAGGACCTCGTTGATCATGGCCCGCTCCTCGGGCTCGATCAGGCCGGCGTCGGCGCCTTCGGCCAGGACGGTCTCGACCTCCTCGGAGGTGATGCCGCTGTTGCGCTCGTCGCGCACGCCCATCAGCTTCAGCACCGCCGCGGTCGAGACGGTCAGCAGGGTGACGAACGGGCGCAGCACCGTGGCCATCACGGCCAGGAACGGCGACATGCGGCGGGCGATGGCGTCGGGGAACATCAGGGCCAGGCGCTTGGGCACCAGCTCGCCGAGGATCACGGAGACATAGGTCAGGCCGACGACGACGACGCCGGTGGCGATGGCTTCGGAGTACTTGGCCAGGGTCGGAACGCTGTGCTCAAGCCAGGCGTCCAGCGCCCCGGCGATGGTGGCCTGGCCGTAGGCGCCGGCGAAGATGCCGATCAGGGTGATGCCGACCTGCACGGCCGACAGGAACCGGGTCGGATGCTCGGCCATGTCGAGGGCCAGCTTGGCCCCCTTGTCGCCCCGGTCGGCGAAGCCTTGCAGGCGGGCCTTGCGGGCCGAGACGACGGCCAGTTCGGACATGGCGAAAACCCCGTTCAGCAGAACGAGGAGGAGGACGACGGCGAGCGCGACGAGGATCATGGCCCTTCAGGGTCGGGGACGCGTCGCCGGACGGCGACCGCGGCGCGGGCGATGGGAGGCCCGGCCGGCTCACTATACAAAGAAAAACGCCGTGGCCCATAGGACCACGGCGTCGATCTCAAGCCCGAGGCTCGAACAGTCGCTTAGGCGGCCGGACGGCCCATCACGGTCTTGTTGTTCACAATAGCCTTCTGGGCGTCGTGCTGGCCCGGAGGCAGCGGGATCAGGCCGCGGCCTTGCAGATAGCCGCCACGGCCCGTCGCGGCGTCCGAGGTGAACTCCTTCAGGAATTCCTCGAGGCCCGGCGTGACGCCGATGTTGGCCTTCTTGACGTAGATGTAGAGCGAACGCGACAGCGGATAGCTGCCGTCCGAGATCGTCTGGGCCGACGGGCGCACGCCGTTGACCGAGGCGCCCTTGATCTTGTCCATGTTCTCTTCGAGGTAGGACCAGCCAAAGACGCCCAGCGAGCCCGGGGTCTTGGTCAGGGTGCCGACGATGGCGTTGTCGTTCTCGCCAGCGTCGATCCAGCCGTCGGAGCGCAGCGGGTCGACCAGGGCCTTGTACTTCTTCTCGTTGTCCGAGCGGATGGCGTCCAGGGTCGGATACTTGCGGGCGCCGGCCTCGATGGCCAGTTCGACGAAGGCGTCGCGGGTGCCCGAGGTCGGCGGCGGACCGTAGACCTGGATGCGGTTGCCCGGCAGGCCGCCGGCGACATCGTCCCAGGTCTTGTGCGGGTTGGCGACGAACTGGCCGCCCTTCAGCACCTGCTTGGACAGGCCTTGGTACAGGTGCTCGAGCTTGAAGTTGTAGTCGGCGCCGTCCTTGTCGGTGGCGACCACGATGCCGTCGAAGCCGATCTTGATCTGCAGGATGTCCTTGACGCCCTTGGCGGCGCAGGCGTCGAACTCCGACTTCTTCATCGGACGCGAGGCGTTGGCGATATCCGGGAAGCCTTCGCCCGTGCCGCCGCAGAACAGCTTGATGCCGCCGCCGGTGCCGAGGCTTTCGACCTTCGGCGCCTTCTTGCCGGACTTCTTGGCGAAGTTCTCGGCGGTGCGGGTGGCGAACGGGAACACGGTCGAGGAACCGGCGGCCCAGACGTAGTCGCGGGCGGCGTGGGCGGGGGCGGCGGCCAGACCCGAGAGGGCCACGGCGGCGGCCGCGCAGGACAGAAGCTTCTTCATGACGAACTCCTAGGGGAGAGGGGTAGGGGCGGACCGCTGCGCGGACCGCCCGGAAGATTGGCGACGCTTAGAAGTCGAGCTGGGCGCGCAGCTGGAACTGCTTGACGTCGAAGTCCGTGTTCGGGCCGTAATTGTCGACCTTGCCGTCGGTGTAGTTCGCCTGGAAGCGGACATACGACGTCGGGTAGTAGTTCACGCCCAGGGTCCAGCCGGTGTACTCGCCGGCCTGCGACGTGGCGGGCTTCACCTTCAGGGTCTTGTAGGCGTCGGTCGTGTCGGCCAGATCGTAACGGACAGCCAGTTCCACGCCGCCGAAGCCGCCGGCCGTGACCGGGTTCAGGATCTTCGGACGCTTGAATTCGCCGGCGGCCGCGTCGTAGTTGCGCATCTCACCCGTCGGCCAGAAGCTGACGAAGGCGTAGCCGACCTTGATCGTCGGATCATCGCCGGCCGTGCCCGCGCGGGTCACGTCGATGCTCGAATATTCGGCCTGGACCGACAACGGGCCATGGACCCAGGCGCCTTCGACGGCGATCGTCTTGTCGCGGTTGCCGATGCCGCCGGTCGTGTAGAACGTGGCGTTGCTGTAGGCGGTGTTGGTGCGGCCGGTATAGGCGAAGGCGCTTTCGTCGCCGCGGTTGCGGTAACGGTACGACACCGCCAGGTGCAGCTTGTCGGTGTCGGTGTTGATCAGCGCGTAGTGGCCGCGGGCCGTGATCGTCAGGCGCTCCTTGGAGTCGGCGCTGGCGACGTTGACGTCGGTGCTGTTGAGGCTGGCGCCCTGGACGCCCAGCGACATCGAGTAGTTGTAGCCGCTGTACTTGCCGACCACGCCCAGCAGGTAGCTGTCGACGCCGAAGTCGCCGTACGGACCGCGGTCCATGAAGGTGGTGAAGCGGGTCGAGGTCAGGTTCTCGAGGCCGGCGACCTTGACGTTGCCGAACAGGATCGAGACCGGCTCGCTGGGCTTGTACTCGATGACCGCGTCATCCCAGCCCCAGGAGCCGCCATTCACCGCGCCGCCTTCGAGCTTGTAGGCGAAGTAGCTGTTCAGCTTGCCTTCGACGCCGAGGAAGGCCTGGCGGCCGCGGGCGTTGCTGGTCTTGAAGTCGCCGCCGGGGCCATCGCGCTTGATGTCCTGGTTGACGTAGTCGAACAGGATCCGGCCACGGACCTTGAACGAGGTGTCGTCGTTGCTGAACTGCGGAGCGCCGCTTCACTTGTAGCCCATTTCCTGGGCCTGAGCGGTGACGCCCATGCCGATCGCGAGCGCGACGGCCAGCGCCGAACCGGCGACCAGCGAGGTCTTGATGCTCATTTGAGAATTCCCCTTGAAAGCCCCCCCCTGTCCTCTCACCCGTCTCGAGGTGGATCAGGTTGAAATCGGGCTTAACGGGGGTCTGTGACGCTTCCGCCACCGATTTGTGACAGCCAAGCGACAAGCGTTTTCAAGGTCTTAAGCTGTGGCGTTCCGGCAACAAGACTCGGCCGAAAACGTCCGTTCACCGACGGTGGGAGCGCTAATCGAAAACGCCTCCCCCGCCGGATGGCGAGGAAGGCGCCGGAAGATCTGTCTCGAAGACTACAGAAGCCGCGTACGGATGATCTGCGACAGCAGGTCGATCATCGACACCGCCACGACGATGACCAGGACGATGCAGCCGGTCTGGTCGAACTGGAAGGCGTTGATCGAGTCGAACAGGATCTGGCCGATGCCGCCCGCGCCGATGATGCCCAGCACCGTGGCCGCCCGGCTCGACGACTCGAAGCGGTAGAGCGCGTAGCTGGTCCACAGCGGGGCCACCTGGGGGATCACGCCCCAGATGATCTCCTGCAGCTTGACCGCGCCGGTCGCCCGCACGCCCTCGACCGGCCCCTTGTCGATCGACTCGACGGCTTCCGCGAAGAGCTTCGCCAGCACGCCGCCGGTGTTGAACATGATCGACATGACGCCGGCGAAGGGACCCAGGCCCACGGCGGTGATGAAGATCAGCGCCACGACGAGGTCCGGGATCGAGCGGATCAGGTCCAGCACCCGGCGCACCGGCTGCTGGATCCAGACCGGGGCGATGTTGCGCGCGCCCAGCAGGCCCAGCGGGATCGCCACGATGATCGCCAGGGCCGTGCCCCACAGCGCCATCTGGATGGTCTGCCACATCTTGCCGATGAACAGGGCCCAGTCCATCGACAGGAACAGCGCAGGGTCGGTGAACGGCTTGAAGAACAGCTTGGCGAAGTTCCCGGTCCGCTCGGTGTCGGTGAACAGCTGCGGGAACTTGTCGATCTCGGCCGGCTTGAAGCTGACGACCAGCAGCAGAATGACCCCGCCCCACAGCAAGGTGTCGAAGGCCAGGGCCGAGGCCGAGCGCTTGGGCGGCGCCGGAACCCCCGCGTCCTTCATCGCGACGTCGCTCATGCTGCCGGGCCTCAGTTCGCGGGCGTCGAGGCGACGCCGGCCTTGCCTTCGGCGGCGACGCGTTCAGCCTTGATCTGGTCCAGCGACTTCTGGGCGGCGGCGATCTTGGCCTGGTCGCCGGCCTCGCGGGCCAGGCCCAGCTGCTCGGTGGCCTCCATCTCGCGCACGACCAGCAGGTGCGAGTCGTCAGCCGGCTTGAAGCCGCCGATGCTGAGCTTCTTCAGATAGCCGCGCTGCTGCTCGGCCTCCGGCGTGTCGCCTTGGGCGTAGGTCAGGAAGAACTGGCGCAGCTTTTCCTTGATCGCGGGATCGAGGTCCTTGCGCCAGACGATCGGATCCTCGGGCAGGGTCGGCGACTGCCAGATCACCCGGACCTTGTCGGTGACGCCCTCGCCCCGCGCCTTGGACAGGCCGATGGCGGTGGAGTTGTTGGTCGCCGCGTCCAGCTTGCCGTTGGCCACCGCGAACAGGTTCGCCTGGTGGTTGGCGCTGATCACGGTCTTGAAGCACTCCTCCGGCTTCTTGTTGGCCGGGATGAAGACGTAGGTCATCGGCGCCAGGGTGCCCGAGGTCGACTTCTTGTCGCCGATGCCGAAGTTCAGCGACTTGTCGCACTTCAAGAGGTCCTGGACCGACTGGATCTTGCTGTCCGCCGGCACGATGATCACCGACTTGTAGCCGTCGGTGCCCGACGGATCGAAGGTGCGGGCGAACACTTCGCCGTTCGAGCGGCGCACGGCTTCAAGGCCCGACTGGTTCGAGAACCAGCCCACGTCCGTCTGCTTGGCGCCCATGGCCACGATCAGCGACGAGTAGTTGGACGAGAAGAACGGCTTCACCTTGAGGCCGGTCTGCTTTTCCATGTCGGCCAGGATGGGCTTCCAGTAGCTCTCCATGTTCTGGGCCGACTCGGTCGACAGGATCGAGAAGGTGATCGTGTCCTTGGCGGCGGGCGTCTGCGGGGCCTTGCCGCACGAGGCGAGCGCCAGGGCCGACAAGCCGGCGGCGATCACGATGGCCGAACGACGGTTGATCATTGCGGGGCTCCTTCCCAGAACACGTCCTCGAATTCCGGGCCGTAGATGTCGATGAGTTTTTCGCGATTCAGGCCGGACGCCGGACCATCATAGACTTTGCGCCCAGCCTTGAGGGCCACGACCCGGTCGCAATAGCGCAGGGCGTAGTCCACTTGGTGCAGGGTTACGACGACGGTCAGGCCATCGGTTTGATTGAGATCACGCAGGATCTCCATGACCTTGCGGGCCGAGACCGGGTCCAGCGAGGCGACCGGCTCGTCGGCCAGGATGATCTTGGCCTGCTGGACGAGCGCGCGGGCGATGGCGCCGCGCTGCTGCTGGCCGCCTGACAGGGTGTTGGCGCGCTGGGCGGCGTAGTCGGCGACGCCGACGCGGGCGAGCGCCGCCATGGCCGCCTGGCGCGTCTCCTTGGGCCACCAGCCGAGCAGGCCGCGCATCAGCGGAATGCGCCCCAGCGAGCCCAGGGCGACATTGCTGAACAGCGACAGCCGACCGACCAGGTTGAACTGCTGGGCGACGAAGCCGATGCGGATGCGCGCCTTGCGCACCTCGTTCGACACCTTGCCCTTGGCCTGGACCGGGCCGCCGAAGGCCGAGATCAGGCCGTCCCCCTCATCGATGGTCTGCAGACCGTCGATCGAGCGCAGCAGGGTGGATTTGCCCGAGCCAGACGGGCCGATGAGCGCGATCATCTCGCCTCGATTCACATCGAGGGAGACGGCGTCCAGCGCGCGACGGGACCCGAAGGTCTTGGAGGCGGCGCGGATCGAGAGAACTGGGTCCGACGTCATGGTCGGGACGAATCCTTAACGTGGTTTCACGACTTGGGGAATGCGATCACCGGTTTGGGGCAGGTTCGCAATGTATTTGTGACAGATGAGGCCTCTTATCGGGTCCGAACGGACCCGCGCCCCGCGATCGACGCCCTGATTTTCCGGACGCGGAGCGCTTCGCCCCCCTGAATCCGCTCGCCCTTTCGGTCCACGCGCTCGGGTGGAACAATTCGCCCCGAAACTAGGCCGCAAAAGGGTCTTTACATCCCGGATCAATGCCCCTATTTCGCACGGCTCCGGCGGACCCGAAGTCCTCTAAACGCTGCTAACGCCGGCCTGGGTTTAACTTCCAACAGGGGGTTACGTGAATTGCGCACGTACCATTCGCCCCTGGACCTGGTCCGTGAGCGGTCACCGGAACGTCCCGTCGCACTCGTGCGGCCTGACGCGGTTTCCGTAGCTGCGCGCTGGTTCCAGTCCGAATTTAAAGGCGACGTCTTCTATGCGGTGAAGGCCAATCCTTCGCCGTGGGTGATCCGCGAGCTGGCTCAGGCCGGCGTGCGGTCCTTCGACGTCGCGTCGCTGAACGAGATCGAACTCGTGGCCGCCGAGGCCCCGGGCTCGCGCATGGCTTTCATGCACCCGGTCAAGAGCCGGGCGGCGATCGCCGCCGCCTATTTCGACCACGGCGTGAAGACCTTCTCGTTCGACACCCACGAAGAGCTGGCCAAGATCCTGGACTCCACGGGTAACGCCAAGGACCTGAACCTGATCGTCCGCATGGGCGTCCAGGCCGAAGGCGCGGCCTACAGCCTGTCGGGCAAGTTCGGCGTCGAGATGCACAACGCCCCCGCCCTGATGCTGGCCGCCCGTCGCGCCACCCAGGACCTGATGGGCGTGTCGTTCCACGTCGGCAGCCAGTGCATGCGCCCGACGGCGTTCCAGGCGGCGATGGCCCAGGCCAGCCGCGCCCTGGTCCGGGCCGGCGTGCTGGCCGATGTCGTCGACGTCGGCGGCGGCTTCCCGTCGATCTATCCGGGCATGGTCCCGCCGGATCTCTCCGAGTATCTGGCGGCCATCGACCGCGGCTTCGCCGAGATGATGGTCCACGAGACCACCGAGCTCTGGTGCGAGCCGGGCCGCGCCCTGGTGGCCGAGGCCTCGTCGCTGCTGGTCAAGGTCGAGCTGAAGAAGGGCGACGCGCTGTATCTGAACGACGGGTCGTACGGCTCGCTGTTCGACGCCGCGCACATGAAGTGGCCCTTCCCGGTCAAGCTTTTCCGCAAGAACGGCGAAGTCGTGGAAGAGGGCCTCAAGCCCTTCCGCTTCTACGGCCCGACCTGCGACAGCGTCGACCACATGCCCGGTCCCTTCTACCTGCCGGAAAGCGTCGACGAGGGCGACTACATCGAGATCGGCATGCTCGGCGCCTATGGCGTGGCCATGAACACCCGCTTCAACGGCTTCGGCGAGACCGACACCGCCCTGGTGCAGGACGCGCCGATGGCCTCGATGTACGGCCTGGCCAAGCGCTCGATCCCGCCCGTCCGCCAGGAGACGGAAGAGCGCAAGATCGTCCGCTTCTCGCGTCCCAAGGGCGCGGCCGGCAAGCGCAAGCGCCGTCGCTAAATCGACGTGGTTCGCCAGTAGACCATTTCTGAGTTAAACCGCGCGCCACCTCCGACGTTCAGACGCCGGAGGCCACCGGGCCTTCCTTCGAAAGAAGGAAGGCCCGGCGCCAACCTAGTATAGAGCGTGACAACCGCCGAAACCGGCTTCCACTTTCGGCTGTCACGCTCGCCGCGTTTCCCGCTTTCGTCGGTCGCTCCGTCCCGGCGAAGGTTCTGTTCCAACGACGGGCGTCCAAAGTCAGGGAAACCGAAGCGATGAACGCTCCCGTTCCGAACACCAAGGCCGAACTGCTCCAGAAGACCGTCGAGCACGTCGACATCACGTCGTATGACGCCCGCCCGATCATCGACTCGATGCGCAAGATGTCGTTCAGCTCGCGCGACACCGCCCGCGCCGCCGACATCTTCAACATGGCTCTGGCCGACAAGGGCTGCTCGACCTGGCTGATCCTGGCCGGCTCGACCTCGGCCGGCGGCTGCATGCACGTCTACCGCGACATGGTGAAGAACGGCATGATCGACGCCGTGGTCGCCACCGGCGCCAGCATCGTCGACATGGACTTCTTCGAGGCCCTCGGCTTCAAGCACTACCAGGCCGCCGGCCCGGTCGACGACAACGTCCTGCGCGACAACTACATCGACCGCATCTACGACACCTATATCGACGAAGAAGAGCTGCAGGCCTGCGACCACACGATCCTCGAGATCGCCAACCGCCTGGAGCCGCGCGGCTATTCCTCGCGCGAGTTCATCTGGGAGATGGGCAAGTGGCTGTCGGAGGGCAACGCCAAGAAGCAAGGCTCGCTGATCCAGACCGCCTATGAAGAAGGCGTGCCGATCTTCTGCCCAGCCTTTGTCGACAGCTCGGCCGGTTTCGGCCTGGTCAAGCACCAGAAGGAACGGGCCGCCGCCAAGCAGCCCTACCTGATGATCGACGCCGTGGCCGACTTCCGCGAACTGACCGACATCAAGATCGCGGCCGGCACCACGGGCCTGTTCATGGTCGGCGGCGGCGTGCCGAAGAACTTCGCCCAGGACACCGTCGTCTGCGCCGAGATCCTCGGCGTCGAGGCCGACATGCACAAGTACGCCATCCAGATCACGGTGGCCGACGTGCGCGACGGCGCCTGCAGCTCGTCGACGCTGAAGGAAGCCGCCTCGTGGGGCAAGGTCTCGACCACCTACGAACAGATGGTGTTCGCCGAAGCCACCACGGTGGTCCCGCTGATCGCCTCGGACGCCTACTGGCGCAAGGCCTGGGAAGGCCGCGAGAAGCCGCGCTGGAACAAGCTGTTCGGCAAGTAAGCTTGATCGGCGTGCGCTGAGAATGCAGGGTCCCCGGAAGAAATTCCGGGGACCTTTTTCATGCGCGCATTGGCCGTCGTCGCCCTCCTGGCCCTGTCGGGCTGCGCCACACTGAGCGGCGACGCCGGAACCTATCCGCGGTATCTGCCCAAGAGCGCCTTCGACGCCCGCGACCACGTCCCGCCGCCGCCCGCCAAGGGCTCGCCCCAGGCGGAGAAGGATCGCGAGATCTTCCTGACCACCCGCGCGCTGAAGAACACCCCGCGCTGGTCCCTGGCCCAGGCCGACAACGCCGAGGAAAAGATCCTCGACGCCTACGCCTGCGCGCTGGGCTATACGCCCACCCGCGAGACCAATCCCAAGCTGGCGGCGATGCTGATGCGCATGAGCCGCGACGTGCGCTCGGCCGTGGCGGGGCCGAAGCTCAAGTACATGCGGCCTCGTCCCTATCTGTCCGAAAGCGCGCCGATCTGCATCAAGCCAGGCTTCGGCTTCCGGTTCTCGCCCGACTATCCGTCGGGTCACGCCACCTGGGGCTGGACGGTCGGCCTGCTGCTGTCGGACGTGGCGCCGGACCGCTCGAACGCCATCCTGGCCCGCGCGCGGGCCTATGGCGAAAGCCGCGTGATCTGCGGGGTGCACAACGCCAGCAGCGTCGAGGCCGGCAAGCGCAACGCCGAAACCCTGTTCGCGGCGCTATGGAGCTCGGACGCGTTCAAAGCCGACCTCGCCGCCGTCCGCGCCGAGTCCGACGAGGCGCGCGCCAAGGCCCGCCCGCTGGATGCCGCGCGATGCACCGCCGAGGCGAATCTGGTCGGCGCGCCCCTGTTCTGAGACGCCGCGCCATAAGGCCAAGGTTGCGCCGGCGCGTCCGGACCTCTACCTCTTGGGCATGGCCCAAGGCGCTTCCTGCGGACACGATCACCACCACCACGGCGTGGCCGGCGCGGCGCTGGCCGCGGAGCTGGACGCCGCCGAAGCGCGCTGCGTCGCCGCCGACCAGCGCCTGACGGCCCCCCGTCGCCGCGTGCTGGAACTGCTGTTGCAGGCGGGCCAGCCGGTGAAGGCCTACGACCTGATCTCGACCTTCGGCGGCTCGGGCCCGCCGGCCAAGCCGCCGACCGTCTATCGCGCCCTCGACTTCCTGGAGAAGCAGGGCTTCGCCCACCGGATCGAGAGCCTCAACGCCTATGTCGCCTGCCGCAAAGAGGCCGACGGCCACGCCGCCGCCTTCCTGATCTGCGACTGCTGCGGCGCGACGCGCGAGATCGAGCCCAAGGCCAGCGCCGAGATCATCGCCGCCGGGGCCGCGGCCGGCTACGCCCTGACCGGCGTGACCATCGAGGCCCATGGCCTCTGCGCCGACTGCAAGGACGCCTAGGGGAACAACCCCGCCCGCCTCCTGTTCTCCTTGGGTCACCAAGGGAGAACGACCATGGCCGAGCAACCCAACACCGACGGCCGCAAGGCCAACGAAGCCGAGCCTCTGGGCGACTTCACCGCCCTGGGCGGGAAAAAGAGCGTCCAGAAAACCGGCGAGGAATCCCGCAAGCGCGCGGGACCCGACGGCCCGGACGCCGAAGAGATCGGGAACACCTTCAAGGGCCCGGCCGGTGATCCGGCCGAGGGCAAGCGCTAGGCTCTAGCCAAGCTCATCTCAGCCGCTAGACTCGAACGGCTGTTTCCACTCCCGTTCGAGTCACGCCGCCATGACGACCGCAGAGCCGCTTCCTGGCGTAGAGATCTGGCGCGCCATTCTTGTCTTTAGGGAGCCGCGCCATGACGGCCGCTGAGGGTCTTCCCGGCGTCGAGATCTGGCGCGGCGGCGTCAACACCTGGGACTGCGACGAGATGGGGCACATGAACGTGCGCCACTACGTGGCCCGAGCCCAGGAGGGCCTGATCGGCCTGGCCGCCGAGCTGGGCATGCCCCAGGCCTTCTCGCCGCACGCCAACGCCACCCTGCTGGTCAAGGAGCACCACATCCGCTTCCTGCGCGAAGCCCACGCCGGCGCGCCGCTGACCATGCTGGGCGGGGTGATCGAGATGGGCGAAACCGAGGCGCGGCTGCTGCAGCTCTTGATCCATCCCGCCTCGGGCGAGCTGGCGGCGACCTTCCAGACCACCGTGGTCCACGCCACCCCGCGCGAGGGCCAGCCCTTCTCCTGGCCGAAGATCGCCCGCGAGCGCGCGCAGGCCCTGATGGTCGAGGTCCCGGAAAAGGCGCGGGCGCGCAGTCTCGACCTATCGCCCTTCGCCCCGACCGCCAGCCTGGCCCGCGCCGACGCGCTGAAGCTCTCTCGCATAGGCCTGGGCGGCCTGCTGCCGAGCGATTGTGACGTATACGGACGAATGCGCGCCGAGCAGTTCATCGGCCGGGTCTCGGACGGCATCGGGGCCTTCATCCACCCGTTCCGCGACCTCGTCGTCGAACACGCCGAGCACAAGCCGAAGCGCATGGGCGGCGCGGTGCTGGAATACAGGATCGCCTATCTAGCCTGGCCGCGGATCGGCGACCGGATCGACATCCGCTCAGGTCTCGTGGGAACCGACGCCCGGACGATGCGGGTGGTCCACTGGATGCTGGACCCCGCCACCGGGGAGCCCTGGGGGACGTCGGAAGCCGTCGCCATCACCTTCGACCTAGACGCCCGCAAGGTGGCGCCGGTCAGCGACGCCGCCCGCGCGGCCTTGGCCAAGCACGAGATCGCGGGGCTGGCGCTCTAGGCCGTCGCCATGTCGAACAGCGCGTCGCGGACCACGTCCGGGCGCTCCATCGGCAGGAAGTGGCTGGTCCCCGGCACGGTCTCGATCCGCACGTCGCGCCCCCGGCGCGCGAAGCCTGGACCCGCGCGACAGGTCGAGTGCTTTTCGGCCTTCAGGATCCGGACGGGGGCCCTGGCCTGCCGCACCGCGCGCCACGGGTCATGCGCCTGGGCGGCGTAGTTCGAGGCCTCCCAGGCCGGCGCGCAGGCCAGGCCGACCGCGCCCTCCGGCCGCTCCACGAACCCGCCGGCCACATAGTCGGCCAGCATCGTCTCGGGCCAGGTCTTGAAGGCGCCCCGGCCCTTGTAGGCGGCGAAGGCGGCCTCGCGGCTGTCGAACACCGCGCGGCGGCGCAGGGCCCCCTGCACCATCGGCATGCGCTTCCACATCCGGCCCGAGGTCCAAGGGGCCTTGGCGTAGAGCATGCCCAGCCACGGCATGATCACGGGATCCAGCAGGACCAGACCCTTGACCCGCTCCGGCCGCTCGGCGGCGGCCAGCAGGCTGACGGTCCCGCCCATCGAGTGACCCGCCAGGACGACCGGAGGGCCGCCCAAGGCGTCGAGCAGGCCGACGAGATCGTCTCGCAGGTCGCGCCAGGAACGCCGTCCCTCCGGCTCGGCCGGCAGTGTGGTGGCGCCATGACCGCGCTGGTCGATCGCCAGGATGCGCAGGCTGGCCGCCAGGGGCGAAAGCAGCGTTCGATAGGTCTGGGCGTTGAAGCCATTGGCGTGGACGAAGACGATGTCGATCGGCCGATCGGTCGGGCCAAATTCAAGGCCCGCGATCACGCCGCCGGCGACCGGCGTGGCGCGCTTGCGCGGTTCGCGAAAGACGGCCGCGTCCATCGGCGGGCTCCTGTGGTCCAGACGAGACTAAGTTAGGCTCGCGATCGGCGCGCGTCCATGGAGAGGCGAGAGATGAACAGACTGGCGACCATCGGCTACGAGACCGACACCCAAGCCGGGATGATCCAGCGCCTCAAGGCCGCCGACGTCGAGCTGGTCGTCGACGTCCGCGCCGTCGCCAGCTCGCGCAAGGCTGGCTTCTCCAAGACCTTGCTGGGAAACAGCCTGAACGCCGAGGGCGTCGGCTATCTGCACCTGCGCGCGCTCGGCACGCCCAAGCCCGGCCGCGACGCCGCCCGGGCCGGACGCACCGACGAGATGCGCCAGATCTTCAACGCCCACCTCGAGGAGCCGGCGGCGCAGCTGGCCCTGGCTCAGGCCACCGAGCTGGCCAAGGACAAGCGGATCGCCCTGCTCTGTTACGAGGACGATCCCAACTGCTGCCACCGCCAGATCGTCGCCGACCGCATCCGCGCGACGCTGAAGTGCGAGGTCGTGGACCTGTAGCCCCGGCGCCCTGGAGAAGGGCCCTAGGCCTGGGTCAGCTGCCATTCGCCGCGGGCGTCGCGGCAGGCGCTGTAGCGCTGGCTGGAGGTTCCGCGTCCGCCGACCGAGACCGAGGCGTCGATCACCCGGCAGCTGGCGATCGTCTGGCCCGCCGGCCGCACCAGGGAGTCGGCCGCATAGCCGACGCCCTCGCCGCCGCGCCCGACCAGCACCCAGCCGCCCGCCGGCGCCAGGCCGAGCGCGTCGAAGGTCTCGCCCGCCGCGAGCCTGCCGACCACCGCCGTCCGCGTGGAGGGGCCGGCGCGGAGGTTGGCGGTCGATCCGGCCACATAGGCGCCGCCGGCCGCCTCGTAGCTGGGCAGGGCCTGGACACCCGGCGCGAACCGCATGTTGCGGCTGTCGATCGGCGGCCCATAGCTGGACGACGCCACGCTGACGCGGCCCGAATTGCCGGTGCGCTTGTTGTACCAGCTCTGGGCGACGCCGGTTTCCAGAGCCTTCTTGGTCGCCTGCTCGGCCAGGGCGGCGTCGGTCGACTGCATCCGGCAGCCGATGTACGAGCCCGCCGCCGCGCCGGCGGCCGCGCCGATCAGCGTGCCCAGGGTCTTTTCGTTCTTGGCCAGGCTGCGGCCCAGCAGGGCCCCGGCGGCCGCGCCGATCAGGGCGCCGCCCTCCTGCTTCTTGCCCGACCCTTCGCACGAGAACAGCCCGTTCAGCGGCCGCGACTGCGCCAGGGCCGGAGCCGGGGTCGCCGCCAGGGCGGACGCTGTCAGAGCCGCCGTCGCCAGAACCGATGAGAGCTTGCGCGCGTTCATCTCGTTGCCTCTTCCGTCAGGTCATCGTTGTCGCCGCCCGCCGCCCGGCCGATAGTCGCCGCAAGCGAAAAAAGGAGGCCGGCATGAGCAGCCACGATCAGGTCGAGTATAGCTGTTTCAAGGTCGAGATCGAAGGCGGCGTCGCGCATATCCAGCTGAAACGCCCCGAGGCCATGAACACCATGACCCGGCCGTTCTGGAACGAGCTGCCGGCCATCGTCCGCGACATCGACGACAACGCCCGCGCCCGCTGCATCGTCATCTCCTCGACCGGCAAGCACTTCAGCGCCGGCATGGACCTCTCCGTCTTCACCGACGACGAGGGCGTGACCGTCCGCCAGGACGCCGACCGCTGGGTGGCGGCCGAGAGCTTCCGCCGCTTCGTCCATCACCTGCAGGAGACCTTCAGCTGCCTGGACAGGGCCCGGATGCCGGTGATCGTCGCCATCCAGGGCGGCTGCATCGGCGGGGCGGTCGACTTCGTCAGCGCCTGCGACATCCGCTACGCCACGACCGACGCCTTCTTCTCGATCCAGGAGATCAACATCGGCATGACCGCCGACGTCGGCACCTTCCCGCGCCTGTGCAAGCTGATCCCGGAGGGCTGGGTGCGAGAGCTGGCCTATACCGGCCGTCGCCTCCCGGCCGCCAAGGCGCGCGACATCGGCCTGGTCAACGAGCTCTTCGACACCCACGAGGCCCTGGTCGACCACGCCCTGGCCACCGCCCGCGAGATCGCCGAGAAATCGCCGCTGGCCGTCGCCGGCAGCAAGGTGATGATCAATTACGCCCGCGACCACTCGATCGCCGACGGCCTCGACTACATCGCCACCTGGCAGACGGGCATGTTCTCCGGCCCGCACATGGCCGAGGCCTTCGCGGCCAAGGCCCAGAAGCGGGACGCGGTGTATCCGGATTTGCTGCCGCTGAAGAAGAAGATGTGAGGGCGGTTGTGCTCCCAGAGGGAGAGGGCGGGGCCCGCCGCGCAGCGGCGGGAGGGTGAGGGGTTTCAGGGCTGGCCGGATTGGGCGGGACTTAGACGTCCACGAATGTCGGGTTTCGGCGGCGGCCTGATTTCTGGATCCGACCGAGGCTGTGTAAAAACTCGCGGACGTTGGCGCCGTAGCATGGCGGTTCCG
>NZ_LSJA01000243.1 GCF_001556515.1 Caulobacter sp. CCH9-E1 | reverse complement strand
GGCTTCGTCGAAACGGTACACACACTTCAAACCTCCGGGCGTCGCCCGGGCGCTCTGCGTCCCTTCCATCCCTTCAGCGAGCAATCGCGTGAAGCGGGAAAGTCATGCGCCTACAGCGACAACCCATACAGCCGACGATCGCGGCGTTCGCCATCGCGATGCACCGAGCCCTTCAGATAGCCCTCGGGCTTGAAGCCCAGCTTCTCCAGCAGCTTCTCGCCATGGTCGCCGATGTGAACGCTGGCCACCAGGCTCTTGAGGCCATCGCTGGCGACATGGGCGAGCAGGGCGGTGACCGCCTCGTAGCCGAAGCCTCGGCCCCAGTTGTCGCGGGCGATCACGAAGCGGATCTCGGCCCGGCCGTGGCGACGGTCGAAGTCGATGAACTCGCAATAGCCGAGAAACAGGCCGCTGTTGGTATGGCGGATCGCCCAATAGGCGGCCTCGCCGTCGGCCATCTGCTCGACCTGATAGGCGACGCGCCGCGCGACCTCGTCGGGATCCTCGATCGGCTCCTGGTCGAGGTTGGACATCACCTCGGCGTCGCTGAGAAACGGATAGACCCGCGGGGCGTCTTCGACCGTCAGGGGCGAGAGGGTCAGGCGGGCGGTCTCGAGAATCATGCGGTCCAATATCTGGGGCTGGAAGGCTTATGGAAACGGGACTTAGGGACTTGCGTCGCGACACGCGCTTCCCAGCTATGGCGCGGAGGCGTCTCTAGTGGTAGAGGGGCCGCTTCGTTTTTCGCGCGACCTTTTGACCGCGCCCGGATCGAGAACACATTCGTCATGCTCATCGGCGTCCTGCTGGCCATCAACATCGTCGTCTGCCTCGGCCTGATCGGGGTGGTCCTGCTGCAACGCTCCGAAGGCGGCGCGCTGGGCATGGGCGGCGGTTCGTCCAGCTTCATGACCGCCCGCGGGGCCGGCGACCTCTTGACCCGCATCACCTGGATCCTGTTCTCGATCTTCCTGCTGATCAGCCTGGCGCTGACGATCCTGACGGGTCGTCTGAACAGCGGCGGTTCGGTCGTCGATCGTCTGGACATGCAGAAGCTGGACTCCAAGACCCTGAACGCCGCGCCCGTCGCTCCGGCTCCGGCCGACGTCGCGCCGTCGACCGCCGCGCCCGCGCCGATCCAGGCCCCGACGCCGCAACTGAACGCCCCGGCGCCGGCCGCCGCGCAGCCCTCGCTGCTGGCCCCCGCGCCCCAGGCCGCTCCGGCCAAGAAGGCGGCGGCGCCCGCGGCCAAGAAGCCGGCCGAGGCCGCCACGCCCGCGGTGGCCGCGCCGCCGGCCGAGCAGCCCAAACCCTAAGCCGCTTCCTTCGGAAGCTTTTCGTCCGACCCCCGAGGGCAACCCGGGGGTCGAAATTTGTTGATGAACGCAGGTCTTTTCACCGGCGTCGTCGAATCACGAGTAATCTGATCGCCCATGACGCGGTACATCTTCATCACCGGCGGCGTGGTTTCCTCGCTTGGCAAAGGTCTGGCCTCGGCGGCGCTCGGCGCGCTGCTGCAAGCGCGCGGCTACACGGTCCGTCTTCGGAAGCTCGACCCCTATCTGAACGTCGATCCGGGCACGATGAGCCCGTATCAGCACGGCGAGGTCTTCGTGACCGACGACGGGGCCGAGACCGACCTGGATCTGGGGCACTACGAGCGCTTCACCGGCGTGTCGGCCAACAAGGCCGATAACATCACCACCGGCCAGATCTACAAGACGATCATCGAGAAGGAGCGCCGCGGCGACTATCTGGGCGCGACCGTCCAGGTCATTCCGCACGTCACCAACGAGATCAAGGACTTCGTCCTGTCGCCGGCCATGGACGAGAGCGGCCAGAAGGCCGTCGACTTCGTGCTGGTCGAGATCGGCGGCACGGTCGGCGACATCGAGGGCCTGCCGTTCTTCGAGGCCATCCGCCAGCTGCGCCAGGACCTGCCGCGCGGCCAGAGCTGCTACGTGCACCTGACCCTGCTGCCGTTCATCAAGACGGCCGGCGAGATGAAGACCAAGCCGACCCAGCACTCGGTCAAGGAGCTGCGCTCGATCGGCATCCAGCCGGACATCCTGCTGTGCCGCTGCGAGCAGGAGATCCCGCCCGAGGAAAAGCGCAAGATCGCCCAGTTCTGCAACGTGCGGCCCAGCGCGGTCATCCAGGCGATGGATAGCTCGTCCATCTACGCCGTGCCGATCGACTATCACGAGCAGGGCCTGGACGCCGAAGTCCTGGACGTCTTCGGCATCCACGACGCCCCGGCGCCGAACCTGTCGCGCTGGAAGGAGATCGACGACACCGTCCAGCACCCCGACGGCGAGGTCACCATCGCCGTGGTCGGCAAGTACACGGTGCTGAAGGACGCCTATAAGTCGCTGATCGAGGCCCTGCACCACGGGGGGCTGGCCAACAAGGTCAAGGTCAACCTCGACTGGGTCGAGAGCGAAACCTTCGAAGGCGACGAGGGCGCGGCCGCGGCCCGTTTGGAGAACGCCCACGCCATCATGGTGCCCGGCGGCTTCGGCGAGAGGGGCGCGGAGGGCAAGATCCGCGCGGCCCAGTTCGCCCGCGAACGCAAGGTGCCGTACTTCGGCATCTGCTTTGGCATGCAGATGGCCGTGATCGAGACCCTGCGCAACGTCGCGGGCGTCAAGGACGCCAGCTCCAGCGAATTCGGCCCGACCGAGCGTCCGGTGGTCGGCATCATGACCGAGTGGATCAAGGGTAACGAGACGGTCCAGCGCCGCGCCAACGACGATCTGGGCGGCACCATGCGCCTGGGCGCCTATGACGCCGTCCTGACGCCGGGTTCGAAGGTCGCCGAGATCTATGGCGCCACCGAGATCAGCGAGCGCCACCGTCACCGCTACGAGGTCAATATCGGCTACGTACACCTGATGGAGGACGCGGGCCTGAAGCTGACCGGCCGCTCGCCCAATGGCGTGCTGCCGGAGATCGTCGAGCGGGACGACCATCCGTGGTTCATCGGGGTGCAATATCACCCCGAACTGAAGAGCCGCCCGTTCGCGCCGCACCCGCTTTTCGCCAGCTTCATCGCCGCCGCGAAGGAGCACGGACGCCTCGTCTGATCACGAGGTTGCATCTTCCTACAGATTCGGGCATAAGCCCCCGCTCACGCGGCGGCCTGGGTCGAACCCTAGTCGCCGCTTCCGATTTTCACGCTCAGCGAGCAGAGTCACTTCGATGGCCGTTCCTAAAAGAAAAACTTCGCCTTCTCGCCGGAACATGCGCCGGTCGCACCACGCCCTGGGCGCTAACTCGTTCATCGAGGACAAGGACACCGGCGAGCTGCGCCGTCCGCACCATGTCGATCTGAAGACCGGCATGTACAACGGCAAGCAGATCCTGACGCCGAAGGAAGACTAAGGTCTCCGTTTCGTCTCTGACGGCTTGAAAGCGCCGCCCGGCTCAGCTGGGCGGCGTTTTTCGTCATGTTCGCGTCAAAAGGGTGCTAGCCTCCGTATCGGGAGGAACGCCCATGCTCACGCGCCGGACCATAACGGCGGGACTGGGTCTGTCGATCGCCGCGCCCCCCGCGCTGGCGAGCGCCATCACGCCGGTTTCGTTGCCGCAAATCCAGCCCCCGACGGCGCCGCCGTCAGATCCGCCGCTGCTGGTGCTCGACGCGGGTCTCGACCAGGACGCCCGCCTGACCGTCGATGTCGCGATCAATGGCCAAGGGCCCTTCCAATTCGTGGTCGACACGGGGGCTGACCGCACCGTCCTGACGCCCGGCGTCGTCCAGCGCCTGGCCCTCGCGCCAGGGCCCCAGATCATCGTCCATGGCGTCTCGGGCGCGATCACCACGACGACGGCTCGCATCGGCAATCTCCGGGCCGGAGACGCCAAGCTCAGCAACGTGGACCTGCCGGTGCTGCCCTACGACCGCGTCGGCGCGGACGGACTTCTGGGAGTCGATATCCTGGAAGGCCGCAACATCGTCATGGACTTCCCCAAGAGGCGCCTGGAGATCCGGCGCACTCAGAGCAAGTCCGAAATCATACGCTTCTCGAACGAGGTTTCGGTGATGGCGGATGAGCGGTTCGGGCGCCTCACCCTGGCGGACTCCCGGATCGGCGGCGTCCGCTCCCTGGCCTTCATCGACTCCGGCGGCGGGGTCAGCATCGGCAACATGGCCCTGGCCCGCGCCATCGCCGCGCGACGCCGCCGCACGCCGGATTTCGTCCGGCCGGCGCGCCTGCTGACCGCCGGCGGCGAGATGCAGCTGGGCGAGTTCCGCCTGGTGCCGACGATGCTGATGGGCGATCTGCGCATCGCCAACGTGCCGATGGCGTTCGCCGATCTGCACATCTTCGACCTCTGGTCGCTGAACAACAGGCCGGCCGCCCTGATCGGCGTCGACATCCTGCGCCTTTTCGCGCGGGTCGAGCTGGATTTTGGGGCAGGGCGCGTGCTGTTCCGGCTGGGGGACGGCGGCGTCGCGCCCCGGACCTGGAACGCCTGACTACTGCGAACGCCCCCGCGCCATCACCTGGCGGCGACGGGCCTCGACCTTCTCCGGCGTGACCTCGCGGTTGTGCGCGCTCGAACGCTCGTGCTCAAGCGCCAGGCCCTCGCCGAACGAGCGCGCATAGCCGTCATCGATCAGGCCCTTGTAGAAGGCCAGGGTCTCGACGGGGATCGAGGCCATGTCCTCGGCCAGCTTCAGGGCCGTTGGCAGAAGGTCCTCGGGCGCGGTGACGCGATTGACCAGCCCCCAGTCCGCCGCGGTCCGGGCGTCCAGGAAGTTGCCGCTCAGCGACAATTCCTTGGCGCGATAGGGCCCGATCAGCCGCGACAGTTTCTGCGAAAGCCCCCACCCGGGCATGATGCCGACGCGGGCGTGCGTATCGGCGAAGCGGGCGTTATCCGAGGCGATCAGGACGTCGCAGGCCAGGGCGAGCTCGAAGCCTCCAGTGATCGCCACGCCATTGATCGCGCCGATCACCGGCTTGCGGCATCGCTCGACGGCTCGGACGGGGTTGGAGCGCGCGTCCTGGTCGTTGGCCGCGCCCATCGCCGAGGCGTCGCCGCCCAGCTCCTTGAGATCGAGGCCCGCCGTGAAGGCGCGCTCCCCAGCGCCGGTCAGGATCACCACGCTGACGTCTGGATCGGCGTCCAGCGCCACCATGGCCTCGTAGAGCGCCAGCCTGAGCGCCTTCGATAACGCGTTCATCGCCTCCGGCCGGTTGAGGGTGACGACCGCGATCGGGCCGCGGCGTTCGACGTCCAGCATGGGGTCCTCCCTGGAATAAGCGATGATCGCGCGGCCTCCGGAAGGGAAGTCAAGTTGCGCCCGAAGCGCTTGGCGGCTAAGCCTCCCGCGCCTTTGGCCTTGAGGAGCAGTCCATGACCGAGATCGTCGACATCATCGCCCGTGAAATTCTCGACAGCCGGGGCAACCCGACGGTCGAAGTCGATGTGGTCCTGGAGGACGGCGCCTTTGGTCGCGCAGCGGTGCCGTCGGGCGCCTCGACCGGCGCTCACGAAGCCAACGAAAAGCGTGACGGCGACAAGGCTCGCTATCTGGGCAAGGGCGTCCAGCAGGCCGTCGACGCCGTCAACGGCGAGATCTTCGACGCGCTGTCGGGCGTCGACGCCGAGGACCAGCGCCGCCTCGACAACCTGCTGATCGAGCTGGACGGCACCCCCAACAAGGCTCGCCTGGGCGCTAACGCCATCCTGGGCGTCTCGCTGGCCGCCGCTAAGGCCGCCGCGGAGTCGGCCGGCCTGCCGCTCTACAAGTACGTTGGCGGCGTGAACGCCCGCGTGCTGCCGACCCCGATGATGAACATCATCAACGGCGGGGCCCACGCCGACAACCCGATCGACATTCAGGAGTTCATGATCCTGCCGACCGGCGCCAAGGACTTCCGCGAGGGCCTGCGCATGGGCGCGGAGATCTTCCACGCCCTTAAGAAGGCCCTGAAGGACGCCGGCCACAACACCAACGTCGGCGACGAGGGCGGCTTCGCCCCGAACCTGGCGTCGGCGGAAGCTGCGCTCGACTTCATCGTCAAGGCTGGCGAGAAGGCCGGCTACAAGGCCGGCGACGACTTCGTCCTGGGCCTGGACGTCGCCTCGACCGAGTTCTTCAAGAACGGCAAGTACGAGCTGGAAGGCGAGGGCAAGTCGCTGGATCCGGCCGCGATGGTCGACTACCTGGCCGGCCTCGTGTCCAAGTTCCCGATCCTCACCATCGAGGACGGCATGGCCGAGGACGATTTCGACGGCTGGAAGCTGCTGACCGACACCCTGGGTAAGAAGGTTCAGCTGGTCGGCGACGACCTGTTCGTCACCAACCCCAAGCGTCTGCAGATGGGTCTCGACAAGGGTCTGGCCAATTCGATCCTGGTGAAGGTCAACCAGATCGGCACGCTGTCCGAGACCATCGACGCCGTCGAACTGGCCCACCGCCACGGCTACACCAGCGTCATGAGCCACCGTTCGGGCGAAACCGAGGACAGCACGATCGCCGACCTGGCCGTCGCCCTGAACTGCGGTCAGATCAAGACCGGCTCGCTGGCTCGTTCGGACCGGACGGCCAAGTACAACCAGCTGCTGCGCATCGAGGAGATGCTGGATGACCAGGGCGTCTATGCCGGTCGCGCGGCGCTGAAGGGCCGCTAAAGCCCTATATCGTTGGGTCTAGAGGGCGCGACTTCGCAAAGGTCGCGCCCTCTTTGCCTTCTGGGCGGCGGCTTTAGGCGCGAGGCGCGGCGGCGGCGATTCCATTCGGGGACGCGTTTTGATCGCCTTTGCCCGCGATTCAGCAATGGCTAACCCACAAATTTTCTAAAAGGGTGCGATTGGTTTCACGAGAGACCATCTTTCCGTCCTTCGCTACCGCGAAATAGCTTCGGCGGCGCGGCATCTAGATGCGGTTGAAACCATCTCAGGTGAAAGCATCGGACGTGGCCGCTTCCCCCGAACGGCCGGCGTTCGCAACACCCAGATTTAGAAGGCGTTAAGCAGGGTCGGCGATCCTGCGAATCCCTCTTTGGGACGCTCAGATGTTCGCCCGACTGCAACCTTTCCTGCCGACCGCGGCGATCTTCTTCCTGATTTTCTACTTCGCCTTTCACGCTCTGACGGGTGATCGAGGCCTGCTATCCATTTCGCAGCGCAACGCGGACCTCGCAGCAAAAACGAAGGAACTCAGGAAGATACGCGCGGAGAGGATGGACCTGGAGGCTCGTGCTCGTCTATTACGCAGCGGCAGTCTGTCGGCCGACCTGCTGGAAGAGCGCGCGCGCTCGCTCCTGGGATATGCCGACCCGAGGGACTATGTGATCCGGGTCAAGCGTCCGAGCTGACCGGTCCCATAAGCTTTTTGGAATCGATTGCCGGCCGCGCGGAGCTATTTGGCTCTGAACGGCTTGATGGTGCACTAGGGCGTTTCCTTCGCGGAACCGACGACTTTTTCGGCGGGAAATGCTCTCAGGACGAAGGCCGCGATGAAGATTGGCCAGGGAGATTTGAATGGCGCGTACGCGCAAGGCTGAGGCCTCAGAGGGGAAGGCGGCCGACACCGGTGTCAACGCCTTCGTCGGAAAAGACGAACTCCTGAAATTCTATCAGGACATGCTGCTGATCCGCCGCTTCGAGGAGCGGGCTGGCCAGCTGTACGGCATGGGCCTGATCGGCGGCTTCTGCCACCTGTACATTGGTCAGGAAGCCATCGCGGTCGGCATGCAGTCGATTTCGCAGAAGGGCGACCAGATCATCACCGGCTATCGCGACCACGGCCACATGCTGGCCGCGGGCATGGATCCGCGCGAGGTCATGGCCGAGCTGACCGGCCGGGCTGGCGGTTCGTCCAAGGGCAAGGGCGGCTCGATGCACATGTTCGACGTCGCGACCGGCTTCTACGGCGGTCACGGCATCGTCGGCGCCCAGGTCTCGCTCGGCACCGGCCTGGCGCTGGCCAACCATTACAAGGGTAACGGCAACGTCTCCTACGCCTATATGGGCGACGGCGCGGCCAACCAGGGCCAGGTCTACGAGAGCTTCAACATGGCCCAGCTGTGGAAGCTGCCGGTCGTGTACGTGATCGAGAACAACCAATACGCCATGGGCACCGCCGTCGAACGCGCGGCTTCCGAAACCGCGTTCCACAAGCGCGGCGTCTCGTTCCGCATCCCGGGCGAGGAAGTCGACGGCATGGACGTCGTCGCCGTTCGCGAAGCCGGCGCCCGCGCCACCGAGCACGCCCGCAGCGGCCAAGGTCCGTACATCCTCGAGATGAAGACCTATCGCTATCGCGGCCACTCGATGTCCGACCCGGCCAAGTATCGCACCAAGGAAGAGGTCGACGAGGTCAAGACGACCCGCGATCCGATCGACCACATCAAGGAACGCCTGGCTAAGGCCGGCGTGACCGAAGACGATCTGAAGGGCGTCGACGCGGAAGTGAAGCGCATCGTCGCCGAAGCCGCCGAGTTCGCCCGCACGAGCCCCGAGCCGGATCCCTCGGAACTGTACACTGACGTCTACCTGGAGGCCGCCGAGTGACGGACATCCTGATGCCCGCCCTTTCTCCCACCATGGAGGAAGGCACCCTGGCCAAGTGGCTGGTCAAGGAAGGCGACACCATCAAGGCCGGCGATGTCATCGCCGAGATCGAGACCGACAAGGCGACGATGGAAGTCGAAGCCGTCGACGAAGGCGTTGTGGAAGCCATCCTGGTCCCCGCCGGCAGCGAGAACGTCAAGGTCAACACGCTGATCGCGCGCCTGAAGGGCGAAGGCGAAGCCGCTTCGACTCCGGCCGCTCCGGCGCAAGCGACGGGCGAGCCGGAAAAGGCTCCGCCGCAAGTCGCCACCCCGACGCCGGCTGGTCCGATCTCGGCCGCGTCGACGTTCGCCGACCCGGAAATCCCGGCGGGTGCGCCGACGAAGAAGATCACGGTCCGCGACGCCCTGCGCGACGCCATGGCCGAGGAGATGCGCCGCGACGATCGCGTGTTCCTGATGGGCGAGGAAGTCGCTCAGTATCAGGGCGCCTACAAGGTCAGCCGCGACCTGCTGCAGGAGTTCGGCGACAAGCGCGTCATCGACACCCCGATCACCGAGCACGGCTTCGCCGGCATGGGCGTCGGCGCGGCGATGGCCGGCCTCAAGCCGATCGTCGAGTTCATGACCTGGAACTTCGCCATGCAGGCGATCGACCAGATCATCAATTCGGCCGCCAAGACGCTCTACATGTCGGGCGGCCAGATCAAGTCGTCGATCGTGTTCCGCGGTCCGAACGGCGCAGCCTCGCGCGTGGCGGCCCAGCACAGCCAGGACTACGCCGCTTGGTACGGTAACGTCCCGGGCCTGAAGGTCATCGCGCCATACGACGCCGCCGACGCCAAAGGCCTGCTGAAGGCCGCGATCCGCGATCCGAACCCCGTTGTCTTCCTCGAGCACGAGATGATGTACGGCCACGAGTTCGACATCCCGGACGTCGAGGATTGGGTCGTGCCGATCGGCAAGGCCAAGGTCCGTCGCGAAGGCTCGGACGTGACGCTGGTGGCCTACAGCCGCATGGTCGGCTTCGCTCTGAAGGCGGCCGAGGAACTGGAGAAGGAAGGCATCCAGGCGGAGGTCGTTGACCTGCGCACGATCCGTCCGATGGATCACGCGACCATCCTGGAAAGCGTCAAGAAGACCAACCGCCTGGTCACGGTCGAGGAAGGCTGGGGGCCGATGGGCGTCGGCGCCGAGATCGTCGCCCGCATCACCGAGCACGGCTTCGACTACCTGGACGCCCCGCCGCTGCGGGTCCACCAGGAAGACGTTCCGCTGCCCTACGCGGCGAACCTGGAAGCCCTGTCGCTGCCTTCGGTCGAGAAGATCGTGAAGGCCGCGAAGGCGGTCAGCTACCGCTAAGACCGGCGCGGCCCCCGCCCTCGATGGGCGGGGGCCGCATCGTCTTGGCCAACGAATTCATCCCGCCGCGAGGCGGGGTATCGCGGACGACGGCCCGGCTGTACGTCCCGAACGCTTGAGGAAGAAGCTCAATGTCGATCGACATCCTGATGCCCGCCCTGTCGCCCACCATGGAGGAGGGAACCCTCGCCAAGTGGCACGTCAAGGTCGGTGACACCGTCAAGGCCGGCGACGTGATCGCCGAGATCGAAACCGACAAGGCGACCATGGAAGTCGAGGCCGTCGACGAAGGCGTCGTCGAGGCTATCCTGGTCGACGCCGGCACCGAGAACGTCAAGGTCAACGCCCTGATCGCCAAGCTGGCGGGCGAGGGCGAGAGCCCGGCTCCGGCCCCGAAGGCCGAGGCCCCCAAGGCCGCTGAAGCGCCGAAGGCCGCCGCTCCCGCCGCCGCTCCGGCTCCCGCCGCGCCCGCGCCAGCCGCTCCGGTGGCCGCCGACGGCTCGCGGGTCTTCGCCTCGCCGCTGGCGCGTCGCCTGGCGTCGGCCGCTGGTCTCGACCTGAAGAGCATCAAGGGCACCGGTCCGCATGGCCGTGTCATCAAGTCGGACGTCGAAGCCGCCAAGTCGGGCGCGCCCACCGCCAAGGCCGCTCCGGCCCCGACCAGCGCCGCTCCGGCCGCCGCCGAGCCCCGCAAGGCTCTGTCGCTGGAGCAGATGGGCATTCCGGCCGGCTCGTACGACCTCGTCCCGCTAGACGGCATGCGCAAGACCATCGCGCGTCGCCTGACGGACAGCTTCCGCGACGTGCCGCACTTCCCGCTGCAGATCGATCTCGAGATCGACGCCCTGCTGGCGGCCCGCGCCAAGATCAACGGCCTGCTCGAAAAGCAGGGCGTGAAGGTCTCGGTCAACGACATCGTCATCAAGGCCGCCGCCGTGGCCCTGAAGCAGGTGCCGGAAGCCAACGCCAGCTACACGCCCGAAGGCATCGCCATGCACCACCACGCCGACATCGCCGTCGCCGTGGCGATCGATGGCGGCCTGATCACCCCGATCATTCGCAAGGCCGAAACCAAGGGCCTGGCCCAGATCTCGGCCGAGATGAAGGATCTGGCCCAGCGCGCCAAGGACAAGAAGCTGAAGCCCGAGGAATTCCAGGGCGGCACCTTCTCGATCTCGAACCTGGGCATGTTCGGCATCAAGGCGTTCGCCTCGATCATCAACGAGCCGCAAGGCGCGATCATGAGCGTCGGCGCGGGTGAGCAGCGTCCGGTCGTCAAGAACGGCGAGCTCAAGGTCGCCACGGTCATGACCGTGACCCTGACCTGCGATCACCGCGTGGTCGACGGCGCGGTCGGCGCCAAGTTCCTGGCGGCCTTCAAGCCGCTGATCGAAGAGCCGCTGACCCTGATCGTCTAAGCGGCGGGAGGACGAGATGTCCGTCTACGACTACTCGGCCAAGACGCTGGACGGCCAGGACGCGAGCCTGGCCGACTATCGCGGCCAGGTGCTGCTGATCGTCAACACGGCCAGCAAGTGCGGCTTCACTCCCCAGTACGAGGGGCTGGAGCAGCTGTGGCGGACCTACAAGGATCGTGGCTTCACGATCCTGGCCTTCCCCTGCAACCAGTTCGGCGCCCAGGAGCCGGGCGATGCGTCCGAGATCGCGAACTTCTGTTCGCTGACCTATGACGTGACGTTCCCCGTGATGTCGAAGATCGACGTCAACGGCGCCGACGCCCACCCGCTCTACAAGTTCCTGAAGAAGGAGCAGAAGGGCCTGCTGGGCACCGAGGCGATCAAGTGGAACTTCACCAAGTTCCTGATCGGCCGCGACGGCGAGGTAGTCGAGCGGTTCGCGCCCACCACCAAGCCTGAAGACCTTAAGGCGGCGATCGAAGCGCTGCTCTGATGTTTCCCCGGACTGGTCTTCGGACTGGTCGACCGTCGCGCCGCTCCCTCGGCCGGCGTCCAAGCTAGGGTTGAGAAGACTATGTCCACGGAATTCGATGTCGTCGTCATCGGCGCCGGTCCTGGCGGCTACGTGGCCGCGATCCGCGCCAGTCAGCTGGGCCTGAAGACGGCCATCATCGAGCGTGAGAACCTGGGCGGCATCTGCCTGAACTGGGGCTGCATCCCCACCAAGGCCCTGCTGAAGTCCGGCGAGGTCTACGAGCAGCTGTCGCACCTGGGCGGCTATGGCCTGTCGGTCGAGAAGGCGTCCTTCGACTTCACCAAGATCATCGAGCGCTCGCGCGGCGTCGCCAAGCAGATGTCGGGCGGCATCGCCTTCCTGATGAAGAAGCACAAGATCGAGGTGATCGAGGGCGAGGCCAAGCTCGAGAAGGGCGGCCCGGCGCCCAAGGTGGTCGTGGCGCTTAAGGCGGGCGGCAGCCGCACGGTCCAGGCCAAGAACGTGATCCTGGCCAGCGGCGCCCGCGCCCGCGAGATTCCGGCCATCGGCGCGGTCTCGGACGGCGACAAGATCTGGACCTACCGCGACGCCTTGGCGCCGAAGTCGATGCCGAAGTCGCTGGTCGTGATCGGCTCGGGCGCCATCGGCATCGAGTTCGCCAGCTTCTACCGCGCCCTCGGCGCCGAGGTGACCGTCGTCGAAGCGATCGACCGCATCATGCCGGTCGAGGACGAGGAGGTCTCCAAGGCCGCCCAGAAGGCGTTCGAGAAGCGCGGCATCAAGTTCCGCATCGGCGCCAAGGTCGGCAAGATCGAGAAGACCAAGGACGGCGTGGCCGTCACGGTCGAGGCCGGCGGCAAGATCGAGCAGCTGACCGCCGAGAAGTGCATCGTCGCTGTCGGCATCGCGCCGAACAATGAGGGCCTGGAAGCGCTGGGCGTCAGCCTGGATCGCGGCCACGTCGTCACCGACAAGCACTGCCGCACCAACGTCCCGGGCCTCTACGCCATCGGCGACATCGCCGGCGGTCCCTGGCTCGCCCACAAGGCCAGCCACGAAGGCATCCACGCCGCCGAGGCCATCGCCAACTACAAGACCCCGAACGTCCACTCGCCGATCCCAGGCTGCACCTACGCCAACCCGCAGGTCGCTTCGGTCGGCTACACCGAGGCCGGCGCCAAGGCGGCCGGCATCGAGGTCAAGGCGGGCCGCTTCCCGTTCCGCGTCAACGGCAAGGCCGTGGCCGCCGGCGAGGTCGAGGGTTTCGTGAAGACCGTATTCGACGCCAAGACCGGCGCCCTGATCGGTGCCCACATGATCGGCCACGAAGTCACCGAGATGATCCAAGGCTTCGTCACCGCCATCACCCTGGAAGCGACCGAGGAAGACCTGCACGGCATCGTTTACGCGCACCCGACCATGTCGGAAGCCATGCACGAAGCCGCCCTGGACGCCTACGGCCGAGTCCTGCACATCTAGGTCCGCTAGGGAGACTGGATGGCGCGCAAGGCAGCCGCGACGGGCGAGAAGCCGGCCAAGGCCAGGAAGGGGTCCAAGACGACCCTTTCCGAGGCCAATCTGGCCGACCTGGGTCCTGAGCGCCTGGCCGCCATCCTGCTCGACCTCTCCAGCGATAGCCACGTCAAGCGCGTGCTGCGTCTGGAGCTGTTCGCGGAGTCCAGCGCCGAAGGATTGGCGCAGGAAATCGCCAAACGCCTCGCGACGATCGGCAAGTCCTCGTCGCGCATCCACTGGCGCAAGCGGGCCGCGTTCGCCAAGGATCTCGATCTGCATCGCCGCATGATCGAGCGGCTGGCCGAGGACGAGCCGACCGTCGCGCTCGATCTGATGCTCGACCTCCTCGATCTGGCGACGCCCACACTTGATCGTCTCAGCCAGGCGGAAGGGCCTATCGGCGACGTCTTCTTGGCCGCCCGCGACGCCATCGGCGCGATCGCGGCCAAAGCGATGCCCGATCCCCTCGCGCTGGCGGAGCGTGTCGCGAAGCTTTTGCGCCGCGACGACTATGCTCAGTTTGGTCCGCTGGTGAACGCGGTGACACCGGCGCTTGGCGCCAGGGGGCAGGCGCGTCTGCGCGAGACGCTGGAGAAGATGCTCGCCGCGCGCTCGACCCGCTCGGCGCACCTTTTCGACGCCCAGGGCGCGATCTACAAGGACGCCTTGCGCCGGCTGGCCGACGCCAGCGGCGATGTCGACGCCTTCGAAGCGACCTTCTCGCCGGAGCTTCGCCGCACGCCGCTGGTCTCGGCGGAGATCGCCCGGCGGCTGCTGGCGGCGGGCAGGGCGGAGGACGCGTTGGCGACCCTCCAAGCTGGCGCGCCCGGCGAGCAGCGCGGACGCCACCAGAGCGCCGTCGAGGAGCGCGTCGCCTGGGAAGACGCGATGCTGGAGGCGCTGGAAGCCACCGGTCACCATGACGAGGCTCAGAAGCGGCGCTGGGCCGATTTCGAGGCGACGCTGTCGATCGCTCGTCTGCGCGCCTATCTGAAAGGCCTGCCGGACTTCGACGATGTCGAGGCCGAAGATCAGGCCAAGGCGGTCGCCAGGCGTTTCCCGCGTTTCGATACGGCGCTGGCTTTCCTGGTGTCCTGGCCCGACCTGCCGGCGGCGGCTCGGCTGGTGCTGTCGCGTTCGGGCGAGATCAACGGCTCGGACGACACCCTGATCGTCGAGGCCGCTCGTCGGCTGGAGGGAAGTCATCCCCTGGCCGCCACGCTGCTGCTACGGGCCTCGATCCAGTACGTCCTGACCTATGGAGTCGCCGCCCGATATGCCGAGGCCGCGCGTCAGTTGCTTGAGGCAGAGTCGCTCAGCGCGATGATCGGCGGCTATGGCGAGTATCCAGACCATGCCGCCTTCGTCACGGACCTGCGGGCGCTGCATAGTCGCAAACAGGGCTTCCGCGCCGAGCTGGAAGCCCTGGGCGCGACGTTCTAGGCGGCGCGGGTGTCCGTCTCGGCCATCCGCTGGATCGCGACGTAATCGGTCTTGCCGCTGCCCAGCACCGGCACCTCCGTCACCTTCAGGATCTTGCGCGGCACGGCCAGTTCCGGCGCGCCGATCGTCTGGGCGTGAGCCACCAGCGGCGCCACATCGGCGTCGTGGCGGTCGGTGACCAGGATCAGCTTCTCGCCCTTTTTCTTGTCGGGCAGGGAGATCACCGCGTGACGACCGTCGGGCCACACCGCCGAAGCCAGGTCCTCGGCCGCCGTCAGCGACACCATCTCGCCGCCAATCTTGGCGAAGCGCTTCACGCGGCCCTTGATGGTGATCCACTGGTCTTCGGTCATGGTGACGACGTCGCCGGTGTCGTGCCAGCCGCCCTCGGGCGGGTCGACGCCGCCGTCCTCGCGCAGATAGCCGGCCATGATGTTGGGCCCGCGCACGAAGAAGCGGCCGCCTTCCGCGATGCCTTCCACCGGTTCGATCCGGACGTCCTGGCCGGGCAGGAGGCCGCCGACTGTGCCGGGGCGATTGTCGGTCGGCTTGTTGACCGCGATGACCGGCGAGGCCTCGGTGGCGCCATAGCCTTCCAGCACCGGCACGCCGCCGAAGCGTTCCTTGATCAGGGCGTGGGTCTCGTCGCGCACCTTCTCGGCGCCGCAGACGATGAACTCCAGGCCCGAAAGCTCGTCGGTCTCCGAGGCGCGGGCGTACTGGTTCACGAAGGTGTCGGTCGCCAGCAGGATCGAGGCTTTGGAATCCTTGATCAGCGACGGAATCTGCTTGGTGTGCAAAGGCGAGGGGTACTGGAACGCCTTCATGCCCGTCAGGATCGGCAGGATCACCCCGCCCGTCAGGCCAAAACAGTGGAACACCGGCAGGGGGTTGAACATCACCCAGTTGGGGTTCAGCTCGATGTGCGCAGCCACCTGCATGGCGTTCTGGACCAGATTCTCCTGGGTCAGGACCACGCCGCGCGGGGCGCCGAAGCTGCCGGAGGTGAACAGCACGACGCCCTTGTCGGACGGCTTGGCCGGCGCGCGGAATCGGCGCGGGAAAAGGCCGGCCGCGGCGGCGAACAGCTTGTCGCCCAGACCGATCGTGGCGCGCACGTCTTCCAGATAGACGATCTCGGCCTGGACGCTGATCGCGTCGACGATGTCGTGCAGCTTGCCCAGCTCGACGAACTTGTGCGCGGTCAGGACATGCTTGATCCCGGCCAGCCGGCAGGCGGCCTTGATGTTTCGCAGGCCCGCCGTGAAGTTCAACATGGTCGGCACGCGGCCGAAGGCGTGCAGCGCGAAGAAGGTCACCACCGAACCCGCGCCGGACGGCAGTAGCACGCCCACGTTCTCGCCCGGCCGAGTCATGGCGGCGATCTTGCGGCCCAGCGCGAAGCTGGCGCGGATCAGGTCCGTATAGGTCAGCGGATTGCGATCCTGGTCCTCCAGGATCGGCTTCTTAGCGCCGTACTTGTCTCGGGCGTCGATCAGGGCGTCGAAGAGGGCCTTTTGGCCGTTTCGCGCGTCGTAAGCTACCGGCATCCCGCCGAAACCTCCCCGAAAAGCGAAGATCGCTTTCGTTCGTTAAACGCCGACTCTGCCGAGGAAGGTCTCGCTTTGCAAGAATGAGTCACAAAGCGTGAGCTTCAGCCTTTGTGGCGTAAGGGCTTGAGCAACCCCTCCGGTTTCATGGCGACCGCTTCGCGCCCCGAAGGTGATTCCGTCGCCGAATGGGCCTTAAGCTGGATCAAGCGCTTGATCCGGAAGCCAAGAAGACCGATTTAGGCGCCATGGCCACGGTGATCGACACCCTCAAGGCTCGCGGCCCGGAAGACCGGGCGGCGCGCCATCCCGAAAAGCAGAACCGCCCTGACACGCCGGTGCTCCGCAAACCGGAATGGCTGCGGGTCCGCGCGCCGGGGTCGGGTCAGTACAACGAGACCAAGGGCATCGTGCGGGAGAACCGCCTGCACACGGTCTGCGAAGAGGCCGCCTGCCCGAACATCGGCGAGTGCTGGAGCCAGAAGCACGCGACCATGATGATCATGGGCGAGATTTGCACTCGCGCCTGCGCCTTCTGCAACGTCACCACGGGCCTGCCGACCCAGCTGGATCCCGACGAGCCGCGCCGCGTGGCCGAGGCCGTCGCCAGGATGGGCCTCAAGCACGTGGTCATCACGTCGGTGGATCGCGACGACCTGCTGGACGGCGGCGCGCGCCACTTCGCCGAGGTGGTCACCGCCATTCGCGCGGCCGCGCCGGGCACGACCATCGAGATTCTGACTCCTGACTTCCTCCGCAAGGAAGGCGCGGAGAATGTGGTGATCGACTCCAAGCCGGACGTCTTCAACCACAACCTCGAGACCGTGCCGCGGCTGTATCTGAAGATCCGGCCTGGCGCCCGCTACTACAACTCGCTGCGCCTGCTCGATCGCGTGAAGCAGCGCGATCCCTCCCAGTTCACCAAGTCCGGCCTGATGGTCGGTCTGGGCGAGACCAAGGAGGAGGTCATGCAGGTGATGGACGACATGCGCTCGGCCGGCGTCGACTTCATAACCATCGGCCAATACCTGCAGCCGACCCGCAAGCACGCGGCCGTCGAGCGCTTCGTCACGCCCGAGGAGTTCAAGGCCTATGAGGCGATTGCCCGGGCCAAGGGCTTCCTGATGGTGTCGTCCAGCCCGCTGACGCGCTCGTCGCACCACGCCGGCGACGATTTCGCCAAGCTGCAGGCCGCGCGCCGCGCGCTCGACGCCCGCAAGGCCTGACGCCTTGCATCGTCACGTGGTTACGCGCGTGCTGCCTTACGCGCCGGAGCAGCTTTTCCAGCTCGTGGGAGATGTCGAAGCCTATCCGAGCTTCGTGCCGTGGATCACGGGCATGCGCACCTGGAACGCCCGCGAGGACGGCGCGGTCAGCACGGTCGACGCCGAAGCCCAGGTCGGCTTCTCGTTTCTGCGCGAGAAATTCGCGACGCGGGTTCGTCGCGACAGCGAGACGCTCAGCATCGACGTCAATCTGCTGTACGGACCGTTCAAGCGACTGGTGAACGCCTGGCGCTTCACCCCCGAAGAAGGCGCGACGCGCATCGAGTTCACGATCGAATTCGCCTTCAAGTCGCTGATGCTGGACGCGCTGCTGGCGGCCAATGTCGACAAGGCCGCCGGCAAGCTGATCGCCTGTTTCGAGGACCGCGCGCGCCAGATCTACGGATCGCAAGCCTAATCCTGCGGGCCTAGTCCTTCGGGGCGGCGGCTTCCTCGATCCGTTCCTCGAAGTCGCCGAGGTTGGCGAACAGGTTCTCGATCGCGAACACCAAGCCGAACACCCGGGCGGCGCCATCGAACTCGAGATCGCGGGTGATCCCCTTTTCGCGCAGGCCTTCGAAACAGGTCTGGAAGGCTTGGTGAGCCGTGGCGAAGGCTATGCGATCCGGCTTGGGGCGGCCGGCGAGGACGTCCGCCGAGGCCCTCAGGAACCGGCTGCTGGCCTCCAGCATATCGGCGGCGGCGGGGGTGATGGCCTCAGGCAGGGCGCCGCGCACGGCGCGTCCAACCATCACAGTGTCATTGCGCAGTCGCCACAGCGTCCGGGGCAGAGCTTCGGAGACGGAGCTGTTGCTGAGACGCGTGGCGCTCTCCCTGTTCGCCTCCGTCATCGCCGTCTGCAGCTTGGCGAGGGCGGCCCGAAGATCGTCTTGGGCCTTGAGATGATCGTCGGGGCCAGGGGAGCCACGCAGCGCGAGCACATGGCTTTCGAGGATCTGGGCTTCCAGTCCGGCGATCTTCTGGATGCTCGTCACCACCGAGGCGTGGGCGCGCGCGGGGAAAATCAGAAGCGTCGCGGCGACTCCGACCAGACTGCCGACCGTGATCTCGGAGACGCGCAGGGCGGCGGCGACCAGCGGGCTCATGTGCGTCGTCGTTCCGCCGATCAGCATGATCACCGCGGTGATGGTGGCGACCTTCAACTCAGGTCGGATGGCGACCAGGAAAGCGAGGAGCGCGACTGTGACGCAAAGGATCAGCCCGCCGAACTCGGGCCAGATCGTATGGAGCAGGGCGGCCGCGGCGCCGACGAGGGCGCCCACCAGCGTGCCGGAGAAGCGCTCGATCGAGGCGGTGATGGTCGCGCCCAGGCTGGACTGGACGACGATGATGGCCGTCAGCACCGCCCAATAGCCCTGCGGCAGGCGCAGCAGGGTCGCCAGGGCGTAGGCAGCGCCGACGGCGGCCGAGACGCGGATCGCGTGGCGGATTTCAGTCTTTCTGGCGGCGGCCGCCTTCAGCGCCTGCTGCGAGAGATTGGCGCCGGTGAAGCGCCGCCAGTCGCTGGGCGGGGTCTCCGGCACTAGGCCACCGCCTCGCGCAGCATCTCGAGCGCCGTCACGATCGCCGCCAACTGCACGGCCTCGCGGGTGTCGCCCAGGAACCGCTCGTGGCGGTGGACGACCGATCGGTTGGCGCGGGCCACCGCGAAGTGAACGGTTCCGACCGGCTTGAGCGGCGAGCCTCCGCCGGGACCGGCGACGCCGGTGATCGCGACGGCGACGTGGCCATTGCTTTCGCGCAGGGCGCCCTCGGCCATCATCCGCGCGACCGGTTCGGACACCGCGCCGTGGTCGGCGATCAGGTCGCCGGGCACGCCCAGCATCTCGGACTTGGCGCGATTGGTGTAGGTGACGAAGCCGCGCTCGAAGACGTCGGACGCGCCAGGGATGGCGCAAATCGCGCCGGCGACCAGGCCGCCAGTGCAGCTCTCGGCCGTCACCAGGCGCAGGGAGCGACCGCGGGCCTCGTCGATCAGCAGCCGGGCCAAGGTCTCTATCTCGAGCGGGAACATGCGGGCCTCCGTCTTCGCGCCGTCAGCCTAACCTGTTCAGGCCGGAGTCTCGACCGCCACGACAGCCGAGGCGGCCAAGCCTTCGCCGCGGCCGGTGAAGCCCATCTTCTCGGTCGTGGTCGCCTTGACGCTCACCCGATCGACCGGAAGGCCGAGGATTTCCGCCAGACGCTCGCGCATGGCCTGGCGGTGCGGTTTGATCTTGGGACGCTCGCAGATCAACGTGACGTCAACATTGACGATGGCGCCGCCCTTGGCGGTCACGAGATCGACGGCGTGCTTCAGGAATTGGTCGGAGGCCGCGCCCTTCCACTTCGGATCGGTGGGCGGGAAATGGTCGCCGATATCGCCTTCGCCGATCGCGCCCAGGATGGCGTCGGTCAGGGCGTGCAGGCCTGCGTCCGCATCCGAGTGGCCGATCAGGGTCTCGTCGTGCTTGATCGCGACGCCGCAGAGCCAGACCTCTTCGCCTGGCCCCCAGCGGTGGGCGTCAAAACCTTGGCCGACACGGGTGACGCGGGCGGCGCCGGCTAGGCGTTCGGCCATGGCGAAGTCCTCTGGGTAGGTCAGTTTCATCAAAAGCGGATCGCCCGGCGCGATCGCCACGCGTCCTCCCGCAGCTTCGATCACTTGGACGTCGTCGGTGGGCTCGCCGTCGGCCCAGGCGGCGTAGGCGTCCAACAGGGTCTGACGACGGGCCGCTTGGGGGGTCTGGGCGCGCCACAGATGGTCACGGGACGTCGTCACCGGGTTCTGATCCGGCTCGGCGCGCTTCAGCGTGTCGGCGACGGGCAGGGCGGGCAGAACCCCGTCGGCGCCTTCCAGGGCGTTCAGCACATCATGGATAGTCTTCTGGCCGAGCAGGGGGCGCGCGGCGTCGTGGATCAGAACGGGCTCGTCACTCGGGCGATGGGCCAGGGCGGCGAGGCCGGCCTGAACCGAAAGGGCTCGAGCAGCGCCGCCTCGCGCCGATCGCCAGCCGCCGAGATCCTTGAGGACGGCGGGCAGGGCCGCTTCGCCCTCTTCGGTCGTCACGATCACGATTTCGGACGCGCCGGCGGCGAGGAAGGCCTCGACGGACCACCTCAAAACGGGTTTCCCGGCCAGCATGCGCCATTGCTTGGCCTGGCCTGAGCCCGCTCGGCTCCCTGAGCCGGCGGCGACGATCACGGCGGAGAAGTTCATAGGGGGTGTTTAGTCGGACGACGGCTCATGTCCAGTCGATCCGGGCTTTACTGCGCCGCACAATGTGCCTAAAAAGAATGCTACGGGGATGATCAGAAAATGAGCAACAAGCTCGATGTCGGCGGGGTTTGCGTCCCCGGTCGGGTGTGGATTGCGCCCATGACCGGGGTCTCGGATCTGCCCTTCAGAGAAACGGCCACGGCGCTTGGCGCGCCCTATGTGGCGACGGAGATGGTGGCCAGCGCGGAATTCGCGAAGGGGCGACCCGACGTCGTCCGTCGCGCGGCCGTCGGCGAAGGCCTGCCGCTGACGGTGATCCAACTCGTCGGACGAGACATCGACTTCATGGCGGAAGGCGCGCGAATGGCCGCCGAGGCCGGGGCCGAGATCATCGACCTGAATTTCGGCTGCCCCGCCAAGGAAGTCGCCGCCGGCGCGGCCTGCGGTTCGGCCCTGATGCGCGAACCGGATCTCGCCGAGGCGCTCGTCGCTGCCGCCGTGGAGGCGGTCGATGTGCCGGTAACCGTCAAGATGCGGCTCGGTTGGGACGACGCCAGCCGCAATGCGCCAGAGATCGCCGCCCGCGCCGAGGCGGTCGGCGCTAAGGCGATCACGGTGCATGGCCGCACCCGCAACCAGTTCTACAAGGGTGTCGCCGACTGGTCCGCGGTGGCCGAGGTCAAGAAGGCCGTTTCCGTTCCGCTGCTGGTCAATGGCGACATCGTCGACGGCGAGAGCGCCCGCGTGGCGCTCGAACAGTCGGGAGCCGACGGTGTCATGATCGGGCGCGGCGTCTATGGGCGCCCCTGGATCGCTGGAGCGATTGAAGCGGCGCTGGAAGGCAGGGGTTTCGCTGAGCCCGAGGCCGAGGAGCGCCTCGCCATTGCGCTCACCCATTTCCGCCGGAGCCTGTCGTTCTATGGCGAGCGGCTGGGCCTGAAGATGTTCCGCAAGCATCTGGCTTCGTACATCGAGGCCGCGCCCTGGCCCGAGACCGCCGAAGCGCGCCGGGCGGCGCGCGCCACCCTGTGTCGCTTGGAAGATCCCGCCGCCGTGGAGGCCGCCTTGCGCGATCTCTGGCTGGCGGGCGGGAGATTAGCCGCATGACGGACCGAGCCCGGGTATTGGGCGGCGTCGCCACCGACGCCTTGAAGTCGGCGGCTTTCGATCTGAGCCCCGAGCCGGCGCTCGTGGTGGATCGCGACGGCGGTCTCGTCGCTGTAAACGAAGCCGCAGAGGCGCTGTTCGGTCATGGTCTCTCGCTCCTGGCGCGCGGTCGCTTCCGCGCCGCCTTGCCGCCGGGGTCGGTGCTGGTCTCGCTGCTCGACCGGGCCATTTCCGAGGGGGCGCTGGTCCGCGAGCACGGCGTTGAGGTCAACCTGTTCGGCCAGCCCCCGTTCGAGGCGGACGGCGCCGCCGCGCCGCTAGGCGACGGCTCCGTGCTGCTGACCCTGCACGTCAAGGGCGTACTGGGTGTCGATCGCGGCGCGGATACGGCAGGGCTTCGCTCGGTCGTCGGGCTGGGCAAGATGCTCGCCCACGAGATCAAGAACCCCTTGGCCGGCATTCGCGGCGCGGCCCAGTTGCTCAAGACCGGCGCTAGCGCCGTCGACCAGCCTCTTGCCCAACTTATCGTTGACGAGACCGATCGCATCCGTCGCCTCGTCGATCGGATGGAGGCGTTCTCGGATGACGCCCCGACCCCGCGTGAGCCCGTCAACATCCACCAGGTTCTGGACCGCGTGCGGGCCCTCGTAGCGAATGGCGTCGCCGACGGATTGCAACTGAAGGAAAGCTACGACCCGTCGCTGCCGCCGGTCTGGGGAGATGAGGATCACCTGATCCAGATCTTCCTCAACCTGACCAAGAATGCGGCCGAGGCGGCGCACATGCGCGGCGATGGTCGCGGCGCGATTTCGATCCAGACCGCCTGGCGCCCCGGCGTGCGCGTTCGTGGCGCGGACGGCAAGGCCGCGAGCGGCGCTCCGATCGAGGTCCGGGTGATCGACAATGGCCCCGGCGTTCCGACCACCCTCCGCGACCATCTGTTCCAGCCCTTCGTCACGACCAAGGCCAACGGCACCGGTCTTGGTCTGGCGCTCGTGACCAAGCTGGTCACCGCCCACGGCGGGCTGATTGATTTTGAGTCCGAGCCCGGCCGCACCGTCTTCCGCGTGCTGCTGCCCATCGCGCCGCAAAATGGCGCTTCCGACACCGTTTCCGGAGACGCGTGAGTATGAACGCCGCGAGCAAGAAAATCCTGATCGCCGACGACGACAGCTCGGTCCGCCTGGTCCTCAGCCAGGCCTTCACCCGCCTGGGCTACCAGGTGCGCGCCACCGGCAATGCGACCACGCTGCTGAAGTGGGTCACGGATGGCGAGGGCGACCTCGTTGTCACCGACGTGATGATGCCCGACGAGAACGTCTTCGACGTCCTGCCGCGCATCCGCAAGGAGCGGCCCAAGCTGCCGATCATCGTGATGAGCGCTCAGAACACCCTGCTGACCGCCGTCAACGCGGCGGATGCGGGAGCTTTCGAATATGTGTCCAAGCCGTTCGACCTTGATGATGTGACGGCGGCGGCGCGTCGCGCGCTATCGCGGCCCGCCGACACCGAGGCCTCGAAGGCCCAGGCTCGCGCCATGCGGGACGAGCGCCTGCCGTTGATTGGCCGCTCGGCGCCGATGCAGGAGGTCTACCGCACCATCGCGCGCCTGGTCGGCGCGGACCTCACCGTCCTCATCCTCGGCGAAAGCGGCACCGGCAAGGAACTGGTCGCCCGCGCGCTGCACGAACTGGGGCGCCGGCGCGACGGCAAGTTCGTGGTCCTCAACCTCGCCGCTGTTCCGCGGGAAAGGGTCGAGGTCGAGCTGTTCGGCCGCGGGGAGGGCGACAATGGCCGCCTGGTCGAGGCCGATGGCGGCACACTGTTCCTGGACGAGATCGGCGACATGCCGCTGGACGCCCAGACCCGGCTGCTGCGGGTGATCGACGGCACCGAGCCGGTGATCAATCCAAAGACCGGCCGCCGCCCGAACGTGCGGATCATCGCCGCCACCAACCGCGACCTGCGCGGCCTGATCCAACAGGGCCTGTTCCGTGAGGACCTCTTCTTCCGCCTCAACGTCGCGCCGGTGCGCCTGCCGCCGCTTCGCGACCGGGCCGAGGACATTCCGGATCTAGCGCGGACTTTCCTGTTGCGCGCCGCTCGCGAAGGGTTGCCGGCCAAGACGATCGACCAGAGCGCCCTGGACCGCCTGAAGAGCTATCCGTGGCCGGGCAATGTTCGCGAGCTTGAGAACCTGATGCGCCGCATGTGCGCGCTCTACGCCGAGGAGCTGATCACCGCCCGGATCGTGGATCGCGAACTGCAGGATCACACGCCCGCCGTGCGGTCGGAAGAAGGCCCTGTCACCCTTTCCACGCTCGTCGAACAACATCTGGCTTCGCACTTCGCCGACCAGCCCGACGGCGTGCCGCCGCCCGGCCTCTATGACCGTGTGCTGCAAGAGATCGAGCGCCCGTTGATCCAACTCACGCTGTCGGCGACGCGTGGCAATCAGGTGCGCGCGGCTGAGATCCTGGGCCTGAACCGCAACACGCTACGCAAGAAAATCCAGGACCTGGGCGTAGAGATGACCCGCGGTCGCCGCTGAGCTGAAGCATTCGTAGCACATAGCTGTTGAATTCAGGGCACACCCCCCTAAAATCAGGGGTGATGGCTTCAGTGGCTTACGCGACCGGATCGGAAGCCCCGCCGACCCGGTTCAGCCGGGCTTGGTGGCGAGAGCTCTTGCGGTCGCGCTACCTGATGGCTGGCGGCTATGCGCTGGCTGTTTTGCTGACCGTCGCTGGCGTCGCCCTGGCTTCGTCGCCGCCCAAGACCGACTCGATCAGCACCGCCAGCACGGTGATTCTGGTCGTGCTGGGCTTCAATCTTGTCCTGATCCTGGGCGTGGCCACGATTGTCGGCCTGCGCCTCTATGACTTGATCGACGCGCGGGCCAGCGACGAAGGCGCGCGCCTGCACCTGCGTTTCGTGGGCCTTTTTTCGCTGGCGGCCGTGGCCCCGGCGGTCATCGTGGCGCTGTTCTTCGGCGTGCTGGTCAATCGCGGCGTTGATGGCTGGTTCAGTCAGAAGGTCCAGACCGTGGTCGGCAACTCGGCCAAGGTCGCCAACTCGTACGTCGAGCAGCAGAAGAATTATATCTCCGAACACATCGCGCCGATGGCCGCGGACCTGAACCGCGCCGCGCCGGCCATGTCGCAGTCGCCGGTGGCGTTCGGCCATTTTCTGGCGGGCGTGATGGAGGACAACGGCTTCTCGGCCGCCTACGTATTGGATCGGGATGGCCGGATTCTGGCGCGGGCCGAGACCGCCGCCGCGCCGCCATTCCTGGCGCCGCCGCCGTCCAGCTACCAGGCCACGGATGGCGGTGAAGTGAGCGCCCAGCGCTTTGTCTCCAAGGACCTGTTCCGAGCGCTCTACAAGCTCAAGGCCTTCCCTGACGGCTACCTCTATGTGGTGCGGCCGATCGAGCAGGGCATTCTGAGCCACCTGATCGAGACGCAGGACGCGCTGCTGTCCTATCGCGACGCCGAGCGCAGTCGCGGCCGCATCCAGGCGATCTTCGGCCTGAGTTATCTGGAGACGGCGCTTCTGGTCCTGGTCGCCGCCATCTGGGTCGGCATCGCCGCGGCGAACTCGATCGCGGGACCCGTGGCGGACCTCGTCGAGGCCGCGGGACGCGTCTCGGGCGGCGACCTGGATGCGCGCGTGGAGGCCGGGTCCGGGCCGGAGGAAATCCGCGCGCTATCCAACGCCTTCAACATGATGACCAGCGAGCTGCAACTGCAGCAGGCGGCCTTGAAAGCGGCCAGTCTCGACGCCGAGAGCCGCCGGCAATTCATCGAGACGGTGCTCTCCGGTGTCAGCGCCGGCGTGGTCAGTCTGGATGAACGGGGAAGAGTCTCGGCGGTCAATCGCCGGGCGACGGCGCTTCTGGGACTGCCGGAGCACGCCTTGGGCGTCGACTTGATCACCTTGGCGCCGGAATTCGCGGTCGTCATGGAAGCGCTGGAGGAGAGCAGGCCGGACACGGATGTCGAGATCGACATCATGCGCGAAGGCGAGACGCGGCGCCTTCGTGTTCGCGCCGCTGGCCATGTCGCCGCCGGCCTCGTCCTGACCTTCGACGACATCACCCGTCTTGTCGCCGCCCAGCGAAACGCCGCCTGGAAGGACGTCGCGCGCCGCATCGCCCATGAGATCAAGAACCCGCTGACTCCGATCCAGCTGTCGGCGGAACGCTTGCGCCGGAAGTACCGCAAGGAGATCGCCAGCGATCTCGAGACGTTCGATCGCTGCACCGACACCATCATCCGGCAGGTGGGCGACATAGGCCGCATGGTCGACGAATTCTCCGCCTTCGCCCGCATGCCGGCGCCGCGCTTTGCGCCGGCCAATCTGACAGAGATGCTGCGCCAGGCGGTCTTTGCCCAGCGCTTTCAGGATGCGGAAATCGAAGTTCGCCTGGAAGAGCCCGGCGGCGGCGACATCTGGGTGACCTGCGACGAGCGGATGATCGGCCAGGCCCTGACCAATATCCTGAAGAACGCCGGCGAGGCCGTGGGCGCGCGCCGCCTGGTCGAGCCGGACCTTCGCGGTCGGATCACCGCGACCCTGGTGGCGGACGCCGACGACCTCTGCGTGACGATCGAGGACAACGGCGTGGGGCTCCCCGCCAAGGACCGCGATCGTCTGACAGAGCCCTATGTGACCACCCGCGAGAAGGGTACGGGCCTCGGCCTGGCCATCGTCAAGCGGATTATGGAGGACCATGGCGGCAGCCTGGCCCTGACCGACGCGCGAGAGCCGCCTGGCGCTCGCGTGATCCTGAAGTTTCCGACGACCGCGCGTCTGCCCGCCGCGGCCCAAAGTGGCGTTGAGGAGATGATATGAGCGCCGACGTTCTGGTGGTGGATGACGAAGCCGACATCCGCGAATTGGTGGCCGGTATCCTCGAAGACGAGGGTTACGCGGTCCGTACGGCCGCCGACTCCGATCAGGCGCTCGCGGCGATCCGCGCGCGCAAGCCTTCCTTGCTGGTCCTGGATATCTGGATGCAGGGCGGCGGCATGGACGGCCTTGAGTTGCTGGACATGGTCAAGACGCTCGACGCCGATCTTCCGGTGATCATGATCTCCGGTCACGGGAACATCGAGACCGCGGTCAGCGCGATCAAGCGCGGCGCCTACGAGTTTCTGGAGAAGCCGTTCAAGTCGGATCGACTGCTGCTGGTGGTCGAGCGCGCCTTGGAGGCCGCCGGCCTGCGGCGCGAGAACCGCCGGCTACGGGCTCAGACCCTCGCCCCCGATGGCCTGATCGGCAAATCTGCGCCGGCTCAGGCGTTGCGCCAAATGATCCTGAAGGTGGCGCCGGCCAACAGCCGCGTGCTGGTGTCCGGTCCGCCGGGCTCTGGCAAGGAACTGGTCGCGCGGTTGATCCACGGCGCTAGCACCCGCTCTCGCCAGGAGTTCGTCGCGGTCAGCGCCGCCGGCATGGCGCCGGAGCGGCTTGATGTCGAACTGTTCGGCGAGGAAGGCGAGGGGGGCCGACCGCGCAAGATCGGCGTGTTCGAGCGCGCCCACGGCGGCACGCTCTATCTCGACGAAGTGGCCGATATGCCGCGCGAGACCCAGGGACGGATCCTGCGCGTGCTGGTCGAGCAGCGCTTCCGTCGCGTCGGCGGCGACAACGACGTTCAGGTCGATGTCCGGGTGATCTCATCCACGTCGCGCGATCTCCGCGACGAGATCGCGGCCGGCCGCTTCCGGGAGGACCTGTTCCATCGCCTGAATGTGGTGCCTGTCCGCGTCCCTGGCCTGGCCGAGCGGCGCGAGGACATTCCCGAGCTGATCAACTTCTTTATCGAGCGGATCAGCGAGGCGACCGGCCTGCAGCGCCGCCGTCTCGGGGAGGACGCTCTGGCGACGCTTCAGGTCCAGACCTGGCCTGGCAATGTCCGCCAGCTCCGCAACAACGTCGAACGCATGCTGATCATGGCGTCCGGGGAGCCGGGCGACGTGATCACCGCCGAGATGCTGTCCGGCGGCGATCAGCCGAGCGCGGGCAACGCCGGCGCGATCGGCGCCGAGCGGATCATCGCCTTACCGCTGCGCGAGGCGCGCGAGCTGTTCGAACGAGAGTATCTGAACGCCCAGATCCTGCGGTTCGGCGGCAACATCTCGCGCACCGCCAACTTCATCGGCATGGAGCGTTCGGCGCTTCACCGCAAGCTTAAGTCCCTGGGCGTCGCCGGCGCCCGGGCCGAAGAGGAAGAGTAGATGTCGCGTTTCGCTTATGTGAACGGTCAGTTCGTGCGTCACGGCGAGGCCGCCGTTCACATCGAGGATCGCGGCTACCAGCTGGCCGACGGCGTCTACGAGGTTTGGGCGGTGTTCGACGGTAAGCTGGCCGACGCCGAGGGGCACTTCGCCCGTCTCTGGCGCAGCCTGGACGAGCTGCGGATCGCGCATCCGATGAGCGAAGCCTCGCTGACCCTTGTCCTGCGCGAGGCCGTGCGACGAAACAAGGTGCGCGAGGGGCTGGTCTATCTGCAGGTGACGCGCGGCGTGGCGCGTCGGGATCACGCCTTCCCAAACCCCGCCGTGCCGCCGTCCGTGGTCATTACGGCCAAGTCGGTCGACCGCGCCGCCACCAACGCCAAGGCCGAAAAGGGCGGCTCGGTGATCTCGGTCCCCGAGAACCGCTGGGCGCGCTGCGACATCAAGTCGATCGGTCTCTTGCCCAACGCCCTGGCCAAGCAGGCCGCGCGCGAGCGGGGCGCCGTCGAAGCCTGGTTCATCGATGACATGGGCCTGGTGACCGAGGGCGCGTCATCCAACGCCTGGATCGTCGATGCGGAAGGGATGCTCCGCACCCGCGACACGAACGCGAACATCCTGCGCGGCGTCACGCGCTCGACCTTGCTGGAGGTGATCCGGGAAGCGGGCCTGCCGATCAGCGAGAAACCCTTCACGATCGCCGAAGCCCAAGCCGCCAGGGAGGCCTTCATCACCGGGGCCGGTTCGCTGGTGACGCCGATTGTCCAGGTGGACGGGGTCAAGCTTGGGGACGGAAAGCCTGGCCCAGTGGCGATGAAGCTTCGGGGCGCCTATATAGCGCGAGCACGTGAGAAAGCCGTCTGAAGCCTGAGCAATTTTAGCCAGGAGCGTCGGTTCGCCGCGTGACCTTGCGGAAATTTTCGCTGCGACCTTGTCGCTTTCAGCGAAAAATCATCTAGCATGGACCTGTTTGTGTGGGGGGCGTGTGGCCCTCCGTGAACAATGAGAGGGGAACCCCCGATGTCTGCCGAGAAGAAGCAAAACCTCCAGGACACGTTCCTGAACAGCGTGCGCAAGTCGAAGACGCCGCTCACCATTTTCCTTGTCAACGGCGTGAAGCTGCAGGGCGTGGTCAGCTGGTTCGACAATTTCTGCGTCCTGCTGCGTCGCGATGGCCAGTCGCAACTGGTCTACAAGCACGCCATTTCCACCATCATGCCGGCGCAGCCCGTCCAGCTCTATGAGCCCAGCGCCGACTCCGACGACTGAGACATTTGTCAAAATCTACATCCCGGTCGATTGACCACGCCGCGCCGATCCTGAAGGCGCTCGTCATCCATCCGGCGCGGCAACTGCGCGGTCAGGCGGCCTCTGAAGCCCGGGATCCCAACTCCCGGCTGGAGGAGGCTGTCGGCCTCGCGGTGGCGCTAGATCTCGAGGTCGTGGAGGCGCTGATCGCGCCTCTGCGCGCCGTCACGCCCGCGACCCTGTTCGGCAAGGGCAAGGTCGAGGAGTTCGCCTCGATCTGCGAGGTCGAGCACATCGACGTCGCCGTGTTCGACGACCAGCTTACCCCCATCCAGCAGCGCAATCTCGAAAAGGCGCTGGAGGTCAAGGTCGTGGACCGCACGGGCCTGATCCTCGAGATCTTCGCCCGCCGGGCCCGCACTCGCGAAGGCCGTCTGCAGGTCGAGCTCGCCCGGCTCGAATACGAGCGCTCGCGTCTCGTCCGCACCTGGACCCACCTGGAGCGCCAGCGCGGCGGCACCGGCTCGACCGGCGGTCCCGGCGAAACCCAGATCGAAATCGATAGACGTCTGATCGCGGGCACGATCATCAAGCTCAAGAAGGAGCTCGAGGAGGTGCGTCGGACGCGGACCCTGCATCGCAGCGCCCGCAAGAAGGTCCCGTATCCGACCGTCGCCCTGGTCGGCTACACGAACGCGGGCAAGTCCACGCTGTTCAACCGCCTGACCGAGGCCGAGGTTCTGGCCAAGGACATGCTGTTCGCGACGCTGGACCCGACCCTGCGCACCGTGAAGCTGCCCGACGGCCGCCCGGCGATCATGTCCGACACCGTGGGCTTCATCTCTGACCTGCCGCACGAGCTGGTCGAGGCTTTCCGCGCCACCCTGGAGGAGGTGCAGGAGGCCGATGTCGTTCTGCACGTCCGCGACGTCGCCAACCCCGACAGCGAGGCCCAGGCCCGCGACGTCGAGACGGTGCTGTCCGAGCTGGGCGTCACCCTCGACAGCGGCAAGACCGTGGTCGAGGTCTGGAACAAGATCGATCTGCTCTCCGAGGACGATCGCGAGATCGTCGAGGGGCAGGCGCGGCGCGTCGGGGCCTCGCCCGTCTCGGCCGTCACCGGCGAGGGCTGCGAGGCCCTGCTGCGCCGGGTCGGCGGGCTGATCGACGACTCCCCGCCGGTCGAGGTGCGCCTGGGACCGCAGGACGGTCAGGCCCTGGCCTGGATCTATCGCAACGGCCGGGTGCTGGGCCGCCATGACGGCGAGGGCGGCGAGGTCACTTTGGTCGCGCGCCTTGACGGTCAGGCCCTGGGCCGGTTCGAGCGTCAGTTTCCCGAGGCTCGCATCGAGCCGGCGGCGACCTAGTCCTTCGTCTTCTCGACCGCCTTGGCGTCGTTCCACAGCGCGTCCATCTCTTCGAGGTCCGACTGGTCCGGCGTCTTGCCACGCTGGGCCAGCCGCGCCTCGATAAAGGCGAAGCGGCGCGTGAACTTGGCGTTGGTGGCGCGTAGGGCGTCTTCCGGATCGACATCCAGTTTCCGCGCCAAGTTGGCGCAGACAAACAGGATGTCGCCCAGCTCCTCGCGGGCCTTGGCCATGTCGCCGGCCTCGATCTCGACCGCGATCTCCTCGGTCTCCTCGCGGAGCTTCTCCAGCACCTCGGCCGCCGTCGGCCAGTCGAAGCCGACGCGGGCGGCGCGCTTGGTCAGCTTCACGGCGCGGGTGAGGGCGGGCAGGCCCGTGGGCACGTCGTCGAGCACGCCGTGTTTGGCCTTGGCCTGCCGCTCCTGAGCCTTCAGGGCCTCCCAGCCCTCGACCTGGGCCGAGAGGTTCTCATAGGCGTGGTCGCCGAACACGTGCGGGTGGCGGCGGATCATCTTGTCCGAAATCGCCGTCGCGACGTCGTTGATGTCGAACGCCCCCTGTTCCTGCGCCATCCGCGCGTGGAAGACGACCTGCAGCAGCAGGTCGCCCAGCTCCTCCTTCAGATCCGACAGGTCGCCGCGCTCGATCGCGTCGGCGACCTCGTAGGCCTCCTCGACCGTGTAGGGCGCGATGGTCGCGAAGGTCTGCTCCAGGTCCCACGGGCAGCCGCCGTTCGGGTCCCGGAGCCGGGCCATGATCTCGACCAGTCGAGCAACTGGGTTCTGGTCTTCACTCGGCGGGAGCGACGAAGGCGTTGGCGTCGGGGGCATGGGGATCCAGCTCGGCTGCGGGCTTTGGCGAGGCCTCGGCCGCATCCCGCGCCGCGAGCTGGCGCTGAATCTCGGCGAGACGGTTCGCATCCAGCGGATAGCGCATCATCACCGCCGCGACCATCAGTCCCAGCGCCGCCGGGGCGAAAGCGTAAAGCCCGACCAGCGCCGCATCGCCCGCGGCGGTCGGCGTCTTCGGGTCGAAGCCCATCGCGCCCAGGATGATGAAGACGCCGACGGCCAGGGCGTAGCCCAGCTTCACCGTGCCAGTGACAATCGCGTAGAGCAGGCCGGTCTTGTCGACGCCGGTCAGCAGGCGCTCCTCGTCGCCGATGTCGGCCATCATGGACCGCACCAGCAGCTGCGCGGCGGAGTAGGGCAGCCCGGCCAGGATCAGGACGATCATGCCCAGCACGACTTCCCCGGACGGCATGAACGCGGTCGCCAGCTGTACGATCGCGTAGACGACGGAGGCCACGGCCAGCGCCTTGTGCTTGCCAATCCGCTTGGCCAGCATCGGCCAGATTGGCGCTCCGGCCAGCGCGGCGATGAAGTAGATCAGCAGCAGGACGCCCGACTGCGTCTTGTCGAAGCCCTTCATCCGCTCGAAGAAGAACAGGAACAGCGTGCCGGCGATGCCGGGCGCCAGCCCCATCAGCAGGTCGGCGATCAGCAGGCGCCGCACGGAAGGCCGAGTCAGCAGGCCGAGATACTGCTTGAGGCCCGTCTTTCCGCGCTTGGGTGGCGCTAGAGGCTCGCCGACGGTGCTCACGGCGAGGAGGACCGCGAGCGGCGCCAGCACGACGATGAACCAGCCCATGGCGGCGATGCTGTCCAGATGATCGCCCTTGAACACCCCCGTCACGATCGGCGGCAGGCACAGCACCAGGATCATCCCGACCACATTGGCGCCCTGCCACCAGGCGAAGACGCGGGAGCGCTGCTGGTAGTCGCTGGACAGGACCGCGCCCCAGGCGGTTTGTGAGAGCACAACCATCGAGTAGCCGACATAGACGACGGACAGCCAGAACCACAGATAAAGGGGGCCGACGCCCGGCTGGGCCATGAACAGGGCGTAGGATCCTATCGCGATCACCGGCGAGCCAGCGGCCAGCCAAGGACGGAAGCGGCCAAAGCGCGACCGCGTATTGTCCATCAGCCCGCCCAGAACAGGATCGAGCAGCATGTCGACCAGCTTCACGATCAGGAAGGCCGCCCCGACCGTGGTCAGGGAGAGACCCAGCGAGGTGACGTAATATTCAGGGAGATAGACGACCAGCGGCAGGCCCATGGCCGCGATCGGGACGGCCGGCGAGGCGAACCTGGCCAGCGCCCATGACGATTTACGCTCCGTCATCCCTGTACTCCTCCCGCAGCGTCGTTCGCGCTTCTTACCTGGCCCGAGACGGCCATTTCAAACAAGTGTGCGAGCATTGTTCATCGAGCGCCAGCCCGTTCTAGCATCGAGTCGCGACTCCGCCGCTTCACGCGGCTGGCCGCTGAAGGGATGGAAAGGGACGCGGAGCGCCGGACGACGTCCGGAGTTCTT
>NZ_LSJA01000242.1 GCF_001556515.1 Caulobacter sp. CCH9-E1 | reverse complement strand
TCCCTTCACAGCTCCAGGCCATCACGCTCCGGCGCCGCAATCCAGATACAAGGGAAAGGAAAGTCAAAGCGTCTTCGCCAGCGCCTCAAGCTGGTCCGCGGCGATCCCCCAGCCTTCGTGGAAGCCCATCTTCTCGTGGGTGTCGCGGTCCTCGAGCGTCCAGTGGCGGGCCACGGCGCGGTAGCGCGTCTTGCCGTCGCCGAGGTCCTCGAAGGTGACGATGCCGACCATGAACGGCTTGGCCGAGGGCTTCCAAGTCTCGGTGAAGGCGTCGGTGAAGACCAGCTTTTCGTTCGGGATCACCTCCAGATAGACGCCCGGTTGCGGGATGCGCTCACCGTTCGGGCCGTTCATCACGAGGTAGCTGTTCCCGCCCGAGCGCACGTCCTGGCGCACGTCCGAAACGCACCACGGCTTGGGACAGAACCACTGGACCAGCAGCTCGGGCGAGGTCCAGCACCGGTAGAGCGTCTCGCGCGGAACATCGATGATCCGTTCCAGGACGAGGTCGCGGTCTTCCGAAGTCGCGGGGGCGGTGTCGAGGGGCATGGGGCGTCTCCTTGCGGGTTGTGATGTTGCCTCAAGGACGGGCCGATGGCGCAAGAGCCGACAGGAGGGAGCAAAAAATCCTCCCCCAGCGGGGGAGGCGGCCGAAGGCCGGAGGGGGAAGTTCTGCTGGTCTTGCCTCTTCCCCCTCCGTCGTCTCTTCGAGCCGACACCTCCCCCGCGAGGGGGAGGATTTGAGCGCGCTTGACCCGCCCCCGCGCCCGCCGCACTGTGTCCGATATTCAAACAAGCGTTTAGGGAGCGCGCCATGAGCCTCTTCGACCTTACTGGCAAGGTGGCGATCATCACCGGGTCCTCGCGCGGGATCGGCAAAGCGATCGCCGAGCGGATGGCCGAGCACGGGGCCAAGGTGGTGATTTCCTCGCGCAAGGCCGGGCCCTGCGAAGAGGTGGCGGCGGCCCTCAACGCCCAGCACGGCGCCGGGACGGCCATCGCGGTCCCGGCCAACATCGCCTCCAAGGAAGAGCTGCAGAACCTGGTCGACGAGACCCGCAAGGCGTTCGGCCGCGTCGATGTCTGCGTCTGCAACGCCGCCAGCAATCCCTATTACGGCCCGATGGAGGGGATCAGCGACGACCAGTTCCGCAAGATCCTGGACAACAACATCATCAGCAATCACTGGCTGATCGGCATGGTCGCGCCGGAGATGCGGGCGCGGAAGGACGGCGCGATCATCATCGTGTCGTCGATCGGCGGCCTGCGCGGCAACACGATCATCGGCGCCTACAACATCTCCAAGGCCGCCGACTTCCAGCTGGCCCGCAACCTGGCGCACGAGTTCGGTCCCGACAACGTGCGGGTCAACTGCATCGCGCCGGGCCTGATCCGCACCGACTTCGCCCGCGCCCTGTGGGAGAACCCCGAGACCCTGAAGCGCTCCACCCAGGGCGTGCCGCTGCGCCGGATCGGCGAGCCGGACGAGCTGGCCGGGGCGGCGGTGTACCTGGCCTCGAAGGCCGGCAGCTTCATGACCGGCCAGGCGCTGGTCGTGGACGGCGGGGCGACGATCTGACGCCCGCCGCCACCCGACCTCCCCGGCATTCGCCGGGGAGCCCGGAAAGGTAAGGGCGACGATCTGACGCCGCGCGCCGGGCGATAGGCTTAACCCGTCCTACACCAGTTCCCGCGAAACGTGTCCCCGGATTCCGGGGTGTTCGCTGTTGCGGCGTTTGTTGATTTCGCTCGTTCTTTTGGGGACCTTGGCGGCGGGGGGCGTCCAGGCGCAACCTGGCGTGTCCCTGGACCAGCGCCTGGACCAGCTGACTCGCAAGATCGGCGTCGATACGGTGCGTCCCGTCCCGGACAATCAGGACGTCGAGCGCGCCGGCGAGGCGGCCCTGGCCAAGAAGGGCCGCGAGCGGCTCTACGACACCTGGCGCGTGCTCTACGCTTACAAGAGCAACCAGATCCGTCGCCGGTTCGACCCGTGGGTCGAGCGGGTCCGAGCGGTGGCGCGACGCGACAACGACCCGGCGCTGGCCGCGCTGGCCGACCTGGAGACGATCGCGCTCCGGCACGAGACGCAGGGGTTCCGCGCCTTCACCGACGCGGACTGGACCCGGTTCATGGACCGGTCGGGCCCCGACATCCGCCTGATAGCGGGGATCGAGCGGGTCCGGCACCTGGGCCAGGTGGGACGTTGGCGCGAGGCCGCCCGGCTGGCGACCGAAATGACCAACGAGGCCGGGCGGCGGGACCGGATCGCCCAGCCGGTGCTGGCCGAGCTGCATCAGATCCACAGCTACACCCTGTCCGACATGGGCGACAAGGAAGGCGCGCTGGAGCACATGGCCCAGGCGACCGAGCTCGACGAAGGCGACGCTTTCTTCATCAGCAAGACCGAGCGGCTCTATGACATCGCCTATATCGCCGCCGACCTGGGCGCGATCGACCAGGCGCGCCGGTTCGCGGCCCTGCATCACCGCTGGGTGGCCGGCGTGGGCAATGCGGATCTGGTGACCTGGGACCGCTATCTCTGCGCCAAGATAGCCGGCCTGGCCGATCAGCCTCAGGAGGTCCTCAACTGCCTGGCCGACGCCAAGGCGCTGATCGACCGGCCGGAACGACGTCTGCAGGTGGTCATGCTGAGCCGCCGGGCCACCGCCTTGGCGCAATTGGGCAAGGCGTCGGCGGCGCGCGCCGATCTGCGGCGGATGCAGGCTATCCCGGACGCTCTGGGTCCGCGCGACCTCGCCGCCGAAGCCTTGATCGGGGCCTATATCGACCAGACCGAGGGCCGTTCGGCCGAGGCTTTCCGCAAGCTGGACGCCTGGCGCAAGGACGAGGCGCTGCGCGTCGCCCGGCAGAACGCCCGCAACGTCGCCGAGATGTCGGCGGCCCTGGATGGCGAGCTGCGCGCCAAGCGGGACGAAAGCCGCCGCCTGGCCGAGCAGGTGCGGCTGTCGCGCAGCCTGGTCCGCGCCTCGGTCGTCATCGCCCTGCTGCTGGCGGTCCTGGTGGCCGGCGGGGTGGGCTGGGCGCTTCACCAGCGCCGAGCCTCGCAACGTCTGAAGGGCGCGCAGGAGCGGGCCGAGGCCGCCAACCAGGCCAAGTCCGCCTTCCTGGCCGTGATGAGCCACGAGCTGCGCACGCCGCTGAACGGCATGCTGGGCCTGGCCCAGGCCCTGCGCACCGAGACCCTGACGCCCGAGCAGCGCGAGCAGATCGACCTGATTCTCGACAGCGGCGACACCTTGCTGGTGCTGCTGAACGACATTCTCGACCTGTCAAAGATCGAGGCCGGCAAGCTGGAGATCGCTCCGACCACCGGCGACCTCGTCGGCAGCTGCGCCCGGCTGGTCGGCGGCTATCAGCCCACGGCCCGCGAGAAGGGCGTGGCCCTGTCGTTCCGGCTGGAGAGCGAGCCGCCCGGCCCGCTGATGTTCGACGGCGTGCGCGTGCGCCAGTGCCTGACCAACCTGGTCTCCAACGCCCTGAAGTTCACCAGCGAGGGCAAGGTCGAGGTCGGCCTGGCCTGCTATCCGGAGGAAGATGGCCGGGTGCGGGTGCGCCTGCGCGTCTCGGACACCGGTATCGGCATGAGCGAGGAGACGATCGCCAAGCTGTTCCGGCCCTTCACCCAGGCCGACGCCTCGACCACCCGCAACTTCGGCGGCACGGGGCTTGGCCTGAACATCACCCGCCGCTTGGTCAAGATGATGCGCGGCGAGATCAAGGTCGAAAGCGAGGAGGGCCGCGGCTCGATCTTCACGATCGAGATGCTGGTCGATCCGGCCGAACCGATCGAGACGCCCGCCGGCGCCGAGGACGCCGCTGACGCGACCGAAGGCTTTGCCGCCCTGCACGGCCGGCGGATCCTGGTGGTCGATGACCACCCGGTCAATCGCCGCGTCATCCGCCTGTTCCTGGAGCCGTTCGACTGCGAGCTGGTCGAGGCCGAGAACGGCCAGGTCGCGCTGGACGTCCTGGTCCAGCGTCCGATCGACCTCGTCCTGATGGACGTCAACATGCCCGTGCTGGACGGGCTGGAGGCCACGCGGCGCCTGCGCCTGGATCCGCGGTTCCACCGCTTGCCGGTCATCGCCCTGACGGCCGACGTGATGTCGGCCCAGATCAAGACCTGCCTTGACGCCGGCTGCGACGCCCACGTGGCCAAGCCGATCGACCTGCGCAACCTGCTGTCGGTGATGGACCGGTGCCTGACCCGGACGCGGGAGGCGGCGGGGTAGGGTTGGCGTCCTTCTCCCTTGCGGGAGAAGGTGTCGCCGCAGGCGACGGATGAGGGGTGGAAAGTCCCGTCCGGATAAGGTCGCGCGACTCCTCACCCGGCGCTGCGCGCCCCCCTCTCCCGCAGGGGGAGAGGGGCTCCCGACCCTAGTCGGACGGTTGGAAAATCCTCCCCCCAGAGGGGGAGGAGGCCGAAGGCCGGAGGGG
>NZ_LSJA01000241.1 GCF_001556515.1 Caulobacter sp. CCH9-E1 | reverse complement strand
CGAGATGGAACGCAGAGCGGCTTAACCCCGTCCACTTTTTCGGGGGAAGATCACCCGAGAGTCGATAACCTGAGCCTTGTTTGATTAACTGCGGGGGCTTTTTCGAAGCTAGGCGAGGCAAGTAGACGCTTAGTTCGGGAGGCTCGATTCCGGCCTTCCTGAAGCATTGCCGCATCTGCGCAGCATCAAAACTCTGCTTCCCCTGCCTCGCTTCCTCAAACCAAGCCAGCATGAGGAGCTGTTCCACAGCTGTGCTGCGATAGAACCCCGGCGCGGAAGCGGCAAAATCTGTTATGTCATTCAAGCGGCAGGGCCCAGCTTTTCAACTCGAGCGATGCCTAAGTGATTAATTTCGTATTGCCCCCGTCCGACGCTCTTTACCAGTTGCTGCGCTTTCAAATTCCTCAGCACTCCAGGGAAATCTTCGATTCCGGAAGGCCACTTGAGCGCGCGGTAGCAAGTGTAGACGTGGTTGGCGGTTACGACCTCGTCTGGGCGATGTTCCTTAAACCATGCCAGCGCCACGAGGTTGCGCTCCGTATCGTTCTTCGGCGGATGGCTATTGGCAAAGCTCTCAAATGACGTAGCGGAATTAAGGTCTAAATCCAGGACCTTCATAGACGTTGGCTTGCGAGGCTTAGCCTCGCGCGCTTGCCGTGGCGATTTCGACTCTGATGGAGCGTCTTCCTCGACAACTACCGCTTCGCCATCGATCTCGAAATCGATCTCCTGTGCGGTTGCAGATAAAACAGTGGCAGACGGATTTGTTGATGAGCGCTGCTGAACTACCTGCGGCGTAGCGGGCTTTAGAGCGTTCTGAATAGCGACTGTGATCTGGTTTAGGTCCCCCTCGGGGATCTCCGCTTCCAGCATAATGAAGCGAATACGGGAGGTTCCATTCTTCGACGCCGGTTGCTTTGCCACGAACTGCTCCGCCAGAAGTAGATTCAAAGGTTAATGGAACGCGACGAAGGTGACAATGCACTCTATCTCTCGGTTACCCTTCGCGGGTTTGCTCGCGATGCTGGCGGTCTAGAGCTCTCAAGGACTCGCCAGGAGTTGGCACGGTTTACGCGCTCATTGCTCCCCCCTTCCCCCACACGCCCCAATCCGCTACAC
>NZ_LSJA01000240.1 GCF_001556515.1 Caulobacter sp. CCH9-E1 | reverse complement strand
CTTCCAGGGCGCCTTCGGCCAGGGCGTTCTCCGAGGTGAGGCGTTCGATCGTGGCCTGCAGCTCCGAGACCTTGTCCTCGTGCTCGCGACGGATCTGGTCCTGGGCCTCCTGCATGGCCTCCAGGCGCGCCCGCAGTTGCTGGGCGCGCTCCTCGGCGCGCTTCATGGCCTTTTCCTGGGCGACGGCGCTCTTGGCCAGCTGGTCGGCGCGCTCGATGGCGGTGGCGCGGGCGGTGTCGACGCCGGCGTGGCGCTGACGCAGGCTTTCGGCCTCTTCCTCCAGGGCGCGGATGCGTTCCAGGGCGCGCTCCAGGGCGACGTTGAGGTCGCCGGCCCGGCGCTCGACAGCCTTCTGGTGAGCGCTGGACTCGGCCAGGCGGGCCGAGAGCTGGGTGTTCATCTCTTCCAGCTTGTCGGCGCGGCCCGTGGCGGTCTCGAGGCGGGTCTGCAGGGCCGAGATCTCGGCGCGGCTGGCCTCGACCTGGCTTTCCAGGCCGCGGACGATGCGACCGCTGTCGGTCTGGTGGGCCGCGAGCGCGTTTTCCAGCGCCTGGACCCGGGCGCGTTCGGCGGCGATCTGAGCCTCGAGGTCGGTTTCGATGCGCGACAGGCGAGCCAGATCGAGACCCGCTTGATCGACGCGCTTCTTGAGCGTGGCGGCTTCCTCGCCCAGCAGGGCGTTGTCCTGGTTGGCGCGGGCCAGGGCGGCCTCGGCGTCGCCGCGACGGGCGTCGATGTCCTGGGCCTGGGCGCGCAGGCCTTCGACGTCCTGAACCAGGTGCTCGATGCGGGCGTTGGCGTCGCGCAAGGACGCGTCGAGGTTGGAAACCTTCAGGTCCGACTGCAGCAGGGCGTTGCGCAGGCGGTCGATCTCGAGCGCGTTGTCCTCGAGCGTGACGTCCTGGCTCTGGCGGCGGGCTTCGGACTCGCCGAGGGCGGTTTCGGCGGCGGCGAGGCGGGCGCTGACCTCGCGCTCCTCGGCCTGGATCTGGGCGATCTGACGCTGGGCCTGGTCGAAGTTGGCGCGCAGGGCGATCAGTTCGGCGTGCTCGGCGCGGCGGGCTTCAAACTCCTGGCCGACCGGACCGCGGATCTCGGCGATCAGCGGCTCGATGGCCTTCAGGTGCTCCATGACCCGGCCGATGCTGTCGAGACCGCCGTGGATGGTCTCGTAGCGCTGACCGATCGCCTGGGTGGACTCGATCTGGTGAAGCATCGCCTCGCTGCGGTCGTCCGTGAGGACGGCCGGCTTGGCGTTCTTATCCCGAGAGTTCTTCGACAGCAGTCTCATCTCGCCCACCTTCGCCCCATGCGGGCCCGACGCGTTCCTCAGGAACGACGGCGAACGCCGCGAATCTCTTACCCAGAGGTTAACAACTTAGTTCACGGACAAGATGAATGTCGAGTAGGCCTAGCCGCGACCGGGCGTCGCGGACCCTGCTCAAACGCCCCATTTTCGGGGATTGGCGGCGGCCTCGGCGGCCAACACCCGGCCGACCGCGTTCACCACGGCCGCGATCCTCAACGCGGCCTGGACCTGGATCGGCGCCACGCCCCGTTCGCGCAGCTCGGCCTCGTGGGCGTCGAGGCACGCGCCGCAGCCGTTGATGGCCGACACCGCCACGCACCAGAGCTCGTAATCGACCGCGGACACGCTGGGCCGCGACAGCCGGTTCATCCGAAGGCGCGACGGCAGGTCCCGGTAATCCGGCGCGGTCATCAGGTGCAGAGCGCGGAAATAGACGTTGTTCATCGCCATGATCGCGGCGGCGGTCCTGGCGGCGTCAAAGCCTTCGGGCGAAAGGCCCCCTGCCTGGGCGGCGCCCGCGAGGGCCCGGATGGTCGAGGGCTCGCCGACCGCGTGAGCGCTGGCGACGAAACAGCCCCACTTGGCCTGGTCCGACAGCACGGTTTCCCGGGCGAGAACCGAGAGGTTCGTGGCGATGTCCCGCGCATAGGCCGGCAGGCGCAAGGCTTCGATCGACATGGTCGGCTCCGAACGTGGCGGCCGCCGCATAGCATTGTCCGGGGACGGCGTCCCGGTCCGCCGGGAGGGGGGTGAGCGGACCGGGACCAAGGCTGGGCGCTTCGGGGCGGTGGGGGAGATCCCTGAAGCCTTTCGCCATGGCCGATGGGTACGCCCTGCCCTCGAAGTTATCCAATCGATAGTTTTTTGATTTCCGATAGAGAGCGCCTATATTCTGCTGATGCTACCGACCCTGCGCCAACTGCACTATCTGAAGCTGCTGTCCGAGCACGGCTCGTTCAGCCGCGCGGCCGAGAATGCTCACGTCACCCAGCCGACCCTGTCGGCCGGCATCCAGGAGCTGGAAAAGATCCTGGGCGCGCCGGTGGTCGACCGCGCGCGCTCGGGCGTGATCCTGACCGCCGCCGGCCAGGAGGCCGTCCGCCGCGCCGAGGATATTCTCGCGAGGGCCGAGGATCTGGTGCAGGCCGCGCGCGGCGCCGGCCAGCCGCTGTCGGGCCGCTTCCGGCTGGGCGTGATCCCGACGGTGGCGCCCTATCTGCTGCCCCGCGCCCTGCCCGTCCTGCGCGATCGCTTTCCCAAGCTGAAGCTGTTCCTGCGCGAGGATTTGACCCAGCGGCTGATCGGCGCGTTGAAGTCGGGGGCGCTGGACGCGGCGCTGATCGCCCTGCCCTATGACATGTCCGGCCTGGACTGGGCCCATGTCGAGGACGACGAGCTGCTGGCCGCCGCCCCGGCCAACCATCCGATGGCCGCCTCGATCCGGGTTGATCCCGACAGCCTGCGCGGCGATGACCTGATCCTGCTGGAGGATGGTCACTGCCTGCGCGACCACGCCCTGGCGGCCTGCGGCCTCGAGCCGCCGAAAGGCGTCGGCGAGGAAGAGAGCTTCGCGGCGACGTCCCTGCCGACCCTGGTGCAGATGATCGGCTCGGGCCTGGGCGTCTCGTTCCTGCCGGCCATGGCGGTCCAGGCGGGGCTGACCGACAAGGCCGCCGTCACTGTGCGTCCCCTGGCGACCGAGCATCCCAGCCGCGAGATCGTGGTCGCCTGGCGCTCGGGCTCCAGCCGCTCGGTCGAAGGGCGCCTGCTGGCCGAGACCCTGCGCGAGGCGGTCTGACCTTAGGCCGTATGGGCGATCGGTCCGTCCGCGCGCCCTTCCACGAACTGGCGCACATAGGGGTTGTCGGTCGTCCGCAGCTCGGCGGCCGGGCCGCGCCAGACGATCTTGCCGCCGTGCAGCATGGCGATCTCGTCGCCGATGGTCTGGGCCGAGGCCAGGTCGTGGGTGATCGAGATGGCGGTCGAGCCCAGCCGGCGCACCTGGTGCGAGATCAGCTCGTTGATCGCCGCCGCCGTGATCGGGTCGAGGCCGGTGGTCGGCTCGTCGAAGAACAGGATCTCCGGTCGCGCGACGACCGCCCGCGCCAGGCCGGCGCGCTTCTGCATGCCGCCCGACAGCTCCGACGGGAAGCGATCGGCGACGGCGGGGTCCAGGCGCACCTGCTCCAGGGCCTCGATGGCCCGCGCCCGGGCCTCCTTGCGCGGCACGCCGTCGGCGTTGAGCAGGCGGAAGGCTACGTTCTCCCAGATGCTCAGGCTGTCGAACAGGGCCGCGCCCTGGAACAGCACGCCGATCCGCGAGAACAGCTTGCGGCGCTGGCTTTCCGACAGTCCCACGATGTTCTCGCCGTCTAGCTCGATCTGGCCGGCCTCGGGCCGCATCAGACCGAGCGCGGTCTTGATCGTCACCGACTTGCCCTGTCCCGAGCCGCCGATGATCACCAGCGAGCGGCCAGGCGCCACCGACAGGTCCAGGCCGTCCAGGACCGCTCGCTCGCCAAAGCGCTTGGTGACGCCCTTCCAGGCCAGTTTCGGGGTCTGCGTCATGACATATGGGTGAAGAAGGTGGTCAGGAGGTAGTCCGAGGCGAAGATCAGGATCGCCGAGGACACCACGGCGTGAGTCGTGGCCCGGCCGACGCCGCGCGCCCCGCCCGAGGCGTTGTAGCCGTGATAGCAACCCATCAGCGCCACGATGAAGCCGAACACCGCCGCCTTGATCAGGCCCGAGACGATGTCCCAGCTTTCGAGGAAGTCGATGGTGTTGCGGATGTAGACGGTCGGGTTGAACTCCAGCACCCGGGTGGCCACCAGCCAGCCGCCCGCGACGCCGATCGTGTCGGCCACAGCGGTCAGCAGGGGCAGCATCAGCACGCCGGCCAGCAGGCGGGGCCCGACCAGATAGCGGAAGGGGTCGGTCGACAGGGTGCGCATGGCGTCGATCTGCTCGGTCGCGCGCATGGCGCCGATCTCGGCGGCGATCGCGGCCGAGACCCGCCCGGCCAGCATCAGGGCGGCCAGCACGGGGCCCAGCTCGCGCGTGATGCCCAGGGCCACGATCTGCGGCATCACCTGCTCGGCGTTGAAGCGGCCGCCGCCGGTGAAGATGTTCAGCGCCAGGGCCGCGCCGGTGAAGACGGCGGTCAGGCCGACGACCGGCAGCGAGAAGAAGCCGATGGCCATGAACTGGCGCAGCAGCTGGCCCGGAAACCAGGGCGGGCTCAGCGCAGCGGCGGTTCCGCGCGCGGCGAACACGCCGACCGATCCGACCATGCGGATGGCGGCCAGGGTCGAGCGACCCAACGCCTGGATGGGATTGACGGCGACCTTCCGGGCCGCCTCGCCGGCGGTCATGTCAGTAGCTCTCGGCCGGCTGCGAGGCCGACGGCGCGGGCGCCGCTTCGCTGGCCCCGCCGGAGCCCCCGCCCTGCGGACGGATCACCGAGCCGATCAGGCCGAAAATGTCGACGGCGCCCTGGGTGTTCTCGATCTCGCCGCCGGGCTTGAGGTCCTCAAGCGACGCGCCCGGCGCGATGGCGATGTGGGCGCCGCCCAAGAGGCCGTCGCTGGTGATCTTGGCCGTCGAGTCGGCCGGCAGCTTCACCGTCGGATCGATGCTGAGCTTGGCGACGGCCAGGTAGGTCTTGGGCTCCAGCGTGACTTGCGAGACGGTGCCGACCTTGACGCCGGCGACGCTGACCGCGGCGCCGGGGGCCAGCGAGCCGGCCTCGCCGAACTTGGCGCTGATCTCGTAGGCGCCGCGCTTGGTCGAGACGCCGCCCACGCTGAGGGAATAGGTCAGGAAGCCGCCGGCCAGAGCCAGGACCACCACGCCCATGGCCGTCTCGGCCCACTGTTCGCGCAACGCCATGTCTTATCCGTCCTCGAACGCCCCGCCGCTTAGCGGCTCTTGGCGCTCTGCCCCTTTTGAAGTTGGTTGATCAGCACGTCGATGTTGCCGCCGGCGTTGTCGATCGTCGAGACGAAGTCCTGCTGCTGGGTGATGGCCAGCCAGACACCCTTGAACTGCACGTCGACGACCTTCCAGGTCTGGCCGCCGCCCAGCACGCGCCAGGCGACCGGCAGCGGCTGGCTGATCTGGCCGCCCGAGATGGTGGTGTTGACGATCACGTCGCCGGGCTTGCGCACGACCGAGCCCGTGACCTTCAGGACCTCGCCCTTATAGTCGTCGATGCGGTCCTGATAGACGTTCTCGGCATAGGTCCGGAACGCCGGCGCGAAGCGGGCGCGCTGGTCCGGCGTGATGGTGCGGGCGTACTTGCCCAGCACGAAGTTGGTGATGCGCGGCACATCGGCCAGCTCGTCCACCGCCTGGTGGAAGATCTGCTTCTTCTGGGCCTCGCTCATGCCCTTATTGGCCAGCACCGAGATGACGCGCTGGGCCTTGGTCTGCACGAAGGCCTCGGCGCCGGGATCGCGGGCCTGGGCCATGGCCGGCGCGCCGATCGCGACGGCGCCGAAGAAAGCCAAAAGCGCGGCGTTTGCGCCGCGCCGGGTGGTGAACAGGGTCATGATCTTACCAATCGCTATGGATTCGGCGTCGCCGGCGGCGCGGAGGCGTCAGGCGGCGGCGCGTCGAAATCGGGCAGGTCCTCGGCTTCGCCGGTGGCCTGCCGGATGAAGGCTTCGCGGTACTGGCCATAGGCCGAACGCACCGTGACGTACGGGTCCGAGGAGTCCTTCAACGCATGAAAGGCCGGATCGGCCTGCGTGCGGACATCCACGATGGTGACGCCCAGGCGGGCCTTGCCGAAGTCGGTGCCAATCCCGCCGGCCACGGCGCCGACGGGGTCGGTCGCCATGTCCAGGGCGCGGCCGATGCCGTCGCGGACATTCAGCGGACCCATCAGCGGCACGTAGATATAGGCCCCGGGCCCCGCGCCGTAATAGCCGAAGGTCTGGCCGAAGTCGGAATCGCGGCGCGGCAGGTGCATCTTCGACGCCACGTCGAACAGGCCCAGCACGCCGACCGTCGAGTTGACGACGAAGCGGGTGGTCGAGCGCATGGCGCGCTTGGGCTTGCCCTGCAGCACCATGTTGATGACGGTGTTGGGCTCGCCGAGATTATAGACGGCCGAGCTGACGCGGTCGCGGACCGGCTTGGGCGTCACGGCCATGTAGCCGTGGGCGATCGGCGCCAGCAGCACCTTGTCCAGGCCCATGCCGAGCTTGAAGGCGCCGCGGTTGAAGCCTTCGAGCGGATCGTTGGCGGAGACGCTTCCGGCGGGGGCGGGCGCCTGGTGGGCGGCGTGAGCGGCCGGCGCGAGGGCCAGAAGGCCGGCGGCCACGGTCAGTCCGGCGGCGGTCATACGCCGGCCGGCCGCCTTGCGGCGCGCGCTCTGGTCCTGGTGGCTCAAGCTCATGCTCCTGCTTCTCACACGCGCCATGTATTCACGTCGTCTTCCGTATCAAGATTGACGGCGACTAATTCGCTCGCGACCTGGTTTCCTCTAGGTCGATTAAGGCCCCACTGAGGCCGACAAGTCGCACTGGTTGCTCCTCGCGCGCCCTCGCGCCCAGATTTTAAGCCGGCCTTGCGACAGATGATTCGCGTTACGTTTTAGATATATCGAAAATAGCTCTTGACGACGATCGGTTTCGATATATCTGTAAATTCGATATAACGAAACGGAGTCGAAAGACATGTTTGGACGACATCATCACCATCGCGGCCGCTGGGGCGGCCAAGGCGACGAGCACCACGGCCGTCACCCGTTCGGCTTCCACGGCGGTCATCCCGGTCGCGGCCATCCCATGCAGGGCCGGGGCGGCCGCATGGGCCGGTTCTTCGATCACGGCGACCTGCGCTTCGTGGTTCTCAAGCTGATCGCCGACAAGCCCAGCCACGGCTATGAGCTGATCAAGGCCATCGAGGCCGCGGCGGGCGGCGCCTACAGCCCCAGCCCGGGCGTGGTCTATCCGACCCTGACCCTGTTGGAAGAGATGGGCTACGTCACCGCCAGCGACGCCGGCGGCGGCAAGAAGCTCTATACGATCACGCCCGAGGGCGAGGCGTTCCTGGCCAGCAACGACGCGCCGGTCCGCTCGCTGTTCGAGCGCATGGCCGAGGCGGCGTCCGCCAGCGCGGCCTTCTCGCCGCAGATCCTGCGCGCTCGCGAGAACCTGAAGACGGCCCTGCGGCTCAAGCTGCACGGCGGCCAGCTGACGGCCGAACAGATCGCGGCGGTGGCCAAGGCGCTGGACGACGCCGCGACCGCCATCGAGTCGATCTGAGGGGAGGCGCGCGCATGCAAAGCCACGCTCGCGTCGCCACCGACAAGGCGGCTCGCTACATGACCCAGCTGGCCAAGCACTGGAGTCACAAGTTCGAGGTTGTTTATGACGAGACCTCGGCCCTGTTTCCGCTGCCGCTGGGAACCTGCCACATGACCGCCCACGCCGACGGTCTCGACATCACGCTCGAGGCCGCCGACCTGGAAGGCCTGACCCGCCTCGAGGATGTGGTGGCCAAGCACCTCGACCGCTTCGCCTTCCGCGAGGGTGAGCTGAAATACGGCTGGACCCGGGCCTGGTTCGCCGGCGGCGTCGATCCGGCGGCCATCCGGATCAACGCCGCCCACTGAGGCCAGGACCGCGCTCGGAGAACGCTGGTCATCTCCGGTTCATGCAAGCTTCGCTTTAAGGCGTGTCCAGCTTGTCGAGGATGATCATGAAGACTCTGAGGACCGCCATCTTGCTGGCGCTGACGGTTGCGTCGGGCGCCGAGGCCGCGCCTCGGGCCCGGGTGCGCGACGTGGTGATCCACGCCGGTTGGACCTGGGGTCAGGGGCCCAGCGAGACCTTCACCTCGACCCTGACCGAGGCGGTGGACGAGGGACTGGCGGTCTGCGCCGCGGGCCGGGACCTGCGTCTTGATCTGAAGATCGAGCGGCTGAACATCCGCCGGCTTGGCGATATTGACCTTCACCGCCCCAACCGCCTGGTCGCCCAGGTCAAGGTGAGGCAGGCCAGCGACAAGGCCGTGATCGATCTCCAGCGGATCGACGTGCAGACGCCCGACGAGGGCCTGATGGCGGCCGTTCGCGACCCGGAACTCATCCTGGCCGAGGCCGCCAGTCAGGCGATTTGCCGGACCTTCTTCACCGCGCCGGCGACCTGAGGCCCGGTCTCAGTCCATCAGCCGGCGGGACAGGTACACGTACTCCAGCGCCTGACGCCGGGCCGTTTCGGCCAGGTTGGCGCTGGCGGCGTGGCCGCCGTCGATGTTCTCGTAATAGAGCACCGGATAGCCCAGCTCCATCAGCCGCGCGGCCGCCTTGCGGGCGTGGGCGGGGTGGACCCGGTCGTCCTTGGTGGAGGTCTCGATGAAGACCTCGGGATATTTCTTCCCGGCCTTCAGGTTCGAATAGGGGTCGTACTTGGCGATCACCGCCCGTTCAGACGGGATGGCCGGGTCGCCATACTCGCCCACCCACGAGGCGCCGGCCCCGATCTGGCTGTAGCGGATCATGTCGAACAAAGGCACCTGAACGACGACGGCGTTGTAGAGCTCGGGCCGCTGGGTCAGGGCCACGCCCATCAGGAGGCCGCCGTTGCTGCCGCCCATGATCCCCAGGCGTCGGGGCGAGGTGATCTTGCGGGCGATCAGGTCCTGGGAAACGGCGAAGAAGTCGTCATAGACCTTCTGGCGGTTGGCCTTCAGGCCGGCCTCGTGCCAGGCCGGGCCGAACTCGCCGCCGCCGCGGATGTTGGCGACGACATAGGTCCCGCCGCGCTCCAGCCACAGCTTGCCCATCACGCCCGAATAGCCCGGGGTCAGCGGCACCTGGAAGCCGCCATAGGCGTAGAGCAGGGTAGGGGCCGACCCGTCATATTTCACGCTCTTCGGACGCACGACGAAGTAGGGGATCTTCACGCCGTCGGACGAGGTCGCCTCGAACTGCTCGACCACGTGGGTCGAGGCGTCGAAGCGGGCGGGCGAGGCCTTGACCTGCTCCAGCTTGCCGCTGGCCGCGTCGGCCAGCCAGTAGGTGGTCGGGGTCAGGTAGCCGGTGACGGTGAAGAAGATCCGGTCATCCTTTTCCGAGGCCGAGCCCAGGCCGATGCTGGAATTGGCCGGCAGGTCCAGCTTCTGCGACGTCCAGCCCTTGGCGCCGTGGCTGAACACCAGGGCCGCGCCCTTGACGTTGTCCAGCAGGCCCACGACCAGCTTGTTGCGCGTGTTCGTCACCGACTCCACGGATTGCTTCGCGGTCGGCCGGAAGATCAGCGCCGGATGGGCGCCGGCGCGAGGGCCGCCCGCCAGGTCGGCATAGGCGTCCACGGTCAGCGGGTCGATATTGTACTGGGCCAGGTCCCCGGTCTTGAGGCCGTGCTCGGGCCAGTCCTGTTCCAGCAGGAAGATCAGGCGGCCCTCGACGAAGGCCTGGATCGAGACCTTGGGCGGCAGGGGCAGCTTGGCCGCGCCCTTGTCGGTGATCAGGTAGTGCTCGCTTTCGAAGAAGGTGACGCCCCGGTGGGCGATCACGCCCATCACCTTGCCGTCGGCATTGCGCAGCACGATCGGACTGACCGAGACGTCGGTCTTCTGCCCGCGATAGACCTCGACCGCCTGGTCCAGGGTCTGGCCGCGCTTCAGCGTCTTCAGCACATAGGCGTAGCCGGAGTCGGTCAGCTCGCCCGGCGTCCATTCCCGGCCGACCAACAGGGTGTCCTTGTCCAGCCACGCATAGTTCTGCTTGCCCTCGGGCAGGACGAAGCCGCCGTCCACGAAGCTCTTGGTCGTGGTGTCGAACTCGCGGACCGTCACCGCGTCCTTGCCGCCATTGGACAGGGTGATCAGGCACCGCGTCTCGTCCGGCGGCAGGCAGCCGGCGCCCTTGAACACCCAGTTGGCGTTCTCGGCCTTGGAGAGGGCGTCGATGTCGAGGATCGTTTCCCAGGCGGGGTTCGCCGTGCGGTAGCTGTCCAGCGTCGTCTTGCGCCACAGGCCGCGCACGTGGTCGGCGTCCTGCCAGAAGTTGCGCAAGCTCCCGTCGCCGGCGAACGACACGCCCGGCACCCGGTCCTTGGCGTTCAGGATCGCCAGGGCTTTGGCTTCCAGGTCGGCATAGCGGGCGTCGCCCTGCAGCACGCCGAGGCTGCGCTTGTTCTCGGCCTTGGCCCAGTCGAGGGCGCGGGTCCCCTCGATCTCTTCCATCCACAGATACGGATCATCCTTGCCCAGCTCGGACAGAGGCGTGCGGGCTTCGGCCGGCTTGGCGCCGTCGGCGGCGATCGCGGGGGTCAGGGTCATCAGACTCGTGGTGGCCAGGAGGGCGAGGAGAAGACGCTTCATCTAGTGATCCATCAGCTGGCGCGACAGATAGGTGTAGTGCAGGGCCCAGCGGCGGGCGTTGGCCTTGGGGTCGGCGCCGTTGGCGTGGCCGCCGTCGGTGTTCTCGAAATAGAGGTGGTCGACCTTCAGATCGTCCAGGCGCGCGGCGAACTTGCGGGCGTGGCCGGGGTGGACGCGGTCGTCCTTGGTCGAGGTGGTGATGTAGGCCAGCGGGTATTTCACGCCGGCTTTCAGGTTCTGATAGGGGCTGTACGTCTCGATCCAGGCCCGCTCGGCCGGGATGGCCGGGTCGCCGTACTCGCCAATCCACGAGGCGCCGGCCGGCAGCTGGGTGTAGCGGATCATGTCCAGCAGGGGGCTCTCGACCACCACCGCGTTCCACAGGTCCGGACGCTGGGTCATGGCCACGCCCATCAGCAAGCCGCCGTTCGAGCGGCCATAGGCGCCGAGATGCCGCGGCGAGGTCGCCTTGTCGGCGATCATGCGCTCGGCCACGGCGAAATAGTCGTCATAGGCCCGTTGGCGGTTGGCCTTCAGCGCCGCCTCGTGCCAGGCCGGGCCGAACTCGCCGCCGCCCCGGATGTTGGCCACCGCGTAGGCCCCGCCGCGCTCCAGCCACAGCTTGCCGACCAGCGGATCGTAGACCGGCAGCTTGGACAGGTTGAAGCCGCCATAGGCGTGCAGCAGGGTCGGGTTCTGGCCGTTCAGTTTCCAGTCCTTCCGGTGGACCAGGAAGTAGGGGATCTTCGTTCCGTCCTTCGAGGTCGCCGACTTCTGCTCGACCACAAGGTTCGTGGCGTCGAACAGGGCCGGCAGGGCCTTGACGGTCTGGGCGGTGGTCCCGGTGGCGTCGGCGAGCTTCAGCTGGGTCGGCGTGAGGAAGCCTTCCACCGTATAGAAGACGTCGTCCCCCTCGTCCGAATGCGAGCCCAGCGAGACGGCGGCGTTGTCGATCACCGGCAGCGGCTGGGACGTCACCCCGAACTCGCCGCGCAGCCGCAGGCTGACCAGGCTGCCCCGGACATTGTCATAGACCACGGCCAGCACGCGATGGTCGGTGACGGCCACCTGGTCGATCGACTGGCGCGGACCGGGGGCCAGAAGCTGGCAAGGATCGCAGTCGTTGCTGATCGCGATTGCGTCGCCGGACTTGCGGTCCGCCGGCAGCAGCTTTCCGGGCGAGACGGCGACCAGCGCGCCGGCCGGATAGGTCAGCGGGGTCGCCAGAGCCTTCGGGGTCCACGCTTCCTCGATCTTCAGGACCAGCTTGCCGTCGATCAGGCCCCGCACGCCGACCTTTTGCGGGATCGGCAGCAGGCGGGCGGTCTGGCCGTCCCACAGATAGGTCTCGTCGTGGAAGAAGTCGGTGGCGCGGGTCAGCAGGACGACCCGATTGCCGGCCGCGTCGCGCAGCACGTTCGGGCGGGCCGAGACGTCGGCCTTCTGGCCGCGATAGACCTCGACCGCCTGGTCTAGGGTCTGGCCGCGCTTCAGCGTCTTGATGACCATGCCGTAGCCGCTGTCGGTGGTCGTGCCCGGACCCCAGTCGCGGGTCAGGATCAGGGTGTCGGCGTCCAGCCACTCGATCGTCTGCTTGCTCTCGGGCAGGACGAAGCCGCCCGCCGCCGGATCGATGAAGGTCTTGGTCGTCAGGTCGAACTCGCGGACTGTGACGGCGTCCTTGCCGCCGTTCGACAGGTTCACCAGGCAACGGTCGTGGGTCTTGGGCCGGCAGTCGGCGCCCTTCCAGATCCAGTTCTTGCCCTCGGCGGCGGCCAGGGCGTCGAGATCGATCACCGTCTCCCACTGCGGATCGGCCGACTTGTAGGACTCCAGGCTCGTCCGCCGCCAGACGCCGCGCACGTGGGTCTGGTCCTGCCAGAAGTTGAAGACCGTCTTGCCGACGAAGTTCGGCATGGCGATCCGGTCCTTGCTGGCCAGGATCTTCAGCGCATCGGCCTGCAGGCCGGCGAAGCGCGGATCGGCCGACAGCAGCGGCAGCGTCTTGTCGTTCTGAACCTTCACCCAGGCCAGGGACTCGGGGCTCTCCACGGCCTCCAGGGCCAGGTGGGGATCGGCCGCCTGAGCGGCGGCGGCGCCGGCGGCGAAGGAGGCAAGCACGGCGGCCAGGGCCGCGGCGGAGCAGGTGCGAAACAGGGTCATGGCGGGGGACGGTATCGGAAATTTTCTCCAGCGCCAGAGCTTGGCGGCCCCCAAGAAGGGAAGCTCACAGTCCTTCGTCGGGAATATTCAGCAGGACGCCGCAAGCCTTGCAGTGGACGGCGTCCGGATCGTGCCGGCGCAGGCCGCAGACGTGGCAAGGATGGACGACCTTGTGCGGCCGCAGGATGGACTGGATCAGGCCGATGAACAGCGACACCCCGCCCAGCATCACCGCGATCGACAGCAGCTTGCCCCACACCCCCGGCAAGGTGACGTCGCCATAGCCGGTGGTCGTCAGGCTGGTGACGGTGAAGTAGAGGGCGTCGACATAGCCGCCGATGCCCTCGTGTCGGCCCGCGAAGCTCGTATAGACGAAGCCGGTCACCACGAAGACGAAGGTGACCAGCGAGCTGGCCGCCCGGGTCACGTCCTCGACGCGTGTGTCGTCATAGCGCCGTCCGACCGTGCGCCAGAAGAACTCGCTGTGGATCAGGGTCCATAGGCGCAACACGCGCAGGAAGCCGAAATTGAACAGCCAGGCCGGGAATAGCAGGGTCGCCAGGACAAACAGGTCCAGCCAGACGATCGGCTTTCTCAGCCACGCCTTGATATCCCCGTGCGCCAAGGCCCGCGCGGCCAGGTCCAGCGCCAGGAACGTCGCGACGCCGTAGTCGATCAGATAGAAGGTCACCCCGTGGCGCTGCATCAGCGGCGCGGCGATGAAGAAGGCGATGATCGCGATGTCGATCAGGATGATCGCGTAGCGGAACCGAACCGCCGTCGGCGACGCGCCATGGTACAGCGCCCGCAGTCGGGCCCGGAGGCGAAGTTCGCCCTTGTCCCGGCGCTGATCGTCGCGGTGCATTTTGCTTGGCTTTCCACTATATAGCCCGACCATGAGCCGCACCTTCCTGAAGATGAACGGCCTGGGCAACGACTTCGTCGTGGTCCAGACCCTGACCCAGAGCTTCGATCCGACCCCCGAGGAGATCCGCGCGATCGCCAAACGCCCGGATTCTGAAGGGAAGAACGGCGGGATCGGCTGCGACCAGGTCATCGCCATAGACCCGCCCAAGGCCGAGGGCGCGTCGGCCTATGTGCGGTTCTGGAATGCCGACGGCGAGGAGACTGGCGCCTGCGGCAACGGCACGCGCTGCGTGGCGTGGCTCTTGATGCAGTCGGCCGGCAAGACCGAGGTGGCCTTCGACACCGTCGCCGGGCGTCTGTCGGGCGTCGCCGCCGGCGAGAAGCTGGTCACCGTCGACATGGGTCCGCCGCGTCTTGAGTGGAACCAGATCCCGCTGGCCGAGGCGATGGACACCGCCCGCGTCGAGCTGCAGGTCGGTCCGATCGACGCCCCGTGGGTTCATACTCCGGTCTGCGTCTCGATGGGCAATCCGCACGTCGTGTTCTTTGTCGACGCGCCGGTCAGCGATGAGTTCGCGACGAAGACCGGCAGCCTGGTCGAGCATCACCCGCTGTTCCCCGAGGGCGTCAATGTCGGCTTCGCCTACGTCGAAAGCCGCGACCACATCCGGCTGAAGGTCTGGGAGCGGGGCGCGGGCCTGACCGCCGCCTGCGGCACCGGCGCCTGCGCCGCCCAGGTCGCGGCCGTGCGCCGCGGCCTGACCGACCGCAAGGCCAAGGTCGAATTCGAGAGCGGCGCCCTGACCATCGAATGGCGCGAGAGCGACGGCCACGTGATCATGACCGGCCCGGTCAGCATGGACTTCGCCGGCAAGCTGCCCGAGGCGGTCGCCGCTTAAAGCCATGGCGACCTACACCGTCATCAAGGCGACGCCGAAGCCGAAACCCCAATCCGGCGAGGAGGGCGGTCCCGCTGTCATTTCCTCCGGCCCGGACGGCGTCCAGGTCGTGACCTTCGGCTGCCGCCTGAACGCCTATGAGAGCGAGGCCATCCGCGCCCGCGCCGCCGCCGACGGCGTCACCGACGCGGTGGTGTTCAACACCTGCGCCGTGACGGGCGAGGCCGTGCGCCAGGCCCGCCAGGCGATCCGCAAGGCTCGTCGCGAGCGTCCGGGCGCGCGGGTCATCGTCACCGGCTGCGCCGCCCAGGTCGATCCCGCCGCTTTCGCCGCCATGCCCGAGGTCGATCTCGTGCTCGGCAACGCCGAGAAGGCCGCGCCCGGCGCGCTGCTGGAGACCGGCCGCGTGCGGGTCAACGACATCATGTCGGTCAAGGAGACCGCCGGCCACCTGATCGATGGTCTCAAGGACCGCGCCCGGGCCTATGTCGAGGTCCAGAACGGCTGCGACCACCGCTGCACCTTCTGCATCATCCCCTATGGCCGCGGGAACTCGCGCTCGGCCCCGGCCGCCGAGGTCGTCGAGCAGGTCCGCAAGCTGGCCGCCGAGGGCTATCAGGAAGTGGTGCTGACCGGCGTCGACGTCACCTCGTGGGGCGCGGACCTGCCCGAGCAGCCGACCTTGGGCCAGCTGGTCGGCCGCATCCTGCGCATGGTCCCAAACCTGCCCAGGCTTCGGCTTTCGTCGATCGACGCCGCCGAGATCGACCCCGACCTCTTCGCCCTGCTCGAGACCGAGCCGCGCCTGATGCCGTACCTGCACCTGTCGCTGCAGGCGGGCGACAACATGATCCTCAAGCGCATGAAGCGCCGCCACAGCCGCGAAGACGCCCTGAAGCTGGTCGCCGAGGTCCGCCGCGTGCGCCCCGACACCGCCTTTGGCGCCGACCTGATCGCCGGCTTCCCGACCGAGAGCGACGCGGCGTTCGAGAACACCCTGCGCCTGGTCGAGGAGGCGGATCTGGCCTTCCTGCACGTCTTCCCCTACAGCCCGCGCCCCGGCACCCCGGCCGCGCGGATGCCGCCGGTCAAGGGCCCGGTGATCAAGGATCGCGCCCGTCGTTTGCGGGAGGCGGGTCAACGGGGCCTCGAACGCCACCTCGAGCGCCAGGTCGGCCGGGTTCTGTCGGGCCTCGTTGAACGCGACGGCCTGGCGCGGGCCGAGGATTTCACCGAGATCCGCTTCGAGGGCGAGGCGCCGGCCGGCCAGATCGTGGCCTTCAAGGTCACGGGCCATGACGGCGCCAGAGTGATCGGGGAAAGAGTGATCGCGGAGCAGGTCGCCTGATCCGGCGAGCGCTGACCGCCGCCCTGCTGCTCGCCGTTCTCGCGACAGCCCCGGCGCGCGCCGAAACGCCCAAGCCCGTGACGTTCAGCGTCATGACCTACAATGTCGAGGGCCTGCCCTGGCCGGTCCGCACCGGGCGCGGCGAGGCGCTGAAGGCGATCGGCCGCGAGCTGGCGGCCATGCGCGCGGCGGGGCGCCAGCCCGACGTCGTCTTGCTGCAGGAAGGTTTCCGCTCCGAGGTCTGGGACCTGGTCGACGAAAGCGGCTATCCCTATGTGGCGCGAGGTCCGAACAAGGGGCAACGCGACCCCAACATGCTGCAGGGGCAAAAGCCCGACTTCCGGCGCGTGATGTATCGCCGCAAGGGCGAGGGCCTGGGCAAGTGGGGTTCCAGCGGCCTGTGGGTGCTGAGCGATCACCCGATCAATTGGGTCAAGTCGCACGCCTATCACTACTGCGCGGGGCTGGACTGCCTGGCCAACAAGGGCGTCATGCTGGTCAGCCTGGACGTGCCCGGCCTGCCCGCGCCGGTCGAGATCGCCGACACGCATCTGAACTCAAAGGGCGCCTCGGGCGTGCCGCGCAGCCGCGCCACGAAGGCCCACCACCTGCAGGCCGACGAGTTGAAGCGCTTCATGCGGGAAGACCGCACGCCCGGCGCGCCGCTACTGGTTGGCGGGGACTTCAACGTCATGCACTCGCCCGAGCGCTTCAACCACGTGATGGCCGACTATCCGTTCGAGGTGGTCAGCCGCTGGTGCCACCACCGCCCCGGCGCCTGCGCCACCCAGATCTCCTATGACGGCGACGCGCCCTGGCTGGACACCCAGGACCTGATCGGCTTCCTGGATGGGGAACAGGTCACGGTGACGCCCGTCGCGGTCGAGGCGACGTTCGACGGCGCGTCCGAGCCGGCGCTGTCCGACCACGACGGCTACAAGGTGACGTTCCGGCTGGCGCCGAAGAGGTAGGGGATCATGGGCTTGAGCGGCGGCTGCCAGTGCGGCGCGGTGCGGTTTCGGGTCGAGGGCGAGCCCCAACGCGCCTCGATCTGCTGGTGCCGCATGTGCCAGAAGGCGTTCGGCGGGCCGTTCGGGGCGCTGGTGACCGTGACCGTCGCCCAGCTGGCCTGGACCCGCGGCCAGCGCGCGACCTTCCAGAGCTCAGACAACATCCAACGCGGTTTCTGCGCCGCCTGCGGCACGCCGCTGACCTTCGAGTGGAGCGCCGACAAGATCGATCTCGCGGTCTTCGCCTTCGACGATCCCTCGGCCGTGGAGCCGGGGGTTCAGCTGGCGGTCGCGAGCCGCCCGGCCTGGATGGACCACCTCGCCGACATGCCGGTGCGGCCGCCGATGGGGCCGACGGGGGCGGTGGTGAGCCGGCAGCATCCGGACCACGATACTCCCCCCACCTGACCCGCTTCGCGGGTCGTCCGCCCCCAAAGGCGGGCGGAAGGACGCTCGGACCTTTTTCCCCCTTCGGGGGAGGAGGGCCGAAGGCCCGGAGGGGGCGAGTTATCGCCCGTCCGCCCGATCTTCCCCCATGAACCCCGGCAGGCTCCAGCCGAACTTGATCGCGCAGGCCCGCAGGCCGAAGGCGGCGGCGAACCCAGCGATCCCGGCCGGCCAGAACGGGACGCCAGCCAGCTTCAGCGCCGCGAACACGCTGGCCCCCAAGAGGGCGGCGGTGATGTAGATCTCCCGGCGCAGCAGGAGGTTCGGCTCCTCGGCCAGCACGTCGCGGATCACCCCGCCGAAGGCGGTGGTCAGAACGCCCATGACCACGGCGCTGAACGGATGCACGCCCAGGTTCAGGGCCTTGGCCGTGCCGACCACGCAATAGGCGGCCATGCCCAGGGCGTCCAGCCACAGCAGGGCCCGGAACCGCCAGCCGCGCTTGCCCAGCAGCCAGACCACGGTGGCGGCGGCCAGGCACGCGACGATGTAGCCCGGCCTCTGCACCCAGAAGACCGGCGCGCCGATCAAGAGGTCGCGCAGCGTTCCGCCGCCGACCCCGGTGATCGCGGCGAAGAATCCGAAGGTGATGATGTCGTGCTTGCGCCGGGCCGCCGCGAGGGCGCCGGTTGCCCCAAAAACCGCCGCGGCCGCGTAGTCGAGCCAGAAAAGCGCCGTTCCCAAAGGGTCAAGTTGCACGTCCATGCCCTTTTCATCGCACGGCTGGGCGGCCCGCGCTAACCGTGTCCGGTTAAATCCGGATTTACACTTTCGCCGGGTCGGCTAAAGGGGCGCGGATGAGCGACAAGCCCGATCAGAAAAAAGGCTGGTTCCAACGCCTGACCTCCGGCCTGACCCGGACGTCGCAGGCGATGACCGAGCAGGTCACCGGGGTCTTCACCAAGAAGCCCCTGGACCAGGAACAGCTGGACGCCCTGGAAGAGATGCTGATCGAGGCCGATCTCGGCCCCGAGATCGCCGCCCGGATCACCGAGGCCTTCGGCAAGGCGCGTTTCGGCAAGTCCTCGACCGACGACGAGGTCAAGGAAGCCCTGGCCGAGCTGATCGCCGCCGAGCTGGCCGACCGCCAGGGCAGCTTCGACCCGCTGCACGGTCCGCGCCCCTATGTGGTGCTGTTCATCGGCGTCAACGGCTCGGGCAAGACCACGACGCTGGGCAAGATCGCCGCCGACCTGACCGAGAAGGGCGCGCGCGTGCTGATCGCCGCCGGCGACACCTTCCGCGCCGCCGCCGTCGAGCAGCTGAAGGTCTGGGCCGACCGCGCCGGCGCGGACTTCATGTCCAAGCCCACCGGCGCCGACGCCGCCGGCCTGGCCTACGAGGCCGTCGAGCGCGCCAAGGCCGAGCACTATGACGTGGTGCTGATCGACACCGCCGGCCGCCTGCAGAACAAGCAGGGCCTGATGGACGAGCTCTTGAAGGTCATCCGTGTCGTGAAGAAGGTCGATCCGGACTATCCGCACGAGACGCTGCTGGTTCTGGACGCCACCGTCGGCCGCAACGCCCTGGCTCAGGAGAAGATCTTCGGCAACCAGGTCGGCGTCTCCGGGATTGTCATGACCAAGCTGGACGGCACCGCGCGCGGCGGGGTGCTGGTGCCGGTGGCCCGCGCCTCCGACAGCCCGATCAAGCTGATCGGGGTGGGCGAGGGGGTCGAGGACCTGCAACCGTTCGACGCCCGGGCCTTTTCGCGCTCGCTCGTCGGCCTGAAGGACTGATCCGTGAGCGAAGCGCCGGTCGAGGCCGCGAAAAAGAACGCCGGCTGGGTGCGGACGGTCGTCGACTACGGCGCGGCGATCGCGTTCGGCGTCGCCTATTTCGTCACCAAGGACTTCCAGAAGGCGACCTGGGTGCTGGTGGCCGCCTCGGTCGCGGCTCTCGCGATCGGCTACGCGGTCGAGCGGCGCCTGGCCCTGCTGCCGCTGTTCTTCGGCGGCATGGCCCTGGTGTTCGGGGCCCTGGGCCTCGTCTTCCACTCCGACATCTTCGTGAAGATCAAGGTCACGGTGATCAACCTGGCCCTGGCCGTCTTCCTGCTGGGTGGCACGTTGATGGGCCGCCAGCCGCTGAAGCTGCTGATGGGCGAGGCCTTGCACCTGCCCGACGCGGCTTGGCGCACCCTGACCTTGCGCTACGGCGCCTATTTCGCGCTCGTCGCGGTGCTGAACGAGGTGGTTCGCAATACTCAGGGTACGGACACCTGGGTGAAGTTCCGCCTAGGTCTCTTGCCGCTGGCCCTGGTGTTCGTGGCGACCCAGATCCCCTTCATGATGAAGCACATGGCCAAGGGCGACGAGCCCGCGGCGGCCGAACCTCCGGACGCGGGCTTCTAGTCCCGCTTCGCTTTCCGCCGTCCACGGACCGTTGTCGTCAAATCGACGTGTTACGATGCTAGCGTTCAGTCGTCGGTCGAGGGACCGTGCGATGTGGGGGCGCGAGAGATGGCCAAGAGCAAGGGCGAAAGAACGGTCGGCAGCCTGCTGGAGCGTTCGCCCAGCCATCTTCTGCACCGGGTCCTGCAACTGGCCCTCGACATCTACGCCGAGGAATGCGGCGAGGCCGGGGTGACCCAGCGCCAGTTCGCCGTCCTGGCCGCCGTGGCCGAGAACGAGGGCGTCACCCAGACGGCCCTGGTCCGCGCCACCGGCATCGACCGCTCGACCCTGGCCGACATGGTCGCGCGCATGATCACCAAGGGCCATCTTGAACGTCAGCGCTCCAGCGAGGACGCCCGCGCCAACAGCGTGCGCCTGACCGCCGCCGGCCGCGAAGCCCTGGAGGCCGTCCGCCCGATGGTGGCCATGGCCGACGCCCGCATTCTCGCCTTGCTCAAGCCCAGCAAGCGCGAGGGCTTCCTCGACCTGCTGTCCGATGTCGCCGGCGCCGACCTGCATCCGGAAGAGGCCGCCCCGAAGTCCAAGAAGGCCAAGGCCGAAAAGGCCGACAAGCCGAAGAAGGACAAGAAGGTGAAAAAGGACAAGGCCGCGAAGAAGGCGGCGTAAGGGCTTGACGAATCGCAGGAATCGAGTCTGGCAGCTTGCGAATCGGTAGAATATCTACTAGATTTCTTCCCGTGAGTGACACGGTGAAATTCTGTCGGCCGTAGCACTGCCAGTCTATTTAACGTTGGTAGCCTGAGCGGTAGCGCTATGTGGGGTTCGTGGACAGGCCCCACCTCACCCAAAAGCGGGGGCTTCGGCCCCCGTTTTCAGTCGTGCTCCTTGATGATCGGATAAGGCTTGCGTCTCGCCTGGGCGAGTTGGCGGTCACGTATGCGATTGAATGACAAACAATATATTCGTTTTCCGTCACCGGTTGACTTAACGGCCGCGCGATAATTGCAAGAATTATAGACAGTGTCCGTGAATAGAATAGATGCGCTGCGCGGACCGTCCTGCCGATATTCGCCCATCATCAAGCAGGCCCGCAAAACTTGATAGTCGTCTATCGTCAAATCGGGATGATGCGATAATTGTTTCGTTATCGTCTCATGCGATAAAAGAACACGTCCTCGAACAGCTCCGATAACGGCTGCGAGTTGGTTGGGTATATGGCACACGGTGATTGGGTCGTACCGTTCACCGAGGTACAGACCCATGAAGTGCTTCATATTCATAGGTGATCCGAGCATCGGCTCGAATCGCTAGAATAACAATCACCGTAAACTTAGAAATCAGACCAGGATATTCAGCAACGACCCCGGCCGCAGGATCTTCTGCGGCTGGGCGTCGGGCTGGACGAACGGCTTTTGCGGGGCCGCGCGTTGCTGCGACTGAGCCTGGGCCTGAAGCTGCACCGTCGAGGGCGCGACCGCTGGACGGGTCGGCGCGGCGTCGGTCAGGGCCGCCTGGAAGAAGGCCGCGCGCGTCGACGCGCCGGTCTTGGCGGGGACCGACGGGGTCTGCGACGGAACGACGGGCCAACCGGCGGGACGGACGTTGCTCATGACTCGGAATCTAGCACGGTTAACAAAGCGTGCGCGAGTATGGTCAACGCAAAGTTAACGGGCTTTGGGCGCGACCTGTCCGCGCACCCCGGCGGGCGCTACTTCGCCTTTTTCAGCAGGTCTTCCGCCGCGTCGGGCGTCAGCGGGCCGGTGTGCTTGGCGATGATCACGCCATCCGAGCCGACCAGATAGGTCTCCGGCACGCCAGTGACGCCGAACTCCAGCCCCGCCCGGCCGTCGCGGTCGATGACCTTCAAGGCGAAGGGATCGCCAAGGCGCGTCAGGAAGGCTTGGGTGTTGGCCGGGGCGTCCTTGTAGGCGATCCCGATCACCTTCACGCCCTGCGCCTTCAGGGCCATCAGCTGCGGGTGCTCGACCTCGCAGGGCGCGCACCAGGAGGCGAAGAAGTTCACCAGGATCGGACCCTCGCCGGGCGTGCGGATCGCCGTCGGCGTTCCGCTGGTCAGCTCGGGCAGCAGCAGGGCCGGCGCCGGCTTGCCGACCAGGGCCTGGGGCTGAACGCGCGGGTCGCGCTTCAGGGCGTAGCCGGCGAACAGGCCCGCCAGGGCCAGCAGGATCAGCAGCGGGACGAAGGCCAGCCAGCGCTTCACGACTTCGAAGACTCCAACTCGGCCTGCAGGCGCTCGGCCTCGCGCCGCCAGCGGCGGGCCATCAGCAGGCTGCTCGTGATCATCCAGGCGAAGGCCAGGGCCGAGATGGCGAAGGCCGGCCACAGGTAGGGGGCGTACTTGCCCGCGTCGAAGTCGAAGCTCATCGCGCGCCCTCCGCCAGTTTCAGCGACAGGCTGCGGGCCTTGCGCCGCCAGACGAGGGCGCGGATCCGCACCAGCCACAGGGCGCCGAACGCGCCGAGATAGGCCAGGCCCATCAGCACGGCCGGCCAGGCGTAGATCGCCGGCAGGCCATCGCCCTTGGCGGCCATGAAGGTCGAGGAGCCCTGGTGCAGGGTGTTCCACCACTCGACCGAGAACTTGACGATCGGCAGGTTGATCAGCCCGACGAGGGCCAGGATGGCGGCGGCGCGCGCGGCCTTCTGCTCATCTTCGAGCGCCCCGCGCAGGGCCATGTAGCCGAGATAGAACAGCAGCAGCACCAGCACCGAGGTCAGGCGCGCGTCCCACACCCACCAGGCGCCCCACATCGGCTTGCCCCACAGCGAGCCGGTGATCAGGGCCAGGGCCGTGTAGGCCGCCCCGATCGGGGCGCAGGCCTGGGCGGCGAGGTCGGCGAGGGCCTGCCGGAACACCAGGGCCAGGAAGCTGGCGACGCCCAGGCACAGATAGATGAACAGCGACAGCGAGGCGGCCGGGATGTGGATGAACATCATCCGCACCGTGTCGCCCTGCTGATAGTCCTCGGGAACCAGGAAGGCCAGCACGAGGCCGACGGCGGCGGCGATCGCCGACAGCACGCCCAGCAGCGGGGCGGCCCATCGCGAGAAGGCCATGAACCGCTCGGGGTTGGTCAGGAAATCGAACGTGTGGCGCGCGTCCATGGATCACGCTCTAGAGCGGCCGGGCGGCGCGGGCAATGGCCGTATCGCTACGGAACCGGAAGAAGCGGCCGAGGAAGGGCGACGCGTGCAGGCGCGCCGCCCTCCGGACGTAAGGCCGGGGTCAGCCGACCTTGCGCTGGATCACCGTCGTCCGCGACCCCTTGAACGGCGTCGGGCCGCGGGTCTCGAAGCGACGGATGAAGACATGGTCGCCGCCGCGTTCCAGGTCGAGGGCGTCGAAGGCCTTCTGCTGGCTGGGCGACAGGGCGGTGTAGAAGGCGCGGGTGGCGGCGACGCGTTTCTGGATGGCCTCCGCGGCCTTGGACATCTGGTCGAGCCGCTCCAGCGTGGTCGGAGGCTTGCGATCGATCGCTCGGTCGGGACCGTCCTTGTCGTCGGCCTCGTCCTTCTTGACCACGATCTTGGGCGAGGTGGCCTCGACATAGGCCTTCAGCGCGCCGTCCTGGTCGGGACGCAGCTGCAGGACGTCGCGCAGGTGTTCGGCGCGTTGGGCCGGATCCAGGCCGCGGCCGTGGTGCATCATCATCATGCCCGGACCCATGGCCATCATGGCGTCGATCGGCGGCGGCGCGGGCGGGGCTGGCGG
>NZ_LSJA01000239.1 GCF_001556515.1 Caulobacter sp. CCH9-E1 | reverse complement strand
GTTCTTGGTTCGTACTTTTAGCCGAGGTTTAGCGCACAAACCTTGAGGTGAGGCCCAGTGATCTCGCCGATCGCCGTGGGCATGGTCCAGCGGATCGACGCGCTGTTCGAGATCGAGCGGGGGATCAACGGCCAAGACGCCGACCGGCGCCTGGCGGCTCGCCAGACGCTCAGCGCCCCGCTGGTCGCCGAGATGGAGATCTGGATGCGCGAGCAGCGCGCCAAGCTCTCACGGGGTCACGACCTGGCCCGGGCCTTCGACTACATGCTCAAGCGCTGGGCCGCGTTCACGCGCTTCCTGGGCGATGGCCGTGTCTGCCTGAGCAACAACGCCGCCGAACGGGCCCTGCGCGGCGTGGCCATGGGGCGTAAGTCCTGGCTGTTCTGCGGATCTGATCGCGGCGGCCAGCGCGCGGCGGTGATGTACAGCCTGATCGTCACCGCCAAGCTCAACGACATCGACCCTCAGGCCTGGCTGGCTGACGTCCTGGCCAGGATCGCCGAGCACCCCAGCCAGCAGCTCGATGATCTGCTGCCCTGGAACTGGCAGCCCCTCGCTACCGCTGATCGCGCCGCTTAGCTTCCGACGCGGTGTTCACCGGATGCGTACAATTCCACGAGTTCTAGGTCGTTTGCGTTAGCCGATGCTTGGTCCGCCGCCAACAAGACGTCCAGGGAGTTTAGCCCCAGATCGTTCATCAGGGCTGTCAACTCCGGGAGCGTGCTCCCATCCTTCATGCCCGCTTGCAACTGTCCAAGTCCGGCCAGCCGCGCTTTCACCGACTCAGGATCGACGCTCCGTTTCGTCATCGTTCGTACGGCGTTGGGATCAGACCAGGCTTCGCGCAGACGTTTCTCTATGTAAGAGAAGCTCTTGGCGCTGCGCCTGCGAACGACTTCGCTGGCGCCATAGGCTGTGCATGCAACAAGGCCCCAGCGGGTTGAAATGCCCGTGCGTTCGCAAAGAGCTTCCAGCCTTGGCAACGCAGTTCGTGGTATCGACATTTGGCCGCGTCGTTTACTGGCCTTGTAGCGAGCGAGCAGACGTCGCATCTCGCCTGGCAAGAGTTTCTCTACGCCAAGCAAGCCAAATTCCGCGATTTCGTAGACATCGAGCGGCTTCGAGCCGTTGCGAGCACGGCCAACGATCGCGTGAAATTCTTCATTATCCGGGGCGTTCAAGATTAGGAGCTTGGCGCGTCGGTCGGTGGCGACTTTCTTCCAACGTTCCCGTTCACGGGCTTCAGCTGACGCATCCACGTCGGCGCCTTCGCCGTTGTCCTCGGTCGCGGTCACGGAAGGGATCTCTTCCTGCTCTGCCATCGAATATACCTGGGCGTTCCTGCAAGCGGGCTTGCGCAGATTAGGCGATATGGCGGCGTCACAACAGGGTTCAAGTGAGTTAATGCGACAAAATAGACCACGAGCTGGACGTAAACGTCAGCAAAGCATGTGACTTTTTTGGCGTCGCGAGACGCAGGAGAGCGCACGCCTACGCACACAAGCGTCCCCCGGCGCATTCTGGCGCTGTCCGGCGCAAGTTGGCGATTCGGCGCCGGGCAATCCGTGCAATCCCGCTTGCACGGCGTCGAGGTTAAATGCTGTTAATTCCTGTGTCGCCGCTCTGGCGTTCGCTAGCTCGAACAGGGACTAACCCCATGAAAATCCGTCAGATCCTCTCCAAGAAGAGCGTCGAAATGGCGCTCACCGCCGCCATCTGCGTGGCCGCTGTGTCCGGCGCGGCCGTCGCCGGCACCGACAGCACCTTCACGACGACCGTCACCTCGCTGACCGGCTGGGCCAACGGCTCGCTGGGCAAGCTGGCCGCGGTCGCCGGCATCGGTTCGGCCCTGGTGGGCATGGTCCTGAAGTTCGACTGGAAGCTGATCGGCGGCGCCCTGGGCATCGGTCTGACGGCCGCCACCGGTCCGACCATCGTCAGCGGTCTGGCCACCGCCCTGTTCTAGGACAAGGCAAAGCAGCTCGGCGAAGACAGACATCGCAGAGCCGCGCCGTAGCGACTGGTCGGGCAGACGATCCCAATCTCCGGCCCGATCAGTCGTTGCTCTTTCGAAAAAGCGAACCGGAATGGCCCGTCTCTCGGGGACATAGAGACGGCTGACACAGGTCCGGGGATGCGAAGCGGGTCATGTCAAAGGAAACCTATATTCCGCAATATCTGGATGAGCCCGAGCGTTTTTTGATCTTTACGCCGGACGAGCTCATCGCAGTCGTAATCCCACTGGCGATCTGCACCGTGGTGCTGAACTTCGCCTATGGCTTGGGGCTGTCCGCGATCATTTTTATCGCGCTGCGGAAGATGAAGCAGGGTGGGGGCCTTCAGCGCCTTCTCTGGATCGGCTACTGGCTGCTGCCGGCCGACGTCACTAGGCTTAAAGCGACACCCCCTTCGCATCTCCGGGAGATGGCGGGGTGAATCATGCACGCAGCGGAAGCGATCGAGCGCGCTAAGCGCCTCAACGTCCGAACCACAGCTCTGGGTCTTGGCCTTGCGGTAAGCCTCGCGGCCAATCTCGCGATCGCGATGGTCGCGCTCGAGGCCCGCCAGGTGATCCTTGTGCCGACCTTGCCGGTCGACACGGCTATTCGGCCGGGCGCGAGCGTTCCGCCCGAATACCTTGAGAGCCTAAGCCGGGAAATCACCTGGACCTTCCTCAATCGCACGCCCGAAAGCGATCGCTACCTTGAGCGCGCGCTTGAGCGGATCGTCGAGCCCGCGACCTATCAGAAGCTCAAGGCGCAGCTGGTGGATGACCGCAAGGCCCGCCAGGAGACCCGTGGCTCTCAGGCGTGGTGGCCGGACGATTTCTACGTCGACCCCCGTAAGAACTACGTCGAGGTGCGGGGGAATCTCGCCGTCTCCAAGGGCAACGAGATCGTTCAGACCAGCCGCAAGATTTACGCGCTGCGCTTTGTGCAGCACGGCGCGACCCTGCGCTTGGCCTCCATCACCGAGATCACCGCCGAACAGTCCGAAGGCGAGAAGGTCAAGGTTTCGACAGAGGTGTCCCAATGAAATCGATGTGCGTAGTCCCTGCAGCGTTTCTCCTTTCAGCGCTCGCGCTCCCGGCATTCGCCGGTCCGGTCATCGCGAAGGATGGCCGCTTCGAAGCCGATGTCTCGGCTCGTCAGATGTCGCGCATCGCAGTGCTCGGCGACAAGATTGAGAGCGTTCGTAAGATTGATGATCCGAACGGGCCTCAAATCCTAGTCGAGACCGATGCGAAGACCGGGGACGCCTTTATCGGTTTCGACGGTGATGTGGCGGGTCGCGTGTTTTCGGTCTTCCTGGTCACGGAGAGCGGCAGAACGCTCCAAGCGATCCTTCATCCGATCGCAGCCGAAGGCCAGACGGTCCTCGTGAAGCTTGACGGAGCAGGGGCGACAGGATCCAGCCCTACAACGAGCACGCCCATCGCCGGCCGCCCTGATCGTCGTGAGACCTACACCGAGGTCGTCACCGCGTTCACGCGCCTGATGTTCAATGGCGACGAGGTCGACGGGGTCAGCCGAAAGGCCCTCTATGAGCCCTCACGCAAGGCGGGCCCGTTCATGGTGCGCCAGGTTTGGTCCTACGACGTCTCTGGGCTCCATGGCCGCGTCATCTACGTGACAAATGTCAGTCAGGAAGCGGTTCCGGTAACGGTCGACGCGTTCCTGGTGGAGGGCGTCATCGCCGCCGCCGCTTCGCACGAAACGCTCCGCCCCGGCGAACAAGGCCGCGTCTTCGTCGTCGAGGAGGCTGGCCAGTGAGCGATCTTCCTCCGCCCAGCGACGCCGCTGAAGTCGTCCACGACGTCAACGACAAGGCGACCAAGACCCAGCGGTCGATTTGGCTTGTCGGCGCGGGTCTCGCCGGTGTCGTGGCCCTGGGCTACATCTGGTTCACCTTCAAAACGCCGACCGAAGCACCTGCCACAGCACAGCGCGTCACCGCGACGGCGGATGTGCTGAAGACCGGAGACACCGCGCCAGAGGTGGTGAACGGGGATCTGGCGCGCGAGGTTGAGAACCTCAAGACTGAAAACGCTCGGCTGCAGACGGACGCGCTCAACTACAAGACCCAGGTCGACCAGGCTGCGGGCGAGCGCGCTGACGCGCAGAATGTCATCTCCACGCTTCAGGACGAATTGAACAAGACCCGCGCCAGACCCTCCGCCGCACCCGCTGGCGGCACGGGCAGCGTGGTAGGAGGCGGTCAGGGCTCCCCGGCCTTTGGCCCGTTTCCGGCGGCCCCGCTCGCGCCGACGCCGACCCCTGCAGGGGCGGGCGCGGGCGGGGTGCCGCTTGAATACGCCGCTTCTCAGGTCCAGGAACGGCCGCGGCGGTCGTTCTCGACGGTTCGGGCGATCGCGCCGGCGCGCGCCGCCGATGCAGGGTCTGACGGCGATCGTGCTTCAGCGAGCAACACCAGTGGTGATTTCGCCAACAAGCCCGGCGCCACCGGCGTCACCAAGACCGGCGCGGCCGGCGCCAGCTATTTCTCGGGCAAGCTGACCGGCTACCAGACGGTCAACTATGTCCCGCCCAACGCGTATGCGACCGCGAAGGTGTTGGTGGGCGTGGACGGCGCCGCCGGTATCGCGGCTCAGGCTGACCCCAAGCCGGTGCTGTTCCGGATCACGGGCCCGGCGGTGTCGGTCGGCGTCAATGGTCGTTATCAATCGACCGACCTGCGTGGTTGTCTCGTCAATGGCGCGGCCTATGCCGAACTCTCCAGTGAGAAGGTCTACGTCAAGCTCCAGCGGATCTCGTGCCCGCTCGGAAAGGACAAGTTCTCCGTCGCGACCGTAGAAGGCTACGCTACGCAGTACGGAAAGGCCGGCGTTCGCGGGCGCGTGGTCGAGCGGTCTGGAGGCCTTACAGGTCGCGCCGCCCTGGCCGGCTCGCTGCAGGGCCTGGGTCAGGCCCTTTCATCGAACTATCGCAGCGCTCAGGGTGGCATCAACGCCGTCGCTGGCGCCGGCGGTCTGCTCGGCGGTGAAAAGCTGTCGTCAGGCGAAATCGCTCAAGGGTCTGTCGCGAGCGGCGTGAGCAACGCCGCTTCCATGTTGGCCGACTACTACATCAAGCGCGCCGAGCAATATCAGCCGGTCATCGAGATGCCGACCGGCATGTCGATCGAGGTCGTCTTCCTCTCCGGCTTCCAGGTGAAGGGGGACTGATGCTCTTCGCCTTCGTCATCCTCCTCACGCCTCCTGCGCCGTCAGCAGCGCCAGCCCGCCTGGCTTGTGAGTGCTGCTCGCCGACCGTCCCCAACCACATCGCGCCTCCGCGCGCCCATACGGGAGTTGCCCAATGAAGATCTCGCGTAAGGTCATGCTCGTCTCTGCGATCTCAGCTCTGGCGATCGTCGGCTCGACCGCTGCGGCCTGGGCCCTGTCCCAGAACGCCAACGCCAAGCTCCTCAGCCGCCTGCAGACTGAGTTTCCGGCGACTAAGATCACTGGGGTGAATTGTGACTTCAAGATCAAGGGCGTCTGTGAAGTCGTCGCGGGGAAGAACGTCTTCTACGCCACGGCGGATGGTCAGAAGGTCTTTATCGGGGAAGTCCTCGACCTGAAGTCCAAGACCAACCTCACAGCCGCTCGGATCACCGAGCTGGCCGCCATGGCCGGCGCCGAAGCCAAGATCGGGGGCGCACCATCGGCGCCTCAAGCCAACGCCGAGCTACCCGCCCCGGCCGCGCCCAGCAGCGTCATTAAAGTCGATCTGTACGTCGTCAGAAGTTTTGAGACAGCCGGGCTGCGGATTTAGCGGAGGGTTG
>NZ_LSJA01000238.1 GCF_001556515.1 Caulobacter sp. CCH9-E1 | reverse complement strand
GGCTATGCCTGCATCACCTGGCCCCCGCCGATGGCCGCGGGCCAGGTGATGCAGGCATAGCCCGCCGAGGCCTTGGTCGCCTGCCAGTCCTTGGCGGCGGCCATGTGCTCGGGGGTGTTGGGCTTCAGCTCGCCCCACTTGGCGCGGTGCGCGGCGGCGTGCTCGGCGAGCCAGGCGCGGGCCTTTTCGCGGTAGGCGGCTTCTTCCGGGGAGTCGTTGAAGTCCATGATCCTGTTCCTCCCTTGAGCCTTAAGCCGCGTTCTTCTGTTCGAGCTGGCTGACCAGCCGTTCCTTCCAGACCTTGGGCGCGCCGGCGACCAGGCTGAGCTGCCGCGAGCGGCGGTAGTAGAGGTGGCAGTCGACGTCCCAGGTGAAGCCCATGCCGCCATGCACCTGGATGTTCTCCTTGCTGGCGAACCAGAAGGCCTCCGACGCGGCGATGCGCGCCGCCGACGCCGCGATCGGCAGCTCCGGCGCGTCGTCGTTCAGCGCCCAGGCCCCGTAATAGGCGTTGGAGCGGGCGACCTCGTTCTTGACGTACATGTCGGCCAGCTTGTGCTTGATGGCCTGGTAGCCGGCGATCACGCGGCCGAAGGCGTAACGGCCCAGGGCGTATTCGCGGGCCATCTCCAGGCAGCGATCGGCGCCGCCCAGTTGCTCGAAGGCCAGCAGCACCGCGGCGCGGTCCAGGATCGCCTGGACGATCTCGAAGCCCGCGCCCGCGTCGCCGATCCGCTCGGCGGCCGCCCCGGCGAAGGTCAGCTTGGCGACGCTGCGGGTGGGGTCGAGGCTCTTCAGCGTCTCGCGCGTCACACCCGCGCCGCTCAGGTCCGCCAGAAACAGGCCCGGACGGCCGCCCTCGCTGGCCAGCACCAGGGCGACGCCCGCGACGTCGCCGTCGGTGACCGGGATCTTCGTCCCCGTCAGCCTGCCGCCCTCGACGCGGCACTGCAGGCTGGCGGGCCCGACCACGCCCGGGCCTTCCGAGGTCGCCAGGCAGCCGATCAGCTCGCCGGCGGCGATGCGCGGCAGGATCGACGCCTTCTGGGCGTCGGACCCAAACGCCATGACCCCTTCGGCCAGGACATAGACCGTCGAGGCGAACGGGATCGGCGCCACGGCGCGGCCCAGCTCCTCGGCGATGGCGCAGAGCTCGACGCGCCCCAGACCCAGGCCGCCGAACTCTTCGGGAATGCAGGCGCCCAGCCAGCCCTGCTCGGCCACGCCCTTCCACAGCTTCTCGTCAAAGGCGCGCTCGGGGTTGTCGAGCACCCCGCGCACGACGGCGACGTCGCAATGGGCGGCGAGGAATTTGCGCGCCTCGTCCTTCAGGAACTTCTGGTCGTCCGAATAGTCGAAATCCACTGGATCCTCCCTGGACCGGGCTCTTTCGGCCGGCCTCGAGAGCACACTGAACGACGTTCACGCGAAGGGAAAGCCTGCCCCGGCGTCAAGAAATTCAGGCCGAGACGGAGCCCTCGGGCGCCGCGTCCGGGCGCGCCTGGAACATGCCCTTGCGCCACGCCATCCACAGCACCACGACAGCGACCGAGGTCCCGACCACCATCGCCGGCAGCGACGCTTCGGGCCCGAAGGCTCCGCCGCTGAGAAACTCCGGCGCGCCAGGCTTGGGCGTGCTGACCAGCCAGCTCTCCTTGACCGGAATGCCCGACACCGACGCGCCCCAGATCCAGCCCTGGGTGAAGTTCCACGCCGCGTGGACGCCGATCGACATCCAGAGACGTCCGGTCAGCAGGTAGAAGCCCGCCAGCATCAAGCCGGCCTCGATCGCGATGGCGACGGCGGCGGTCAGGGTGGCGTTCGGATTGGCCAGGTGCAGCGCGCCAAACAGCAGGGCCTGCAGCGCCAAGGCGGGCCAGATCCCGAAGGCCCGCATCAGCAGACGCAGAACGATCGCGCGCATCAGCAGCTCCTCCATCACACCGGACTCGATCGCCATGGCGATCGTGTCCCAGGGCGAGGCCGCGCGCGGACCGCTGATCTCGTAGACGCCCAGCGCATACAGGCCGCCGACCGCGGCGCTCAGCATCAGGGTGCCGATCAGCAGGCCCAGAACCAGGTCCAGCAGCGCCGGCTTCAGGCTCAGCTCCTCGGGCCAACGCCCCTCGGCAAGCCGGACGATCAGCGCGTAGAGGCCAAGCCCCGCGACGCAGATGGCCGTGACTTCCAGCACCTCAAGCGCGCGACCGCCCCCCTGGAACAGGGGATTTCCGACGGCCTGGGCGCCGGCGTAGACGATCGTGAAGATCACGAAGAGCGCCGCCATCCAGCCGAAGGCGCGCAGCCAACGCAAAGGCCCAGGATGCAGCACCCGCTCGCGCCCGACCTCCAGACCCCGTTCCATCCCGATCCGCTCCTATCGCCCCAGTCGAGCGACTTGGCCGTTACTTTGGCCGTGACTGTCAATCGGCAACGTCAAGAAGCCTTGTACGACAAGCCTCAGCGCGGCTTCGAAGCCACGGTACGCAGGTGTGGATATCGCCATCGGCGAGCCTTTTGGCTAACAGCCGGGCGCCAAAACTGAGCGGCGCAAGGTTAGACAAGGCGTTATACGCTTGTATAAATGCACCAGTGGGTTGAGCAGCTCGCGCGACTGGCGGCAATATTTACTCTTACAGTATGCGCATCGATAAGCCATGTTCGCAGAACACGATTCTCCGAAAGCCATGGCCAAGGCTCAATTCAAGAAAAACCAGCGTGTATGGGTAGATAGCGTCGGCGCGTGGGCGACCGTCGAGCGCGTCGTACCCGCATGGGTCGGTGGTTTGACTGAACCGGTTCGCGTGACCTACGACGTCGGCCTCGGCCGCATGTTTCATGCCTTCGAATTGACCGCCGATCCCCGCGACGCTCCAGACCCGCCAAGCCAGGAGAACTGGCGCGTGGCGCGCGGCCCCAATCGCTGGCGGGGCCGCGACGACACCCCGCGCCATCCGATCCCCGGAACATACCCGATCGTGTATACCGATCCCCAGGACTGGGGCGGATGGCGCGTGCCGCGTTCGGAATACGACCGCGATCCCGCCCGCATTGAGGCCCAGGCGCGGATGATCGCCGCCGCGCCGAAGATGCGCGCCCTGATCCAGGACCTGATCACCCTGTTCGCCAATGACGCGGCGACGCCCGAGGTGTTGCGCGGCCTGGCCCGCCGCGCGGCGACCCTGGAACTGCAGTTGCGGGACCTGCACGGCGACGAAGCGGCTCTCGCCAAGCTGAAATCCACGCCCGCCGCCGCCGAAGCTCCGCCGCCGCGGCCCGCGGCGCCGGTGACACCGGTTACGCCCCCGGCGGCGCCGCAGGACTTCAAGGCGCCCTCGCTTTCAGAGCGCATGGCCGCGCTCGAACGCGAACTGAACCTTCGCCCGCGCGCCCAGGCCTTTACGCCCGCGCCGCGCGCCGGCCCCACCCCAGCGCAAGACTCCCCGGACAGCGTCGTTCCGACGAATTTCCTGCGGGGACGTCCCAAGTAATTTCGCCCAGCGCTGGCGCAAACGTTCCGGCGGGCTTAGCTAGAGGCCATGCGCACCGATACGCCTCAGCCGATCCGGCTGACCGATTACAGCCCCTTCCCGTTTGCGATCGAGACCACGCGGCTGGTCTTCGAGCTCCATCCGTCCGCGACCCGCGTCCGGGCCGAGCTGGCCGTGCGCCGCATCGGCGCGGCCGGCGAGGCGCTGACGCTGAACGGCGAGCGGCTGAAGCTGATGTCGGTCGCCATCGACGGACAGGCGCTGAGCGCCAATCAATACGTCGCCGACGCCGAGCACCTGACCGTTCACGAAGTCCCGGACCAGTTCGTCCTGACGACCGAGGTCGAGATCGATCCGCTGGCCAACAAGGCGCTGACCGGCCTCTACATGTCCGGCGGCCGCTTCTGCACGCAATGCGAGGCCGAGGGCTTCCGGACCATCACCTACTTCCCCGACCGCCCCGACGTGCTGAGCCGCTTCAGCGTGCGGATCGAGGCCGACGGCGGCCTGCCGCACCTGCTGAGCAACGGCAACCTGGTGGACCAGGGCGCGCTGGAAGGCTCGCGACACTTCGCCGAGTGGGTCGACCCCTTCCCCAAGCCCTCGTACCTGTTCGCCCTGGTGGCGGGCGACCTTGACGTGGTGACCGACAGCTTCGTGACGATGAGCGGTCGCGAGGTGGCTCTGAAGATCTTCGTCGACCCCGGCCAGGCCTCGCGCGCCACCTATGCTCTGGACAGCCTCAAGCGCGCGATGAAGTGGGACGAGGAGGCGTTCGGCCGCGAGTACGACCTGGACCTGTTCATGATCGTCGCTGTCCGCGACTTCAATTTCGGGGCTATGGAGAACAAGGGGCTGAACATCTTCAACAGCTCCCTGCTGCTGGCCGATCCGCAGACCGCGACCGACGCCGACTACGAGCGGATCGAGGCCGTGGTCGCCCACGAATACTTCCACAACTGGACAGGCAACCGCATCACCTGCCGCGACTGGTTCCAGCTGTGCCTGAAAGAAGGCTTCACCGTCTTCCGCGACCAGAGCTTCAGCGCCGACATGCGCGGGGCGGCCGTGCAACGGATCAAGGATGTCAGGGTTCTGCGCGCCCGGCAGTTCGCGGAGGACGCCGGTCCGCTGGCCCACCCCGTGCGCCCGTCCAGCTATCTGAAGATCGACAACTTCTACACCGCGACGATCTACGAGAAGGGCTCCGAGATCATCCGGATGCTGAAGACCCTGCTAGGCGCGGAAGCGTTCCGGAAGGGCTGTGACCTGTACTTCGAGCGGCACGACGGCCAGGCGACGACCGTCGAGGCCTTCATCGCCTGCTTCGCCGAAGCGTCCGGTCGCGACCTGTCGAACTTCTTCGCCTGGTACGAGCAGGCCGGCACGCCGACGGTGACGATCGCCAGCGACTACGACGCCGACGCCCAAGTACTGACGCTGGACCTGCGCCAGTCGACCGCGCCCACGCCCGGCCAGCCCGCCAAGAAGGCCCTGCCGATCCCCATCGCCATCGGCCTGCTGTCGCTTGACGGCGAAGCGCTGCGCGACACCGAGGTGGTGGTGCTGGATCAGGACGCCATGACCGTGCGCTGGGAGGGAGTGTCCAAGCCGCCGGTTCTCTCGGCCCTTCGCAACTTCTCGGCGCCGGTGAACCTGAAAACCGATGCGCGACCGTCCGACCGCTATGTGCTGCTGGCCTCGGACACGGACCTCTTCAACCGGTGGGAAGCGGGCCAGACCCTGGCGCGCGACCTGATCCTGGCCCGGGCCGTCGGCAAGCCCGACGAGGTCGGCGAGGAGCGCTATGCCGAGGGCCTGGGCCGCGCGCTGGTCGACGACGCGTCCGAGCCCGCCTTCAAGGCGCTGCTGCTGGCCCTGCCTTCGGAGCCGGACCTGGCGTTGATCTCCGAGCCCACCGATCCCCAGGCGCTGCACGACGCGCGCGACGCTCTGCGCACCCGCATCGCCGTCCACCTGGGCGATCTGCTTCGCCGCCTGTTCGGCGAAATGCAGAACGAAGGCGAGTTCTCGCCCGACGCCCAGGCCGCGGGTCGCCGCGCCCTCGGCGCCGCGTGCGCGGACATGCTTTCGGCCGACCCGCACGCGGACAACCTGGCGCGCCTGACTGGCCGCTACGAGGCCGCGCGCAACATGACCGACATGATCAGCGGCCTGAACGCCTTGATCTCGGTGGGCGGCGCCACGCGCGACAGCGCCGTCGCCCACTTCCATCAGGCCTGGCGGAACGAGCCCCTGGTCATGGACAAATGGTTCGCCGCCCAGGCGCGCGATCCAAACCCCGACGCCCTGGATCGCGTGATCGGCCTGACCCAGAACGCCGATTTCGAGCCGACCAATCCCAATCGCCTGCGCGCCCTGGTCTCGACCTTCGCCCACTTCAATCCCGCCCGCTTCCACGATCCCAGCGGGGCCGGCTACCGGTTCCTGGCGGACCAGATCCTGTCGGTCGATGCGTTCAATCCGATGACAGCGGCGCGGCTGATCGAGCCCCTGGGCGCCTGGCGGCGGTACAAGCCGGAACTCGGCGCGCTGATGCGGCAAGAACTCGAACGCATCGCGGCGCATCCGGACCTGTCCAAGAATGTTCTGGAGCTGGTCACCAAGTCCTTGGCCTAGAGTCCAAGAACGCCGGGATGCCAAATCATTGCGACTAATACGCCCATCCGCGCGGATTTGACGGTTCGGCGGTGACGTCGATGCGGCCCGTAAGCTAGATTCACCGTCTGGCGAAGTGACTCGCCGGGGGTGTTCCACGGGAGTCGTGCGTTTGGCTAAAGGCAGGGCGAGACACGGAGGGACGGCCAAGGCCGGGCCGCCCGCGGCCTCGCGGGCGAGCCGGACGCGCGCGCCTTCGCAAAGCTTCGCCCGCATCGCGATCCTGTCGGCCTTGCTCCTGCTGGCGCTCTACACCGCCTTCGGCCTGAAACGCATCGAAGACCAAAGCCAGGCGCAGCCGCGCGCCCCCGCCCTGGCGGCGAAGGCCGGCCTGATCGCCGGCCGGGTCGAGACCAACCTCGCGGCGCAGAGAGCGGGACTTTCGGCCGCCGCGGACCTGTTGGCCCGCGACCCCGACGCCACGGCCGACGCCGCCCAGATCGCCTTGCGCGCCGCCGGCGGCGAAGCCGCCGCGGTCGCCGTGGTCGCGCCCGCTGGCATCCTGGCCGTGGCCGGACGCGACGACGGCGCGGACTGGAAATCGGCGGCGCGCGCGGCCGAGGCGTCCGGCCGAACCGTCTGGACCGGCTCGGTCGGGACCTCGGGCAGGCTCTATGTCGCGACCTTGGCGCCGCTCGGCGCGACGCGCGTCGTCCTGGTCGCCAGCGGAGACGCTTCCCGGCTCGTCGAGGAGCCGGCGCGCGGCGAAAGCAGCGCCCTCGCCCTCCCCGACGGCTCCCTCGTCGTCGCGCGAGGCGGCCTGGCTCAAGGCGCGACGGCGCTCCGGCAAGCGTTCGCGCTGAAGCCGGAGGCGCTGCGGCGCGCCGCGAGCGACCTGCGGGGGCGGACCCTCGACGGCAAGCCGATCGACGTCGCCGTCAAGCCGGTTGGCGAAGGCGCTCTGGCGGTCGTGTCGACCGCGCCCAGCGCCGGCGAGGACGCCGTACCGGCCAGCAGCGAGCTCAGCCTGCTCATCCCGCTGGCCGCCGGGATCGCCCTGGCCCTGCTGCTGGTGATCCAGAGCCGCAAGTCCGAGGCGGCCCAGCGCGAGTTCATCGATAGCGAGCAGCGCTTCCGCCTCGCCGTGGAAGCCGCGCGCTGCGGCATCTGGGAATGGGATCTGAACGCGGACGAGGTGTTCCTCTCGGACGTCACCGGCGCGATGTTTGGCTGGGGGGGCGGCGGCGTGGTTTCGGGCCAGGATATTCTGGACCGCATCGCGCCGGATCATCGCGACAGGCTCCGAAAGGCCCTGGCCAACGCGGCGATGTACGGCGCCTTCGACGTCTCGTTCCGCGTTCCCGCCGCCGCGCAGGGCCAGCGTTCGCTTTGGGTCGACGCGCGCGGCCAGGGCTTCGGCAAGGCGGACGCCGACGGCTATTCCCGGATCATCGGCGTCGCCTTGGACGTTACCGAGGAGCGGGTCGCCCAAGCCCGCGCCCAGGCCGCCGAGAGCCGGCTTCGCGACGCCATCGAAAGCGTTTCCGAGGCCTTCGCCCTCTGGGATCGCCACGGGCGGTTGCTGATGTGCAACCGCAATTACCGCAATGTCTTCTCCCTGGATCCCAAACTGCTGAAGCCCGGCGCCGCGCGGGCGGAGATCAATCGTCACGCCGCCCAGGCCATCAAGCAGGACCACACCGCGCCCGACGGCGCCAAGGGCGTGCGGGAGGCCGAATTGCAGGATGGCCGCTGGATCCAGATCAGCGAACGCCGCACCGCCGAGGGCGGTCTCGTCATGACCGCGGCCGACATCACCGCGATCAAGAACCAGGAAGAGTCCCGCCGCCTGAACGAGGAGCAGCTTCAGAACGCCGTGGCGGGCCTGGAGCGCAGCCAGGAGCAGCTGGCCGAACTGGCGCGCAAGTACGAGACCGAGAAGGTCAGGGCCGAGGGCGCCAACCGGGCCAAGAGCGAGTTCCTGGCCAACATGTCCCACGAGCTGCGGACGCCGCTGAACGCCATCAACGGCTTCTCCGAGATCATGATGAACGAGATGTTCGGCCCGCTTGGGGACGAACGCTACAAGGGCTATAGCCAGGACATCCACTCGTCGGGCCAGCACCTCTTGGCGCTGATCAACGACATCCTCGACATGTCGAAGATCGAGGCTGGCAAGATGAACCTGAAGTTCGAGCCGATGCACGTGGAGGACGTCGCCGAGGACGCCGTTCGCCTGGTGCGCAACCGCGCCGAGGCCGCCGGCCTGAACCTCAGCATCGACTTCCCGCCCCTGCCCGAGATCGAGGCCGACTACCGCGCCATCAAGCAGGTGCTGTTGAACCTGCTGTCCAACGCCATCAAGTTCACGCCGCGCGCGGGCAGCGTCACCTTGCGCGCCGAGGTGCGTCGCGATCCGTTCGGCGACATGGTCCGGGTGTCGGTCTCCGACACCGGCATCGGCATCGCCAAGGAGGACCTGGCGCGCTTGGCCCGCCCGTTCGAGCAGGTCGAAAGCCAGTTCTCCAAGACCACCCAGGGCACCGGGCTTGGCCTGGCCCTGACCAAGTCGCTGATCAGCATGCACGACGGCGTGCTGGACATGGAGTCCACGCCGGGCGAAGGCACCACGGTCAGCTTCGCCCTGCCCATCCGGCAGAGCGAACACGGGTTCGCCCGAGACTTCGCGGCGGCCTGACACAAATCCGAAATATTACTTTTGGTTCATAAGCTTAATTCGACGTCATGACTCAGTCGTAACGGGTGTTTCCCGCTCGCCACGACTACACCTCTCTTCAACAGACCGCCGCCGGCGGCCACATCGAAGAAGAGGGAACCAGTCATGAGCAAGCTTGTTAGCCGCGTCGCCGCCGTTGCCGCCCTGGCCCTGGCCGCCACCCCGATCATCGGCCTGACCGCCGCCCACGCCGAAGAGCCGACCGCCCGCATCGCGGTTGGCGACCTGAAGCTGTCCAATCCCGCCGACGCTCGCCAATTCGCCAAGCGCGTCGAAGCCGCCGCTCGCAAGGCTTGCGACGCCTACGGCAATCGCGCGATGGCCAACCGCGCCTGCGTCGCCGACTTCAAGGCCGACGTCCGGGACGCGCTGTCGGAACAGCAAATGGCTGAACTGCGCACGGCCAACCGCGCCGGCGCCAGGATCACCCTGGCCTCGAACTAGAGCCTCTAGCGGGCTCTAGCCCCGCCTCAGCCACGCCGCGACCGCCCAGGCATGGGCGTCGTGGCGCAGGGCGACCACGGCGTCGCGCGGGTCCAGCCAGACCAGCGCATGGTCGTCCTCGACCTTCAAGGCCGGGTTGTCGCCCAGCAGTTTGACGACATAGACGCCGCCGTGATTACGGACCGGCTGACCGTCCGACTTCAGGAAGTGCTGCGAGACCGTCTCGATCAGGCGAACAGCCTCGACGACCAGACCTGTCTCTTCGCCAAACTCACGGGCGACGGCCTGTTCTTCGGTCTCGTCGCCGTCCACCGCCCCGCCCGGCAGATCGAAGTACGGCGCCTTGCCGGGCTTGGTGACCTGAGCCAGGGCGATCTGGCCCAGCGCGTTCTCGGCCACGCCAAAAGCCGCCCGACGGTCGAAATAGGTCAGCCCGGCGACGGGCGAGCCGAAGCTCAGCACGCCCCTAGTCCTTGCCGTAGAGGTCGAACCACGGATCGGCCTTGCCGGCCTCGACGTCGGCCACGCTGATCTCCGGACGGTAGCCGATCTTGCCATTGGCGCTTTCGCGCCAGGCGTCGACGACGAGATCACGCAAAGCGGTCGCTCCCGCCGCCACCCGGGCCCGCACGAAGGTCTTGGCGCGGGGATCGGTCTCGACCATGCCGCCGGCCTTTTCCAGCTGATACAGCGGCTCGACCTGTTTCCAGGTGTCCGTCAGATAGCCGACGACGCGTGTCTCGATCGAGCATTCACAGGGCTTGTAGGCCGGCACCAGGGCCTTGATAGACGCCTCGTCCGCCAGCGCCAGGGTCAGCGGCCCCTCGAACTGGAAGTGGGTCGAACGCGCCTGGGTATAGCCGTTCGGATTGGGGTAGTCGCCCCAACCATTGTAGTGCACCGACAGGTGCAGCGGCTGGCTGCCGTCGCCGACATAGTGCGCCCAGACGCCGAGGTCGCGCAGCAGCAGGTCCTCGCGACGCTTCAGATCGGCCTTGTAGTAGGCCAGACGGGTCGGGTCCTTCTCCAGCTTCACGGCCGCGGTCAGGACGCGCCAGTAGGTGAAGTCCTTCACCAGCTGCTGGTAGCCGTCGATGATCGCGTAAGGCAGATAGCCGGCCTTCCAACTGTCCGTGCCGGCGGCCTGCAGGGCCTTCTCGTAATCAGCGCGGGTTGGCGGCAGGGTCGCCACCGTGAAGGCCGGACCGCCGTACATGCGCCCCTGATCATCGACGTCCAGGAAGTGCGCGGAGTCGCGGTCATGATCATGGATCTTGCCCGAGCCCTTCCAGCGATCCGGCTCACGCGCGAACTCGCCGATCGCCGCCACGGCTTGCGGCGTCCGCAGGAACGCCGGCACGTCGGCCGGCAGGGTCGAGGCGGCGACGACGCCGACGACGCGGTGGCCAGAAGCGCCCCAGGCGAGCGCCGATTGCGCCGGCGCGGCTGCCGCGGCGGCCAGGGCGAGGACTTTCAGGCTGGTCGACAGACGCAAGGGACGAAACTCCAGGATCAAATAATACCGAGCGCGGCTTCGGTGCGGCCCACCCAGGCCTTCGCGGCCGGATAGAGCGCAAGGTCGAACCCGCCTTCGTGCGCTACGCGGGTGTAAGCCACCAGGGCGACGTCCGCTAGGGTGACCTGCTCGCCGACCAGGAATGGCGTCTGTCGCAGCTGGGTTTCGAGGCGCGCCAGGGCCTGCCCCCCGCGTTCCACAAGGCGCTGCTCGAGCTCTTCGCGCGGCTTGCCCAGGTACAGCATCTGGAAGCGCGCCACGGCGACATAGGGCTCGTGGCTGTACTGCTCCCAGAACATCCACTCCAGCATCTTGGCGCGCGCGAAGGCGTCGCCGGGGATCAGGGCCGAGCCCTCGGCCAGATAGAGGATGATCGCGTTGGACTGCGAGAGCGGGCGTCCGTCGTCCAGCACGATCAGCGGGACCTGGCCGGCCGGGTTCATCGCCAGGAACGCCGGCGTGCGGGTCTCGCCGGTCAGCACGCTGGTCTCGATCCACTCGAACGGCAGACGAAGGTGCTCGGCGACCCACTTCACCTTGAGGCAGTTGCCCGAAATCGAGTCGCCGTAAATCCGCATCACCGCCAGGTTCCCTCTGCGAAGCTTCCGATCAGGCGAAAATCAGCAGGAAAGGGCCAAGTTTCAACCCTCTGAATCTATGCCTATTTTTCGCCCATCACGCGAAGCGATACGCGTCCTGGGCGGGGTTAAGGGTTGTCACAGGGCCGTGATCGGACTATCCAGACGCCGCCCGACAGACACGCCGATAAGAGGTTCCCCTCGATGCGACGCAAGCTCGCCGGAATTTTGGCCACCGCGGTCATCTCCGCGTTCGCCGCTCCCGCTCTCGCCCACGCTGCTCCGGACTCGGACTCCGCATCCGCCGCGACGCCGCGCGTCGACCCGCTGGGCGAGCTGATCAGCACCGCCCTGGGCGGCGGCGCCCTGCCCGGCTCGGTCGAGTACAAGATGCGGGCGACGATGTACCACGCCGGCGCCAAGGGCATCCGCGCGTTCGACTCGCTGGGCTGCAAGGTCGCCGCCATGCGCACCGTCGCGGTCGATCCCAAGGTGATCCCGCGTCGCACGGTCCTCTTCATCAAGGAAACCGTCGGCCTGCCGATGCCTGACGGCACCAAGCATGACGGCTACTGGTACGCCTCCGACATCGGCGGCGCGATCAAGGGTTTGAAGCTCGACCTGTTCAGCGGCTTTGGCGCCGCCTCGATGAAGACCCTGCGCGGCCTGGACCTGTCCAGCCTGTCGGTCAGCAAGGTCGGCGAGTTCAAGGGCTGCCCTCCTCAGTAGCATTTGAGGTCCGCCATGGTGACGCGGACTGGAATTGATCTCCAAACTCGGCTTGGATCGCGCCCTCGCGCGTGAAGCGATTTGGGGGTGATCATGCGATATCTGTCGGTCAGCGTTCTGGCCCTGGCCTTGAGCGCCGCGCTCGCGACGACGCCAGCTCGCGCCGCTGACGATGTGGCGCGCCTGAAGACCCGCGCCGCCGCCGTCTCGATTACCCGCGATGACTGGGGCGTCGCCCACATCCACGGCAAGACCGACGCGGACGCCGTGTTCGGCATGGCCTACGCCCAGGCCGAGGACGACTTTAACCGCGTCGAGACCAACTTCATGACCGCCCTGGGCCGCACGGCCGAGGCGGAAGGCGAAAAAGCGATCTGGGCGGACCTGCGCCAGAAGCTGTTCATCGATCCGGCGGTGCTGAAAGCTGATTACGCCAAGAGCCCGGCCTGGCTGAAGGCGCTGATGAACGGTTGGGCCGACGGCCTGAACTACTATCTCGCCACGCATCCGAACGTGAAGCCGAAGGTCATCACCCGCTTCGAGCCCTGGATGGCGCTCAGCTTCTCGGAAGGCAGCATCGGCGGCGACATCGAACGCGTGGCCCTGACCCAGCTGGAAAGCTTCTATGGACAGCGCCAACTGGCCATGACCGCCGACGAGAAGGGCCTGCTGTTCAAGGAGCCCAAGGGCTCGAACGGCATCGCCATCGCGCCCAAGAACACGCTGGAAGGTCACGCCATGCTGCTGATCAACCCGCACACCAGCTTCTTCTTCCGCTCGGAGATGCAGGTCTCCAGCAACCAGGGCCTGAACGCCTATGGCGCCACGACCTGGGGCCAGTTCTTCATCTATCAGGGCTTCAACGCCAAGGCCGGCTGGATGCACACCTCCAGCGGCGTCGACGTGGTCGACGAGTTCGCCGAGACGATCGTCGAGAAGGACGGCCAGCGCTTCTACAAGTACGGCAAGGAACTGCGGCCGCTGAAGACCGAGGTGATCGCCGTTCCCTACCGCGCCGCCGACGGGTCGATGGCCGAAAAGCGCTTCACCGTCTTCAAGACCCATCGCGGCCCGATCGTCCGCGAGGCCGACGGCAAGTGGATCAGCATCGCCCTGATGAACAGGCCGGTGGAGGCCCTGCAACAGTCCTTCCTGCGCACCAAGGCCACTGACCTGAAGAGCTTCATGAAGGTGGCGGAACTGAAGGCCAATTCGTCGAACAACACCCTGTTCGCCGACAGCAAGGGCGAGATCGCCTATCTGCACCCGCAGTTCATTCCGATCCGCGACGACCGCTTCGACTATACGAAGCCCGTGGACGGGTCCGATCCCGCCACCGACTGGAAGGGCCTGACGCCGCTCGACAAGACGCCTCGGGCGGTGAACCCGCCGACGGGATGGGCCTTCAACACCAACAACTGGCCCTGGACCGCCGCCGGCCCCTACAGCCCCAAGAAGGCCGACTTCCCGAAATACATGGACACCTTCGGCGAGAACCCGCGCGGCCTCCACGCCGAGCTGGTGCTGAAGGACGTCAAGAACCTCACCCTGGGCGGGCTGATCGAGAAGGCCTATGACCCGTACCTGACCGCCTTCGCCCGGCTGATCCCGACGCTGGAGGCCGCCTACGCCGCCACGCCCGACGGCGATCCTCTGAAGGCCAAGATCGCCGAACAGGTCAAGGCGCTGAGCACCTGGGACCGCAAGTGGTCGGCGCGCTCGACAGAGACCTCCCTGGCGGTGTTCTGGGGCGAGGCGATGTGGGCCAAGGCCGCGCCCGCGGCGAAGGCTCAGGGGCTCAACACCTACGACTACATGGCCGACAAGCTGACGGCCGCCGACAAGCTGGCGGCCCTTGCCGAGGCCTCCGACCGGCTGACCGCCGATTTCGGCGCGTGGAAGACGCCGTGGGGGCAGATCAACCGCTTCCAGCGCAATGACGGGTCGATCGTCCAGACCTTCGATGACGCCAAGCCCAGCATCCCCGTGCCGTTCACCTCGGCGCAGTGGGGCTCGCTGGCCTCGTTTGGGGCCAAGCGCTGGCCGGGGACCAAGAAGTACTACGGCACGCTGGGCAACAGCTTCGTGGCCGTCGTGCAGTTCGGCGACAAGGTCCGCGCCCGCGCCATCTCGGCCGGCGGCGAGAGCGGCGACCCGGCCTCGCCGCACTTTAACGACCAGGCGCTGCGGTATGCGGCGGGGAACCTGCGGGACGTCTATTTCTATCCCGAGGACGTGAAGAAGCACGCGGTGAAGACGTACCGGCCGGGGGAGTAGCGTTCTAATCCTCCCCCAGCAGGGGGAGGTATCGGCTCGAAGAGACGACGGAGGAGGAAGAGGCAGGATCAGCAGGACTCCCCCCCTCCGGCGCTTCGCGCCACCTCCCCCAGTAGGGGGAGGACTTAGATCTCAGATATCCCCGCCCACGTTCGGCGCGACGCCTGGCGCCCGCGCCACGTGGATGCCGCACTCGGTCTTTTCCTGCCCCGCCCAACGGCCCGAGCGGCCGTCCTCCGACGGCTGGGTGCAGGGCCAGCAGCCGATCGAGGCGTAGCCTTGGGCGACCAGGGGATGGGCCGGCAGCCGGTGCTCGGCGACATAGGCCTCAAGCTCGGCCTTGCCCCAGTTGGCCAGCGGATTGAACTTCACCTTGCCGTCGGCGGCTTCGACCACCGGCAGGCTCAGGCGGTCGCCGCCGTGGAAGCGCTTGCGCCCGGTGATCCAGGCGTCGAAGCTCCCAAGGGCGCGGTCCAGCGGCAGCACCTTGCGGATGTTGCAGCAAGTGTCGACGCTGGTGCGCCACAGGTCCGATTGGGGGTCCTGGGTCGCCAGATCAGCATAGGCCGGGCGCAGGTCGCGCACGTCGGTGAGGCCCAGCTGGGCGGCCAGGGTCTTGCGGTAGTCCAGCGTCTGACCGAACAGCATGCCGGTGTCGAGGAACAGCACGGGGATGCTCGGCGAGACCTGTGAGGCCAGGTGCAGCAGCACCGCCGACTCCGCGCCGAACGACGAGACCAGGGCCAATCGCGAACCGAACTGATCGTAGGCCGCGCGCAGCACGGTCGAGGGATGAGCCTCGCGCAGTTCCGCGTCCAGGCGCGCCGCGAGGCCGGCGGCGGTTCCCCCGATCTGGTCGTAGGCCATCAGGAGGCCCTTTCCTCGAACGCCACGGCGCGCGCGTCGGCGGCGCGTTGGTAGACGTGGCGGAAGCGGCTGGCGGCCTGGCTCCAGACCTCCGGGGTGGCGCCGTCGGCGGGCTCGAACGCGTCGAAGCCACAGCGGACCATGAAGCCCGCCTGCTCGCGCAGCACATCGCCCACGGCGCGCACCTGGCCCTGATAGCCAAAGCGCTCGCGCAGCAGGCGGGCCGAAGTGTAGGCGCGGCCGTCGCGGTACTTCGGGAAGACCAAGGCCACCACCGCGAGACGCGGCAGGTCATAGGCCAGCACCTCGACCTCCTGGTCCGACTCGATGCGCACGCCGACGCGGCGGCTATTCGAGGCCAGCAGGGCGTCGCCCTCGGCTTCGAAGCGCGCCAGCGACAGGATCACGTCGCCGGTTTCCGGGATCGCGTCCTCGTCGGCGACCGAGACGAAAGTATTGTCCGCCCAGCGGGCCTCGCCCTTAACGAGCTCAATCAGCTTGGGCATAGACAGCCTCCTTGAAGGGCTCGAGGCCGAGGCGCCGATAGGTGTCGAGGAAGCGCTCGCCGTCGGTCCGGACGGCGAGATAGGCGCCGACCAGCTGGTCGACGGCCGTGGCGACCTTGTCGGCCGGAAGCGCCGGACCCAGGATCTTGCCGATCGAGGCGTCTTCCGCGCCCGAGCCGCCCAGCGACAGCTGGTAGAATTCCTCGCCCTTCTTATCGACGCCCAGGATGCCGATGTGGGCCACGTGGTGGTGGCCGCAGGCGTTGATGCAGCCGCTGATCTTGATCTTCAGCTCGCCGACCTGCTCGGCGCGATCGAGATCGGCGAACTGGCGGGCGATGTCCTGGGCGATCGGGATCGCGCGGGCGTTGGCCAGGGCGCAGTAGTCCAGGCCCGGGCAGGCGATGATGTCGCTGACCAAGTCGATGTTCGGGGTCGCCAGATTGGCCGTTTGCAGCGCCGCGAACACGGTCGGCAGATCGTCCAGCTTGATGTGCGGCAGGACAAGGTTCTGGGCGTGGGTCACGCGCAGGTCGTTGAAGCCGTAGCGCTCGGCCAGATCGGCGACGACGTCCAGTTGGTCGGCCGAGGCGTCGCCCGGCGTCTGCTCCTGGGCCTTCAGCGAGATTTCGACGATCGCATAGCCCGGCTGCTTGTGGGCGCGGACGTTGTTGCGGACGAAGCGGGCGAAGGCCGGGTCATTGGCCTTGGCGGTTTCGAACGCCTCCGAACGAGCCGGCAGGGTTTCAAACGGCGTCTTGGCGAAGGCGGCTCGGATGCGGGCCAGCTCCGAGGCCGGCAGGTCGGCGCGCGCGGCGTCGATCTTGCTCCACTCCTCCTCGACCTGGCGGGCGAACTCCTCGGCGCCCAGGGCGGCGACCAGGATCTTGATCCGGGCCTTGTAGATGTTGTCGCGACGGCCGTGGCGATTGTAGACGCGCAGGATCGCTTCCAGATAGCTCAGCAGCCGATCGGTCGGCAGGAACTGCTTGATGGTCGGGCCGACATAGGGCGTGCGCCCCTGCCCGCCGCCGACGATCACCTCGAAGCCCAGCTGGCCGTCGCGGCCCTGGCGCAGCAGCAGGCCGATGTCGTGCACCTTGGCCGCCGTGCGGTCCTTGGCCGAGGCGGTGATGGCGATCTTGAACTTGCGCGGCAGGAACGAGAATTCCGGGTGCAGGGTCGACCATTGGCGGATCACCTCGCACCAGACGCGCGGGTCGTCGACCTCTTCGGCCGTGGCCCCCGCATAGGGGTCGGAGGTGGTGTTGCGGATGCAGTTGCCGCTGGTCTGGATGGCGTGGAGATCAACCTCCGCCAGCTTGTCCAGGATCTCCGGCGCGTCCTTCAGCTTGATCCAGTTGAACTGGATGTTCTGGCGCGTGGTGAAGTGGCCGTAGCCCTTGTCGTAGTCGCGGGCGATCTGGGCCAGACGGCGGGCCTGGGTCGGGTTCAGCGAACCGTACGGGATCGCCACCCGCAGCATGTAGGCGTGCAGCTGTAGATAAAGGCCGTTCATCAGCCGCAGCGGCTTGAACTGGTCCTCGGTCAACTCGCCGGACAGGCGGCGGGCGACCTGCCCTCGGAACTCGGCCGAGCGATCAGCCAGGAATTCCTTGTCGATGAGATCGTACTGGTACATGCCGCCCTACTTCCTGCGGATCAGGTCAACGCGGCCGGTCGAGCGGGCCGCGCCGGACGCGTGGCGCAGGGCCTCGACGACGTCGCCGCCCTCGACCTGCTTGCCGTGCGTGGGTTCGTTAGTGGGGCCCAGCGCCCGGATACGCTCGCGATAGCTGAGCGGCGCCCAACGCCCTGCGGACTGGACAAGGTCGATCGGATAGACGTCGACCACCACGGTCGGCTGGCTCTTGCCCGTGGCGACGGCCGCCTCGACATCGGCGGCGTGATGGTCGTCGAACAGCTGAGCGTCGCCGAAGCGGTCAACCCACTGGCCCGACTTCCAGAACACGACCTCGCCGTCGATCAGGCGGTTGGCGGTGATCGCTTTCATTTGAACTCTCCTCCCCTGCGAAGCGGGGGAGGTGTCAGCTCGCCCCCGGGCGAGATGACGGAGGGGGCGCGCTCGGCGGCGAGCGCCCCCTCCGCCGCTTCGCGGCCCCCCTCCCCCGTCAACGGGGGAGGAGACCGAACGTCAGCCATGGCCATCGCCTCGCCGACCATCAGCAACGCGGGGCCTTTCACGCCCTGGGCGGCTTCGGCGAGGCCGCTCAGCGTGGTCAGAACCCGGCGCTCGTCGGCGCGGCTGGCGTTCTCGACGATCAGGGCGGGGGTCGAGCCGGCGCGGCCGGCGGCCATCAGTCGCTCGGCGATCAGGCCCGCGGTCGAGACGCCCATATAGACCACGACGGTCTGGTTGGGACGGGCCAGGGCGGTCCAGTCCAGATCCGGTTCGCCGTGCGCCGCATGGCCGGTGACGAAGGTGACCGCCTGGGCGCTGCCCCGATGCGTCAGCGGCGCGCCGGCGTTGGCGCTGGCGGCCAGGGCGGCCGTGACGCCCGGAACAACATGGCACTCGACCCCAGCCTCGCGGCAGGCGGCCTGCTCCTCGCCGCCACGTCCGAACAGGAACGGGTCGCCGCCCTTCAGACGCACGACGTTCAGCCCGTCAAGGGCCAGAGCGACGAGCAGCTGGTTGATGTCGTCCTGCGGCAGGGTGTGACGCGACTTGCGCTTGGCGACGTTGATCCGGCGCGCGCGGCTGGGCGCGAGGTCCAGGATCTCTTCGGAGACCAGGCCGTCGTGCACGACCACGTCGGCGCCGCGCAGGGCGTTGAAGGCGCGGAAGGTCAGGAGATCCGGGTCGCCCGGGCCGGCGCCGACCAGCCACACCGCGCCCAAGGCGCGCCGGGCCCGCGTCCCGCCGATGACGACGAGGCCAGGCTTCCGGTTTCGGGGCGGCTGGCGAGCCATGGGTTTTAGAACCTCTATCAACGCGCTTGGAATAAGACCGTGGAATGCAAGACGGGGTCGCCCCTAAAGACGACCCCGCTCGTGTAAGCCGGCGAAAAGGGCCAATCCGCCAGCGAACGCTTGCAAACTCGGCCCGAAGAGGCCAATTCGCAAACAAGGACTTCTGCCGGGGCGTTCAGTAAAACTATGGAAAGACCCAATGAGCGCCGCCGCCTGCCGCCCCTGAACGCCCTGCGCGCGTTCGAGGCGGCCGCGCGGCACCTGAACTTCAGCCGCGCCGCCGACGAGTTGTCGGTGACGCCCGGCGCGGTCAGCCAGCAGATCCAGAACCTGGAAGACTATGTCGGCGCGGCCCTGTTCAAGCGCACGCCCAAGGGCCTGCTGCTGACCGACGCGGCCCAGACCGCCCTGCCCGCCCTGCGCGAGGCCTTCGACCGCCTGGCCGAGGCCGCGAGCCTGCTCACCGCCGCTGTCGACGGCCGTCGCCTAACCCTGACAGCCGCCCCGTCGTTCGCCGCCAAGTGGCTGGTGCCGCGCCTGGGCAAGTTCGAGCAGGCCCATCCGCAGGTCGACGTCTGGCTGTCGGCGGGCATGGAAGTCGTGGACTTCGCGACCGGCGAGGTCGACATGGCCATCCGCTACGGCTCGGGCCGTTATCCGGGCCTGGAGGTCATTCGCCTGCTGCAGGAGACTGTCGTCCCGGTCGCCAGCCCCGAACTTCTCGAACAGAACGCCCTGGAGCGCCCCGAGGACCTGGCCCACCACATCCTGCTGCATGACGGCTCGCCGGACGCCGACGACAGCTGCCCCGACTGGGCGATGTGGCTGGCGGCGCGCGGCATCAAAGGCGTCGACGGCGCGCGCGGGCCCCGTTTCAACCAGTCCAGCCTGGTGATCGAAGCCGCCGCCAACGGCCGCGGCATCGCCCTGGCCAAGCGCACCCTGGCCCAGGCCGACCTGGACTCCGGACGCCTCGTCATCCCGTTCGAGGCCCCCACGGCCGTCGACTTCGCCTATTACGTCGTCCACCCCAAGGCCAAGGGCCGCCTGCCCCAGGTCAAGGCGTTCGTGAACTGGCTGAAGGCCGAGGCCGAGGCCCACGAGGCCGCCCTCCAGACCATGGACAACGGGTCTGGGATTTAAGCCGCCGACACTCTGGTTTCTGTCGCCGGAACCGGCTTTAAGGGCCCCATGAAAATCACGACTCTTAACGTCGACGAGCATCTTGCTCCCGCCGACTGCCAGACCATGGCCGATGTGCGCCAGGGCGTGGACGCCCTGGACCGGGCCCTGGTCCAGCTCCTGACCGAGCGTCAGGCCTTCATGGACGCGGCCGCCCGCATCAAGGCCGACCGCTCCAAGGTGTTCGACCGCGCGCGGATCGAGGACGTGGTCGACAAGGTCAAGGCCGCCGCCCGCGCGTCGGGCCTGTCCGAAGCGATCGCCGAGCCGGTCTGGCGCACCCTGATCGACCGCTGCATCGCCTACGAATACGACAGCTGGGACCGGACGAAGGGGTCGTAAGCCTTTCCCTCTCCCCCTGCGGGAGAGGGTGGTCCGAAGGACCGGGTGAGGGGTCGCGCGGCGACGCCGAGAAACCCCTCATCCGTCAGCTTCGCTGACACCTTCTCCCACAAGGGGAGAAGGACGCTATCCTCAGTTTCCGTCGATCATCCGGCCCAGGCCGCCCAGGATCGAGCCTTCGCCCTGGTTGCCGCCTTGGTGGTTGGCGGCCTGCAGCATGCGGCCAGCCAGGCGCGCGAACGGCAGCGACTGGATCCAGACCTTCCCGGGACCGCGCAGGCGGGCGAAGAACAGGCCCTCGCCGCCGAACAGCACGCTCTTCACGCCGCCGGCCATGACCAGGTCGAAGTCGACGCCCGGCGTATAGGCGGCGAGACACCCCGTATCGATGTGCAGCTCCTCGCCCGGCGCCAGTTCGCGCTCGACCAGGGCGCCGCCCATCTGGACGAACACCCAGCCGTCGCCCTCGAGGCGCTGCATGATGAAGCCCTCGCCGCCGAACAGGCCCGTCATCACCCGGCGCTGGAAGTGCAGGCCGATCGACACGCCGCGCGCGGCGGCCAGGAAGCTGTCCTTCTGGCAGATCAGCGTCCCGCCCAGCTGACCCAGGTTCAGCGGCAGGATCGAGCCCGGCGTCGGCGAGGCGAAGGCCACGCGGGCCTTGCCCGAACCGGTGTGGGTGAAGACGGTGGTGAACAGGCTCTCGCCAGTGATCAGGCGCTTGCCCGCGCCCAGCAGCTTGCCCATGAAGCCGCCGCCCTGGTCGGCCGAGCCGTCGCCGAAGACGGTGGTCATCTGGACGCTGGCGTCCTTCCAGACGAAGGCGCCGGCCTCGGCCACCGCGCTCTCGCCCGGATCGAGCTCGATCTCGACGAACTGCAGGTCATCGCCCTTGATCTCGAAGTCGATGTCGTCGGCGACGCTGTCGCTGCGGGTGTGGCTCCAAGGGCTGGGGGGCATGGACGTCTCCTCGTGTTGGTCCGCCGTTCTAGCCAGACACTGGCGACGGCGCCAATTACAGCTGGGTCAGATTGCTCAGGCCTTCAAGGATCGCAGCGCCCGCTCGTGGGCGTAGGCGGCGATATCCATCAGGGCGACGTCCAGGGCCGTGCGGACCGCGTCCAGCCCCTCCTGCCCCGCCTCGCAGCGTTCGCAGACCTCGCCGAGCGCAAAGGCCCCCACGCCGCGCGCGGCGCCCTTCACCGTATGGACCGCGTCCTTCCATCCGGGATGGGCGGGATCGAGCATCGGCGTCCACAGCGCGGCCTGTTCACGGAACAGCGCCAGCACTTCGTCGATCACCGTGGAATCCCCCGCGGCGAACCCTTCCAGGTAAGCGAAATCCACGGCTCCGCTAATATCTCGTCTGGCCATGAAAAAAGCTCTTGCGCTCCCAAAATCATTGCGTATGTTCCGCGCCTCGCCGCCGGGGCTCGCAAGTGCTTCGGAACCGCGAATGGGTGTATAGCTCAGTTGGTAGAGCAGCTGACTCTTAATCAGCGGGTCCAAGGTTCGAATCCTTGTACACCCACCATTCTCCTCTTGGAGAAACCGGCCTTCCGCTGAGGCCAACTGGGGAACTCCCCTGAAAGACTGTGTCGAGACTGCGCGAAAGCCGAACGGACGTCAGTCCGTCGCCTCGACTTCCGCCTCGTTCGCTCCGGCCGCGCGCCGCAGAGCGCCGTAGAGGTCGCCGGGTCCCAGCAGGATCTTAAGCAGCTCCTCGCGGATTCGCTCAGACGACAGCACCTGGCGGCTCATGAACGTAAACGCCTCTTCACTGTCCATGGCCGCATCCAGAAGTTGGCGCTGAAGGGTCGGCGAGTTGCTGAATTGCGCCCGCGTGTTGGCCATGGCCTGCCCCTGCAGCTCCTTGGACGCCAACATGTGGCCCTTCAGGAAACCGTTGACGTAGTGCAGCTGATCATCGTCGGTAGCCCCGCTCCCGAACAGATCGTTCATGCGCGCGATGATCTCGTCGAGCCGCGCCTTGTCCTTCTCCTGAAGACTTCCCGAACCGGTCTCGGACATGCCCGGCAGCTTGGGCGCGTCGCCATCGCCGTAGAGCAGGTCGCGCTTGGCCTCGGCCTTCAGGCTGTGGTGCGTCAGCTTCACGCCCGACAGGTCGATCCCCTCGCGCTCCCGCCCGAACTCCAAGAGCGGCAGCAGGCGACGGTAGAAGATCGCGCGCTTCTCGAGCTCGGTGTTCCCGTAGTCCAGGATCTGGCTGAGGAAGCTGTAGAGGCGCAGGAACGCCCCCATGTCGCCCTTGAACAACGTCAGGGCGTCCATGTGGTCCTTGGCGTCGCCCTTGGCCCGCGCGTCGCCCTGCGCGTCGGCGACGGCGAAGGCCTGCTTGGCGGCGTTGAAGGCGTGGACGATGCGGCTGGCGACCGGCTCGAGAGCGGCGATCAGCTCGGACTGGCGCGCCATGGGGTTCAGCTCGACCCTGACCACCCGCTCGACCTCGAAGTCGTCGTAGTGGCCGCTGCCGTCCAGCTTGGCGCGCAGGTCGTAGATCAGGTCTGGCTTGGTGGCGCTCTCCAGCGCCGCCGTCTCGTAGTAGGTGCGGAACGCGTTCAGGATCTCGTCGGAGCTGTTGACGAAGTCGAGGACATAGGTGGTGTCCTTGCCCGGGTGGGCGCGGTTCAGGCGCGAGAGGGTCTGCACCGCCTGGATCCCCGCCAGTCGCCGGTCGACATACATGCCGCACAGCAGGGGCTGGTCGAAGCCGGTCTGGAACTTGTTGGCCACCAGCAGGATGTGGAAGTTCTCGCTACTGAACGCATCGCGGATGTCCCGGCCGTTCAGGCCGGGGTTCAGCACGTGGCTGGTCTCGCTGACGTCGCCCAGGTCCGTGTCCGGCACGTCGCCCGAGAAGGCCGCCAGCGTGCCGAGGGGGTAGCCTTGCTCCTTGATGTAGCGCTGGATCGCCACCTGCCAGCGCACGGCCTCGGCGCGGCTGCCCAGCACCACCATGGCCTTGGCCTTGCCGTCCAGCAGCGGCTGGACGTTCTCGCGGTAGTGCTCGACGACGATCTGGACCTTCTGGCTGATGTTGTGCGGATGCAGGCGCACCCAGCGCATGATCTCCTTCTGCGCCTTGCTACGCTCGACCTCCTTCTCGTCGAGGTCGCGCCCCTCGTGCGCCAAGCGGAACGCCAGCTTGTAGGGGGTGTAGTTGCGCAACACGTCGAGGATGAAGCCCTCTTCGATGGCCTGGCGCATCGAATAGACGTGGAAGGGTTCAGGCAGGTTGTCATCGCCGACGGGACGGTCGGGATGCGGCGGGCGGCCGAACAGCTCCATCGTCTTGCCCTTGGGCGTGGCCGTGAAGGCGACGTAGGTGATGCCCTTGTCTCTGGCGGCGCGCCCGGCCATCTGGGCGGCCAGGATGTCCTCGTTGCTGACCTCGCCGCCGTCGGCCAGGTCCGCCGCCTCCTCGGCCGAGAGCATCTGTTTCAGCTTGGCCGCCGCCTCGCCGGTCTGGCTGGAGTGGGCCTCGTCGGCGATCACGGCGAAGGCCTTGCCCTCGGTGGCCGCCAGGTCGCGCACGGCGTCCAAGGCGAAGGGAAAGGTCTGGATCGTGCAGACGATCACCTTCTTGCCGGCGGCCAAGGCCTCGGCCAGCTGGCCGCTCTTGGAGCCGCCCTCGTTCTTGATCGTCGCCACCACGCCCTTGACGCGCTGGAACGCTTCAAGATCGTCGCGGAGCTGCTTGTCGATGACGTTGCGGTCCGACACCACGATCACGCTGGAGAACAGCTTCCGATCCTCGGCGTCGTGCAGCTCCGACAACAGATGCGCGGCCCAGGCGATGGACTTCGTCTTACCCGAGCCGGCCGAGTGCTGGATCAGAAAGCGCCCGCCGGCCCCCTCCTCCAGAACTTTCGCCGTCAGCTTTCGCGTGACGTCGAGCTGGTGGTAGCGCGGAAAGATCACGCCAGTGAGCTGCTTCTTGGCGTTCCGCTCCGCCACCATGTAGCGGCCCAGGATCTCCAGCCAGCTGTCGCGCCGCCAGACCTCCTCCCAGAGGTAGGCCGTGCGATGGCCGTTGGGATTGGCCGGATTGCCCTTGCCGCCATGGTCGCCCTTGTTGAACGGCAGGAAGCGGGTCGCCGCGCCCTCCAGCCGGGTGGTCATGGCCACCTCGGCGTTGCTGACGGCGAAGTGCACCAGCGCCCCGCCGGGGAAGGTCAGCAGCGGCTCAGGCCTCCCGCCCTTGGGCCGGGGATCGCGGTCGAGCCGGTATTGGTCGATGGCGTCCTGCAGGCTCTGGGTGAAGTCGGTCTTCAGCTCGACGGTCGCGACCGGCACGCCGTTCAGATAGAGCACCAGGTCAAGGCAGTTCTCGTTGGCGGTCGAGTAGCGCACCTGCCGGGCCACGCGCAGGCGGTTGGCCTGGTAGCGGCGGGTGATCTCGGGGTTCATGCCCATGGCCGGCTTGAACTGCGCCAGGTCCAGGCGTCGCCGCAGCCCCACCATGTCGAGCCCGCCGCGCAGCACGTCCAGCACGCCCCGGTCGTCCAGCGACTTGCGCACCCGGTCGGCCAGCACCTCGGCGGCGGCCGCGCCGTGGGTCTTGCTCAGGGCGTCCCAGGCCTCGGGCTGGCTGTCCCGGACCCAGGCGACCAGATCCTCGACGAACAGCGCCCGCGGGCGGTCATGCCGCGCGCCAGAGCCCGCCTCGTAGATCCAGCCGTGCGCGCCCAGGTGGTCGACGACGTCGTCCTCGAAGCGGATTTCCTTGTGGAGGCTCATACGGTCTCGCTGCCTTTGAGGCGCGCCGCCTCCCAATCCTTGTAGGTCTGGCCGTTATCGTTCACCCACGAGATGGCGCCGTTGGTCGAGCGGCCAGCAATGACCGCCGCAGCCGCGCTGGGTGAAGTGAAGGCGTAGTCCGAGGCGAACACGTTGCGGTCACCTTCCTCCCGAAGGACGCCCGATCTAACCAACTCCCCGTGAAGCGGAGTGTAGGTGGTTGGCACCCCTTCCCACCTCTTACGGGCTGTCGAGCCGGCCTCAACGATGAACTCGCCATTCTCAAGCCGGGCGGTGGCGCGCAAGCCGTGGCGCTTCACTTCGAAGTGGAAGAGCGGCGGCGGGGTGATCCTCCCTCGTTTCAGTGGACACCCATGCTAGCTTTTCGGAGCTGGAGAG
>NZ_LSJA01000023.1 GCF_001556515.1 Caulobacter sp. CCH9-E1 | reverse complement strand
GTTAGCCCCCTCAGTCGCTCCGCGACAGCTCCCCCGCATCGCGGGGGAGCATCTACAAACCCCTACTCCACAAACGCCTCGACGCTCTCGCGCGTCCCGACCATGTACGCGTCGGCCACCAGCGTCAGCGGGCGCACGTCCACTTCCGAGCGCCCCTCGGCGATCAGGGTCGCGAAGCGGTCGTAGAGGCCAGGATATTCGCGGTTCTCGCCGACTTCCACAGCCTTGCCGTCGATCGTCAGTTCCGCCCCGCCCAGCGATAGCTTCAGCTCGCCGGCGTCGCTCCAGGCGGTGATGTCCCAGGTCTGGGGCCCGGTCTGCAGGAAGTCGAGGTCGGCGGTGATGGTCGCGCCGTTCAGGGTGGTCATGTCGAGGTGGCCGGCGATCGGCGACTGGACGTTCTCGGGGACTTGCAGCCTGGCGTTGGTGACGAAGACCTCGTCGGGCATGATCTCGGTCAGGATCGACAGGGCGTTGATGGCCGGGTCGAACACGCCCATGCCGCCGGCCTGCCAGATCCAGGTCTGACCCGGGTGCCAGCGGCGGACGTCCTCGCGCCACTCGATGGACAGCGTGCGGACCGGGTTGGCCGCCAGCCAGGCCTTGGCCCGAGGCACGCCGGCGGCGAAGCGCGAGTGCCAGCTGGTGAACAGCACGACGCCCTGTTCGCGCGCGACGGCGGCCAGCTCGGCCACCTCGCCGACCGTGGCGCCGGGAGGCTTTTCCAGAAAGACGTGCTTGCCGGCGCGCAGGGCGGCGAGCGCGGTCTCGCGGCGCGCTTGCGGCGGCGTGCAGAGGGAGACGGCGTCCATCGCGGGGCCTTCGGCCAGCATCTGTTCGATGTCGTGGAAGACCGGCAAGCCGCCGAGGTCCGGCTGGCTGCGGCTGGCGGCGGCGACCAGGTCGAAGCGCGGATCCGCGGCGATCGCGGGAATGTGCTGGTCATGGGCGATCTTGCCCACGCCGACGAGGCCGATGCGGATCACGTAAGTCTCCTCCCGCGCGGATGTTCGCGTCGGCGTTTATAGTATAAATGCGCCAGCGCAAGCCGGCTGGCGTAAAATGCGGCTCGGCGGGCTTGGGTCCCTAGACCCGCTTGACGCTGATGATCTTCACGGGCGGGTTGAGGATCTGGCCCTTCATCGAGGGCACGTTGGTCGGGCCGTCGGTGCGGCCCGCCAGGATCTTCTTCACGACGTCCATGCCCTGCACGACATAGCCGAACACCGCATAGCCCTGCGCCGCGTCGGACTTGCCGGGCTTGGCGTCGAGATAGGGCTGGGCGCTGGCGCAGATGAAGAAGTCGGCGGTGGCGGAGCCGGGCGCGTCGCGCCCCATCGAGATGGCGCCGGCCTTGTGCTTCAAGCCCGTCTTCAGCGTGCTCTCATGAGCGATCGGCGGCGCGCGGCGGGAATAGGGCTTGGGCTGGCCCTGGATCGAGCCGGCGCCGGCCGCGCCCTTGGCCCGGTTGGCGCGGAAGAACTGGCCGCCGTCGAAGCGGTGCTTGTCGACATAATAGAGGAAGTTCGTCGCCGTGATCGGCGCCTTCTTGTCCTCCAGTTCGACGATGATGGTCCCCTTTTCGGTCTCGATCGCCACGCGCGGCTTGCCGGCGGCGAGGGCGGGCGAGGCGGCCCCGGCGAAAAGAGGGACTGCGGCCAGGGCGCCGACCAGGGCGCGACGGGCGATCTTCGAGACGGTCATGGCGGCTCCTCTTCCTCTTCCGGCGTGATGGCATATCGCGGCCGCGCCGTCATCGCGCGCGTCGCGCCTCGCATTGTGGAAACCGGTCCCAAAAAAGTGACCGCTCCCAGATTTCCTGCATCGCAAGAGTCACGTTCGCTGAGTTAGGGTCCTGCTTGACCGCGGGGAAACGCGGCGTTCAGGGAAGGGAATTCATCGATGGGGGCTGACAGCCAAGCCGCGCCCGCCCAGGGGAAAACGGGCAAGGGGCGCGATGCGCTGGTGATCGGGGCGTCCTCGCTCGGCACCGTGTTCGAGTGGTACGACTTCTATCTCTATGGCTCGCTGGCGGTGATCATCACCGGCCACTTCTTCTCGGGCGTCAACGAGACCACCGGCTTCATCCTGGCCCTGCTGGCCTTCGCCGCCGGCTTTGCGATCCGGCCTCTCGGCGCGGTGATCTTTGGACGACTCGGCGACATCTGGGGCCGCAAGAACACCTTCCTGATCACCATGCTGCTGATGGGCGTCTCGACTTTCGTGGTCGGCCTGCTGCCATCCTACGAGCAGATCGGCGTCGCCGCGCCGATCGCCCTGATCGTCATGCGCCTGGTGCAGGGCCTGGCCCTGGGCGGTGAGTACGGTGGGGCGGCCACCTATGTGGCCGAGCACGCGCCGGAGGGGCGCCGCGGCTTCTACACCAGCTGGATCCAGACCACGGCCACCGTCGGTCTCTTCCTGTCGCTGCTGGTCATCCTGGCCACCCGCACCTGGATGGGCGAGGACGCCTTCAAGGCCTGGGGCTGGCGCATTCCGTTCCTGGTCTCGCTGCTGCTGCTGGGCGTGTCGCTGTGGATCCGCCTGAAGCTGCACGAGAGCCCGACCTTCCAGCGCATGATCTCGGAAGGGAAGGGGACCAAGAAGCCGCTGGCCGAGGCCTTCGGCCGCTGGTCGAATTTGAAGGTCGTGCTGCTGTCGCTGTTCGGCCTGACCATGGGCCAGGCGGTGGTCTGGTACAGCGGTCAGTTCTACGCCCAGTTCTTCCTGGAAAAGACGCTGAAGCTGGACGGCGCGCTGGCCAATCTTCTGATCGCCACCAGCCTGCTGATCGGCACCCCGTTCTTCGTCTTCTTCGGCTGGCTGTCGGACAAGATCGGCCGCAAGTGGATCATCATCATCGGCTGCGTGCTGGCGGCGGCGACCTATTTCCCGATCTTCAAGGCGATCACCACCTACGCAAACCCGGTGCTGGCTCGGGCGGAAGCGTCGGCGCCGGTCGTCGTCAACGCCGATCCGGCTACGTGCGCCTTCCAGTTCGATCCGGTGGGCAAGGCCAAGTTCAATACGCCCTGCGATGTGGCCAAGGCCTATCTCGCCAAGGCGGGCGTGACCTACACGTCGCAGGACATCCCGGCCGGCGCGCCGACCACCGTCCAGGTCGGCGGCGTCAGCCTATCGGGCTTCGATCCCCAGGGCGCCACGGGCAAGGCCTTCGCCGACGGCCGCAAGGCCTGGGAGGCCGATCTCGGCGCCCAACTGAAGGCGGCCGGCTATCCGGCCAAGGCCGATCCGGCGCTCGTCAACAAGCCCGTGGTCATCGGCCTGCTGGCGATCCTGGTGATCTATGTGACCATGGTCTACGGCCCGATCGCGGCCATGCTGGTCGAGATGTTCCCGACGCGGATTCGCTACACGGCGATGTCGCTGCCCTATCATATCGGCAACGGCTGGTTCGGCGGCTTCCTGCCCACCACGGCCTTCGCGATCGTGGCGGCGACGGGCGATATCTATTCGGGCCTCTGGTATCCGGTGATCATCGCTACGGTGACCGCCGTTATCGGCGGGCTGTTCCTGAAGGATACGCGGCACAATCCGATCGAGGATTAGGCGCCGAGCCCAAAGCAACCCGGCGACAATGCTGTCGCTGGGTTGCCATTCCGCACCTGATCGGCTTGCTTGTCGCCGAGGGGAGCGTTCATGGCGCAAGAAGATGAAGACAGGCGCGCCTGGTTTCGGCGGGAGATCCTGCCGCTGGAGCCGGATCTTCTGGCCTATGCGCGCCGGTTCTGCCGCGACGGGCAGACCGATCCGGAAGACCTGGTCCACGAGACTTTCGCGCGGGCGATCGCCTGCAAGACCTGGCGCGAGATCAGCAACCCGGGCGCTTTCGCCACCCGTATCCTTCGCAACTGCGCCCTCGACACCCTCCGTCGTCGGAAGGTGCTGACGATCACGGCCGTCGCCGACTTCGAGCGCATCGATCCCATCGACGAGGCGCCGGGCGCGCACTCGATCGTCGAATCGCGCCAGGAGCTTCGCGCGCTCGCCGACGCCATCGCCGAACTCCCGACACAATGTCGACGCGTCTTCACGTTGCGAAAAGTGTACAGCCTCTCGCCGGACGAGATAGCGGTTCGGCTGGGCTTGTCCGTCTCAACTGTTGAGAAGCACCTGGTGAAGGGACTTCGCTACTGTTCCGAGAAGCTGGGACGGCGTAACGAACGGAAGATCAAGGTCGACGAAGGGCGCTCATGGAGCGGGAAACAGGATCACGACGCGAAGCGGTAAGGCAGGCCGCCGCCCTCTGGGTCGTGCGGCTTGACGATCCTTCGTGCTCTGACGCCGACCGCGCCGCCTTCGAGGCCTGGCGTGGCGAGAGCTTCGAACACGAGGCCGCCTACGAGCGCGAAGCCGCCGCCTGGGCGCGGCTGGACCGCGTGCGCGCGCTGAGGCCGGGCTTGGAAAGGCCCGACGCCGATCTGCTGGCGCCGACGTCCCAATCCCGTCTGCCGGCCTTGGCGCGTTCGCCCTGGGCGCGTGGGATGGCCGCCGCGGCGGCGATGGCGCTGGTCGTGGCCGGAAGCCTGTCTTTCGGCGCCTCGACCGCCTACGCCACCGCGATCGGCGAGCGTCGGGTCGTCGTGCTGGGGGACAACAGCCGCATTGAGCTGAACACCGACAGCAAGGTGGTGGTCCGTTTCAAGCGGGGCGTGCGAGAGGTCAAGCTGGTCAAGGGCGAGGTCTTGTTCGACGCGGCGCCCGGCGCGCGGCCGTTGGTGGTCAAGGCGGCCGACGCGGTGATCGCCGCCGACGGCTCGACCGAGGTGGTGGTGCGCCTTCGCTCGGACGGCGCGGCGGTGACCGTCAAGAAGGGCGCGGTCGATATCGATCCGGTTCGCGCCGAGTCCAAGGACGACATGCGCCTGAAGGCCGGCGTGGTGGCGATCTACGATTCGCGCGGCTCGCGGTCCCGCGCGGTGTCCGACGCCGAGATCGATCGCAGCCTGGCCTGGCGCCAAGGGGCGATCGCGCTGAACGGCCAGTCCCTGGCGCAGGCGGTCGCCGAGTTCAACCGCTACAACCATCGCCAGATCCGCATCGCGGACCCGTCGATCGCCGATCTGCGCCTGGCCGGCTATTTCCAGACGACGGAACCGAACAGCTTTGTGTCGGCCGTCACCAACGCCTTCCCGGTGCGCGCTTCCGAAAGCGCGGACGGCGCGATCCGGCTGTCGCGGCGCAGCTAGGCCCCTCGCTCGAAGGGCCCCTCAAAAAAGTTCCATCGCGACTGGCGGAAACGCGAAGCTATACCGTCGATCCCGAGAAGACGCTTTCCCGTCGGGGCTGGAGGCGTCGATAGGGATCTATAAGAACAATGTCTAACGACGCGCGTCGCCGCACGGTTCGCGGCTTCCTGATGGCTTCCGCCGCCGTTCTGGTTCTGGCCGGTCCGGCCCTGGCCCAAGGGACCCGCCACACCTTCAATATTCCAGCTGGCGACGCGGTGACCGCGCTGCAGGCCTTCGCCCAGCAGTCGGGCAAGCAGGTGCTGTTCCCGTTCGAGGCGGCGACCGGCAAGCGCACGCCGGCCGTGGCCGGCGACATCGCCGACGCCGAGGCGCTGGCGCGCCTGGCCAAGGCCGCCGGTCTGGTCGTCCAGTCCGACGACGGCAAGACCATCACCCTGCGTCCGGCCCCGGCCGAACTCCCCCAGTCCGCGGGCGCGGGGGCCGGCGCGACGACTGACGAGGCCCAGATGGTCGAAGCCGTCGTGGTCGTCGGCTCGCAGATCGAGGGCGCCAAGACCACGGGCGCTTTGCCGGTGACGGTGGTCGGCGACAAGGAGATCATCGCCACGGGCGCCGTGTCCGGGGACGAACTGTTCCGCTCGATCCCGCAGGCCGGCGACGTCCAGTTCCAGGAAGCCCGCACGACGGGCAACCTCAATGACGCGCGCGGCGACGTCTCGTCCCTGAACCTGCGCAGCCTGGGCACGGGCAACACGCTGGCCCTGCTGAACGGCCGTCGCGCCGTTCTGGCGCCGGGCACCCAGACCGAGAACCTGGTGCCGGTGCAGACCGTCAACACCAACGCCTTCCCGGTCGCCGGCGTGAAGCGTGTGGAGGTGCTGCTGGATGGTGCGGCCGCCATCTATGGCACGGACGCCGTGGCGGGCGTGGTCAACACCGTGCTGGACACCAAGTTCCAAGGCCTGCGCGTCGAAGCCCAGGTCGGCGGCTCCGAAGGCACGGGCTATCGCGAAGGGACCTTCAACGTGAAGGCCGGCACGCGGCTTGAGGACGGCACGCGCCTGACCTTCTTCGGCTCCTACACCGGCCACAGCCGCCTGATGGCCAGCGAGCGCGACTACGCGGCCAGCGAGGATCACCGCGCCGCCATGGCCGGCACCGCCTGGGCCAATGACACCGCGTTCGACAACCGCTCGACCTCGAGCCCTTGGGGCGCGTTCACCCTGATCCCGCCCTCGACCGCGCCGCGTCAGAACGGCGTGGCCCTCACGACCTCGGGCGTGTTCCACATCGAGCCGGTTTCCAACACCGCCGCCGGCTGCTCGTCGGCCAAGCTGCTGGGCGACATCTGCATCAAGTCCGGCGCCATCACCGGCGCGAACAGCCGCGTGCTGCGCTACGACGAGAACACCCAGCGTTCGCTGAAAGGCGGGCTGGAGCGCACCAACCTCTTCTCGACCGTCGAGCACGACTTCGGCGACATCACCGCCTATGGCGAGGCGGGCTACTACCATGCCCTGTTCACCGGCAACCGCGAGCAGTCCGCGCCGCTCAACACCGCGCAGATGAGCATCGCGGCCAACGCCTACTGGAACCCCTTTGGTCCGACGACCCTGGCGAACGGCGCGGTCAACCCGAACCGCCTGTCGGGCCTGACCGGCGTGTCCGATTCCGGCGTGGCGATGAACATCACCAACTATCGCCCGGTGGACGCCGGCGGCCGCACCTACACGGTGACCGACAACAGCTTCCGTCTGTTGGGCGGGCTGAAAGGCGACTGGAACGGCTGGAAGTGGGACAGCGCGCTGCTCTACTCGGAAGCCCGCACCAAGGACATGACGCATAACGCGATCAGCAACACGCGCTTCCAGGCGGCGCTGAATCGCACGGACGCGTCGGCCTACAATCCGTTCAACGGCGGGTCGCTGACCAACTATTCGGGTGAAGACGCCACGCCCAACAGCCAGGACACGATCAACTCGTTCCTGATCAACGTCTACCGGATCAGCAAGACCTCGCTGGCCCTCGCGGACTTCAAGGTGTCCAAGAAGGACCTGTTCCAGCTGCCCGGCGGCGACGTCGGCTTCGCGGCCGGGGTCGAGGCGCGCCGCGAGACCTATGACGACAACCGCGACGACCGTCTGGACGGCACGATCAAGTACACCAACAGCGTCACCGGCGTGACCTACGGCACCGATGTCATGGGGGCCTCAGGCTCGCCGGACGTCTCGGCCCACCGCACGATCGCCTCGGTGTTCTTCGAACTGGCCGTGCCGGTCATCTCGCCCGAGATGAACATCCCCTTCGTCGAGGACGTCAGCCTGCAGATCGCCGCCCGCGACGAGCACTATTCGGACTTCGGCAACGTGCTGAAGCCGAAGGGTGCGATCCTGTGGACGGTCGGCCATGGCCTGTCGCTGCGGGGCTCGGTCTCGCAGAGCTTCCGCGCGCCGAACCTGCCGCAGTTCTACAGCGAAGGGGCTTCGGTCTCGAACACCCGCACCGACTGGGCGGCCTGCCGGATCAACACCCCGACGGCGGCCACCTGCCCCAGCGGCAGCACCGTCGAAATCCGCAGCGGCAACGACAAGCTGAAGCCGGAAGAGGCCGACAACGCCAGCGTCGGCTTCGTCTACCAGCCGCGCTTCATTCCGCTCGAGTACGGCAAGCTGACCCTGACCACCGACTTCTGGTCGATCCGCGAAAAGGGCGTGATCGGCATCCTGGGCGGCGGCAACCAGATCGCCCTGGATTGGCTGCTGCGCCAGCAGGGCTCGTCCAACCCGAACGTCGTGCGCGACGCGCCGATCGGGACGAACACGGTGGGGCAGATCACCGCCATCAACGACGTCTATACGAACCTGATGCCGCGCGTGGTGAAGGGTGTCGACTTCTCGCTGGACTACGATCTGGACGACACCCCCTGGGGCGACTTCGGCCTGAAGATCAATGTCGCCAAGCTGCTGCAGTACGACCAGTCGCCGGGCGCGACCGAGGCCCTGCTGCAGCAGGCCGTCGCCGCCGGTAAGCTGCCGGGCGTGACGGTCACCTCCGCCGGCAACCAGATCGGCCTGGGCGGCTCTCCGGAGTTCCGCGGCAGCGCCAACCTGACCTGGCGCAAGGACGGCTGGGGCGCCGGCGCCTTCGTCAACTATGTCAGCGAGGTCTACGACACCGGCTCGACCCTGACCGGCGGCGAGTACTACCAGATGCCGTCCTGGACCACGGTCAGCCTGTACGGCCAGTACGCCTTCAAGGAAGGCCGCTTCGACGGCTCCACGGTCCGCGTCGGCGTCCGCAACGTCGGCGACAAGGCCCCGCCGATCGCGTCGAACAACTTCGGCTACTACGGCGCGCTGTACAACGCGACCGGCCGCTACTGGTACATGAACGTCTCCAAGCGGTTCTAGGACCAGCTCCGACTTCCCCGGTTCGCCGGGGAAGTCGGTCATGACTTTCCGCGTGCTCGCATGAGGCCGCCCATGACCTTCTTCCGGTTCGTTTCCGCCAGCCTGGCGGCCCTGGCCATCGCGGCCGCGCCGCTCGCCTCCAGCGAGGCTTGGGCGCAGAAGAAGCAGCTTCTCGAGTATCCCAGCATTCACTCGCCGGTCGTCGGCGAGAAGGGCATGGTGGTCAGCCAGAACACGATCGCCACCAAGGTCGGCGCCGACATCCTGCGCCAGGGCGGCAACGCCGTGGACGCGGCGGTCGCCACCGCCTTCGCCCTAGCCGTGACCCTGCCGCGCGCCGGCAATATCGGCGGCGACGGCTTCATGATGGTCCATCTGGCCAAGACGGGCGAGACCATCTTCATCGACTATCGCGGCGTCGCGCCGAAGGCCGCCAAGCTCGACACCTTCGTCGACCAGGACGGCAAGGAGATCGACGACGTCGCCTCCAAGGGCTATCGCGCGCCGACCGTGCCCGGGACCGTCGCGGGCCTCTATCTGGCTCACCAGAAGTACGGCCGCCTGCCGTGGAAGACCCTGGTCGAGCCGGCCTATCGCCTGGCCGCCGACGGCGTCGTGCTCTCGCCCGACGAGGCCTTCGTGTTCAGCTGGGGCAAGCAGCGCCTGTCCGAGAGCGCGGCGGGCAAGCAGGCGTTCTACAAGCCGGACGGCGCGCTCTACCGCGCCGGCGAGACCCTGAAGCAGCCGGATCTCGCCTGGTCGCTGCGACAGATCGCCGACAAGGGCGCGGACGCCTTCTATCGCGGTGAGATCGCCCAGCGCTTCGCCGCCGACATGAAGGCCCATGGCGGCCTGATCACCGCCGAGGACCTGGCGTCCTACAAGGCGGTGATCCGCAAGCCGCTGATCGGCAACTATCGCGGCCTGACGGTGATGACCTCGCCGCCCGCCAGCGCCGGCGGCGCGACGCTGCTGGAGATGCTGAACATCCTGGAGACCTTCGACCTGAAGGCCTCGGGGCTCGGCTCGGCCAAGACTCTGCACCTGCAGGCCGAGGCCATGAAGATGGCCTACGCCGACCGCGCGCGGTATCTGGGCGACACCGACTTCGTGAAGGTCCCGCTGGGCGGCTTCGCGTCCAAGGCCTACGGCGCCGAGCGCGCCAAGCGGATCGACCCGGACAGGGCCACGCCCGCCAAGGACCTGGGCGTCGGCGATCCCTGGGCGTTCGAGAGCCACAACACCACCCACTTCTCGGTGGCGGACGCCGAGGGCAACGCGGTGTCGAACACCTACACCCTGGGCGCCGACTTCGGCTCGGGCGTGATGGTGGCGGGCGCGGGCTTCGTGCTGAACAACCAGATGAACAACTACGCCCACGAGGCCGCTTGGCGCGCCCGGAAGGCGGGCAAGCCGCTGCCGCCCAACGCGCTGGAGCCCGGCAAGCGGGTGCTCTCCACGATGATGCCGACCATGATCTTCAAGGACGGCAAGCCCTGGCTGATCACCGGCACGCCGGGAGGCGCGACCATCATCGACACGGTGCTGCAGGTCATCGTCAACACCGTCGACTTCAAGCTGAACGTGGCCGAGGCGACGCATCAGCCGCGGATTTTCCAGGACGCCAGCGACACCCTGCGCGTCGAGCCGAACTTCAATCCCGACACCGTGGCCCTGCTGAAGGCGATGGGCCACCCGATAACCTCGGACGAGACCATGGGCTCCGCCCAGTCGATCATGATCGACAATGCTCTCTTTCTGGGCGGCGCCGATCCGCGTCGCCCAGGGGCCGAGGCGGTTGCGCCCTAGGGTATTCTCCCACCTCAATCCCTAGGACGCGATCACGGCGCCGGAGCTGCCCCTCCGGCGCCGCTTTCGTATCGGGATTTGCGCGGGATCAAAGCTGGCCCGGACGGACAGGCGCAGTGTGTCTTCAGGCTCTTCTGTTTGCGGTCCAGGCAGGAGCCTACCGCCGCTCGACGTCATCGCCAGTTCGACGTCGGACGGCGGCGCTTCGGGGCCGTGCCCCCTAGGTGCTCCGAAGCTAAATCGGCGCCGGAATCGCATCCGGCGCCGATCTTGTTTTCGGGGTTCAGTCGCTCTGATGGCGGGCTGTCATGCGCGAGCACCAGAAGCAGATATTCCGAAGGTCAGCTTGAGGTGATGGGGTGGACGCCCCCCGACGGCATCTACGTGCCAGAGTGAGGTGTTGA
>NZ_LSJA01000237.1 GCF_001556515.1 Caulobacter sp. CCH9-E1 | reverse complement strand
GTGAAAGCGCTCCGGCCGTCGCCACCGGCGATGGCGTGAAGGAACCGCTGAACCGCCGTTCGACGGTTTCGATCAACTTCTAAGTTTTCCGCTCGGAAGACTTCCAAGGGCTGGCCGCGAGGCCAGCCCTTTCTTTTTGCCTGGAGCCCAAAAACGAAAGGACGCTCCCGATGGGGTCGGGAGCGTCCTGTACGGCGGGCCTAGAGGGCGGCGGCCGCCGCGACGTGGCCGGTTTGAGGGCTCCGGCCACGTTCCGATAAGCTTGCCCGAACTATACGCCGGCGGCGGGGGGCGGCGAGTCGAAACGGGCCGGATTCACCACGTGCGACAATTGGCGCGGCAGGGGCGACGGGACGCCTAGCAGCCGCGCGACCACGTGCTCGGCCAGCAGCGGCGCCAGGCACAGCCCCCGCGAACCCAGGCCCGTCAGCAGCCAGAGATCGCTCCCCCGCGCGCCGGCCAGCGGCAGGTGGTCGGGCACGGTGGCGCGCACGGCCGCCCGGCCCTCGAACGCCTTGCCTTCGAGCCGCGCGGCCAGATCCGGCAGGCCCTTGGCCAAGGTGGCGAGGTTGCGGGCGTGGTCTTCGCCCCGCACGTCCGTCGCGGTCTCGTCGCGGTCGTGGGTGGCGCCGAACAGCACCCCGTCACGGGTGGGGATCGCATAGCCGCCGAAGGCCGCCGGGGCCTTGGTCGTTACGCCCGTGGTCCAGCTGGCCTGGCCGCGCACGGGGCGAAGGGGCAGGGCGGGGGCGAGGCTCAGGCTCGCCGCGCCGCCGGCCAGGACGACGGCGTCGGCGCGCAGGATCAGCGCGCCCGTCGCGTCCAGCAGCCGCCAGCCGTCGTCGTCACGCTCCAGCTGGGCGACGCGGGCGGCCAGCGTCTCGCCGATCCAGGCGGCGCGGATCGTGGGCGGCGCGACCACCTGGGCGCCGGACATCGCCAGGGCCGGGGTCGAAGCGCCCAGCCGCGTCTGGGCGGCCTCCGGATCAAGCGGCGTCATGGTCCCGGGCTCGAAGATGTCCTGCTCCGCCACGGCGGCGAAGCGCCCGGCGTCGCGCTCGGCGCTGGCCAGCTGCAGCACGCCGCGGGCCACGACGGCGTCGGGCGTGGCGGCGTACAGCGCCGTCGCGCGCGCCAGGGCCTGGGCGTACAGCGCCGCGCGCGGGCCGCCGCCGGCGTCGAGGGCGGGGGTGACGAGGCCGGTCGGATTGCCCGAGGCGGCGACGCCGTCCGGATCGTCGATCACGGTGACGGCGAGGCCCTCGGCCCGCGCCGCCCGCGCCAGGGCCGCGCCGGCGATCCCGCCGCCGATGATCGCCAGGCTCTCGGGGCGTGGGGTGATGGCGCGTTCACCGGGAAGCCACGCCTCCAGCCGCTCGCGCTTGCGGCCGAAGCCTGGCCGCTTGGCGATCTCGAAGCCGGCCGCCTGCAGGCCGCGCCGCACCGCGCCCGCCACGGTGAAGGTCGCCGCGCGCGCGCCCGGGGCCGAGCGGGCGGCGACGGCGGCCAGCACCTCCTCGCGCCACATGGCCGGGTTCAGGGCGGGGGAGAAGCCGTCCAGGAACCAGGCGTCGGCCGCGCCGTCCCAGGCCTCCAGCGCCTCGACCACGTCCATGACGGCCAGGTCCAGCACCGCGTCGAAGGCGGGCAGGTCCACCCGGTGGAAGCCGCGCGCCCGGCCGGGCCAGGCGTCCAGCAACGCCTGCGCCGCCTCGCCCAGCTCGGGCCAATGCGCCAGGATGCGAGCGGCCTCGTCGCGGTCCAGCGGGTGGGCCTCGATCGAGAAGATCCGCAGGCGCGCGCCGGCCGGCTTCTCGCGCCGCCACAGGCCCAGCAGGGCGGCGATGTTGAGGCCCGAGCCGAAGCCCAGTTCGCCCACGACGAAGTCCTTGCGCTCCGCGAACCTCCCGGGCAAGCCGCAGCCTTGCAGGAACACCGCCCGCGTCTCGGCCAGGCCATCGACGCTGGAAAAATAGACGTCGCCGTACAGGCTGGACTGCGGCAGGCCGTCCTCGCGCCAGACGAGGGGGCTGGAAGGGGCGGTGGGGTCCATGCGGCTGCTAGAGCGCCGAGGCGGGGCGGGCGTCAACGAAAAAGGGCCGCCTCGCGCGGAGGCGGCCCTCTGAAAGTCGAGACGCGCTGGGCTTAGTGCGCGGCCTTCTTCTCCGCCGGCTTGGCGTCGGCGGCGGCGGTCGCCGAGGCGTCGGCCGGGGCGGTGGTCGAGGTGGCGCCCGTGGCGGCGGCGTCGGCCGGATCGACCGGCGCGTCGGCGGCGGCGGCGGCTTCCTTGTTGGCGTCGGCGGCGGCCTGGTCCTGAGCCGAAGCGGCCTCGGTCACGGTGCTGGCGTCGGCGGCGGCGGCCTTGGCGGCGGCGCTGTCACCCTCGGCCTCTTCCTTCTTTCCGCAGGCGGCCAGCGACAGGGCCGACACGGCGACGCCGGCGATGATGAGCTTGCGGAGCATGGTGGTGCGCATGAGGTTTCCCTTCCGAGTGAGCGCGTCTGTTCGACGTCTTCGGGTGAAGGGATAACGCGTTCAGCGGCCCGCGCAAACGCGCGAGCCGGAACGTGTCGCATTATTCATTCGGGATCTGCTGCAGCGCCTCTTCCAGCTCCGCGAAGCTGGGCTGGGCGGGCGAGGGGACGTTGCCGCGGCCGATCTCGACCGAGATCTGCGCGGCGTTGCCGTGCAGGTGGGCGACGAGGACGGCCTGGATGATCTTGTAGAAGGCCGCGTCCTCGTTGACGACGGCCTGCAGGCGCGCGGCCATCGGGCCGACCAGGCCGTAGGCCATGAACACGCCCAGGAAGGTGCCGACCAGCGCGCCGCCGATCATGCCGCCCAGGACGGCCGGCGGCTCGGTGATCGAGCCCATGGTCTTGATGACGCCCAGCACGGCGGCGACGATACCCAGGGCCGGAAGGGCGTCGGCCATGCTCTGCAGGGCGTGGGCGGGCTCGAGCGCCTCGTGGTGGTGCTTCTCGAGCTGCTTTTCCATCGCGTCCTCGACCTGGTGGGGATCCTCCAGGTTCATGGTCATCATCCGCAGGGTGTCGCAGATGAAGTCGACGGCGAAGTGGTCGTGGGTGATCTTCGGGTAGCGCTCGAAGATCTTGCTCTCGTGCGGCTTTTCGATGTGGCTTTCCAGGGCGATGACGCCCTTGGACTTCATCGTCTTGGTCAGCAGGAACAGCAGGGACAGCAGGTCGCGATAGTCGCTGGCCTTCCACTTGGGGCCGGCGAAGATCTTCCCGAAGCCGCCGGCCGTGGCCTTGATCACGGTCATCGAGTTCGAGATCAGGAACGCGGCGATGCCGGCGCCCAGGATGGCCATCAGTTCGTGCGGCGCGGCGTGCAGGATCACGTCCATCTTGCCGCCGCCCATCAGGTAGCTGCCGAACACCAGGGCGAACAGCAGGACGATGCCGATGATCTGAAACATGGTGCGCAGCCGACCCCGAGTTTGAGCGCGCATCATCGGAGTTAATGCTTAATCCAAGGTTCCCGCCGTGACGATTAAGGCGGAGACGCGCCGCCGCGATACGTTGCGCGGGCGCGCGGGCGGGTCTAACGGTTGTTTGATGACTGGGGAGACATCAGAGAACCGGGCCAACCGGGCGCCGTTCGCCATTCTGTTTGGCGTGTCCGTCGCGACGGCGATGGGGAACAACGGCATGTTGTCCGTCCTGCCCGCCATCGGCCGCCAGATCGGCATCCCCGACGCCATGGTCGCGGCCATCTTCTCGCTGTCGGCGGTGCTGTGGGCGATCACCTCGCCGCTGTGGGCCCGTCAGTCGGATCTGCGCGGTCGCAAGCCGCTGATCATGCTGGGACTTTCGGGCTTCTGCATCTCGATGCTGCTGTGCGCCCTGGTGGTGTCGGCGGGTCTGCACCACCTGGCGCCGCCGATGGTGATCTTCGTGCTGTTCCTGCTGTGCCGGGCGCTGTTCGGCGGCGTCGGCTCGGCCGCCAATCCGGCCACCCAGGCCTATATGGCCGACCGCACCAGCCGCGAGGAGCGCACCCAGACCATGGCGACCCTCGCCGGGGCCTTCGGCCTGGGCACCGTGGTCGGTCCGCTGCTGGCCCCGCTGTTCGTGCTGCCGGTCGTGGGCCTGGCCGGACCGATGTTCGCCTTCGCCCTGATCGCGGCGATCATGCTGGTCGTCGTCAAGCGCGGCCTGCCCGAGACCTTCAAGCCGGGACGCGGCGACACTCCGCCGCGCCGCAGGACCGGCCTGCCCTGGCGCGGGGAGGGCGCGGCGCTGTGGCGCGATCCGCGCCTGAAGCCCTTCCTGATCTACGGCTTCCTGGTCGCCGCCTGCCAGACGGCCCAGACCCAGACCCTGGGTTTTCTCATTATCGACAAGCTGGGCCTGCCGCCGGTCAAGGCGCAGGGCTTCATCACCCTGGCCATGGCGGCGGGCGCGGTGGCCGGGCTGCTGGCCCAGTGGGGCCTGATCCGGATGTTCCGCATGGGCCCGCGCGAGCTGATGCGCTGGGGCGCGGGCGCGGCGGTGCTGGGCAATGTGGTGGTGGCCGTTGCGCCGGACTACGCGGCGGTGGCCATCGGCTACGCGATCGCCTGCCTGGGCTACGGCTTCGCGCGGCCGGGCTTTACCGCCGGCGCGTCGCTCTCCGTCCACGCCAAGGACCAGGCCGGCGCCGCGGGCGCGATCGCGGCGATCAACGGCCTGAACGTGGTCGTCGCGCCGCTGTTCGTGCTGCTCTACGAGAAGATCGGCTGGGGGCCGTTCGCGCTGAACGCGCTGATCCTGGCGGCCATGCTAGCCTACGCCCTGCGTCAGGCGGTGCTGCGCTCGGTCAGCGACGTCGGTCCAGAGCGGGAAGCGACGATCGCGGGGCTGGAGCGGTCGGACGAGGGCGGGGTTTGACGTCCCTCTCCCCCTGCGGGAGAGGGTGGCCGCCCCCCGGGTCGCGCGAAGCGCGCGCCCGAGGATAAACTCAGGCGGTCGGGTGAGGGGCCGCGCTCCGCGATCCCGATACGTCTTTCAACCCCTCATCCGTCAGCTTCGCTGACACCTTCTCCCGCAAGGGGAGAA
>NZ_LSJA01000236.1 GCF_001556515.1 Caulobacter sp. CCH9-E1 | reverse complement strand
CCGCTCTCCGCTAATTTACGCCCCCATCTGAGCCAAATGTCCTGACGACGGACAGGGTGTTTTTCCTAGTCGCGATCCAACTGTTCGAAACCGTGGCCTATGCGTACACCGGAATGGCGACTGCTTTGGCCGAGAACCGGCAGTTTGTGACGCCAGGCGTCTACTTGCTCAGCCGCGCACCGGCGATGGCCGTCCATGTCATCGCAACGATCTGGTTCATCATCGCATGGCGACGAGATCCGGACCGAATGGTCTGGCCACTGGCGCTTGTGACTGCAGGTCACGTCTTATTCGACTATCTGGCGCCGACCATCGTCACGGCCCTAACGGGCCTCGATCATGTCGGCGCGCGCCCCTAAGTGTGAGGAGAGATCCGATGGCGTTCGTGAAAATCCGGCCTCGCGAGTTCAGCGCCGTAAAGGTGGTGGCTGAAACCACGAAGCTCATGGTTCAGGTCCCTGAACAAGTGCTCACCGAGGCAGGGCTGGGCGGCGAGGCTAAGGTTGAGATCCAGGTCGATACCAAGTCCAAGCTCCTCCAGATCAGCGGAGCATCCAGCGACGCTCACTGGAACCTGAAGAAGCGCGGTCGCTTCGTCGAAATCAACATCCCAGAGCTGCCGGCCAAGCAGCGTGAGGAAACGCGCAACGCGCGTTTCAAGGTCCAGGACTCGCGTCTGGTGATCAACCTCCCAGAAGCATGGGAGCTGGCTGACGATGCCGCGCTCAAAGCCTGAGATCGACACGCTCAAGGACGACCCTACGGTGTCCTTGAGCCTACCGCTTTCGGCGGCGGCGAACCTAGAGGCTGAACTGCTCGCTCGCTTCTCAGAGCCCTATGTCTCGCGAACAATTCGGATGCGCCGCATCGCGACGATCGCGGGAGCCGTGAGCGTCGTATTCGTCGGTCTTCTGGGCGGGCTCTTCTGGCTTGGCGGGCAGATCACGGCCGCCATGCAGATGGCGGCGCTGCTTGTGCTGGCTCTCCCCGCAACTCTCGAAAAGCACTTCGAACTTCGGCGGCTTACCTTGGCCAGAACCGAAATCCGACGCCGGCGCGGCCTGGCGATCCAGCAGGAGACACCATGACCAAACATCGCATCGCAGGCGCCGCCGCTGTTATCTGCCTGGTGGGGACAGCCGCTAGCGCCGAGACGAGGGTCGCGGCGCGCGATCTGTCGACGCTCTTGGCCCATTGCTCTGCGCCCGTCGCGGCAGTCACCATCACCGCGTTCAAGTGTAAGGCCACCGCATGCACCGCGGCAGCGGCGCCGAGCGGAAACCTCGGCGCGTTGCTGAGCATGGCACAGGCCGCTCAGGGCATGCAGTCGTTCCCGGGGCTTGGCGATGGCCTATCCAACGCTCTGGGCACAGCATTGAGCCAGACCGGGTGCTTCAAGGTTATGGCCCGTGAGGACATCGAGGACCTTCGCAAAGAAGCCGAAGCGGCCGGGATCACCCTGAAACAGGCGCCGGCCGACTATCTCATCAGTGGCGCGATCACCGCGCTCGCCGTCGGGACGAAGACGCAAAGCTTCGGCGGCGGAATGGTACCGGTGATCGGCGCAGTGAGCCGCAGCACAAAGAGCGCAGCGCTCGCGATCGACGTTCGGATCGTCGATGTCAAAGCGTCGGAAGTTCGGGCCAGCCAGACCTTTGATGTGAGCAACCAGCGCTCGAATTGGCTCGCCGGCGGCGGCGGACTGGTTGGCGGCTCCGCGCTTTTCGGTGGCGGATCGAGCACGCAGTCGGCCGAACTGGATTCGGTCGCCAACGAGAGCGTCATCCAGGCGGCCAACTACATCGTCGCGCAGCTGGCTCCAGGCGCCTCGCCGCCGGCAGGGGGCTCGATCAAGACTGCGGACAAGCCGTAACAAGCCGGAATCCTATGTGGGTGACGCTAAGCGGCCGGGTTAGACCCGGTCGCGTTTTTTCCTCTGCTGACCTGCGACGACGCGCAGGCCAGCCAGTTGGCGAACGGTGAACATTCGGAGAACATTGCGCAAGATCCCATTAGCGCCTAGTATGCGCCCGGTCGAGTTGGATGCGCCAAAATGGAATCTCGCAACTACCATATCGCTGATCCCGACTACTACCTGTACCCGCCGTCTGACGACGAGCAATACGGGCTTAGTAGACGCGCCTACAGGGGCCGCAAGTTGCCGCCTGCTGTTTACGTGGCAGCGCTCGCCGCGACAGTTATTGGCGCGGTGATCGGTCTCCTACTGCCTTAATCGCCTTTGTCACGCTGGGGTTTGGGCATCGCCATCGGCGTAGGCTTTTTGAGCAAATCGGCTCGTGCGAGCGCCTGATCGACCTCCGGGGTGAGCGGCCCGGCCGCCTCAGCGGGCGATGTGACGGTTCTATCGGAGTCAGGCGCCCTCACCCTCCCTTGTGCGGAATCTATTTCTCGCTTGGCGGTGCCGGCGACTTGATTTCCGGGATCGTTTTCAAGGGCGGACTTGCTGTCCTCAAACGAACGCTCCACGTCAGGACCGACGCCTAGGATCTGAGGCTCGCGCACGTCGTTTGACACCTGTCCCACGAGCGGAGGGGCGGCCGGCGGCGGGTAGCGCTTCATGAAGACCTCGACGCCGTCCGCTAGCCGCTGCTGCGAGATCTCGTCGCGACCCTGGAGAAGCGAAGCGATCTCACTATCGGAGCGCTCGCGACCTGTCTGAGGCTCAAAGCGGTAGTAGCCCGGCGTCGTTGCATCGCCCATCGCGAACCTGAAGAACTCATTGGAGCGGCTACCACGGACGGTCTCGGAGATGGTCTCCGCGCGATCGGCTTCTTTCGCGAGGCGTTCACTCTCGGACGACGCCAGCTTACGAGACTCGGCAAACTGAGCGGTTGACGACCAGGTTTGAGCGGCGACATCTCGGGTCGTCTTGCTCTGAGACGCCGTCTTGCTCCAACTATCGTTGAGCGACTGCATCTCGACCTTCTCTATCGCCTTGCGTCCTTCAGCGCTCTCCATCTGCGTGCGCGCGTAATCTGCAGCTGCGGACATCTTGCTGGAGAACGACTTATCCGAGGCGTCACTGGCTGACGCAGTGGCACGGGAATTTATGCCCGCACCGGCACTCAAAGCGCTCCCTCTCTGACCGAGGCCTAGGCCGGAGGTCAGCGTCCCTTCTTGGCTATTTGCGATTTGCACCCGGGAGAGCACCTGTGCCGCTTCTTCCTTAGAGATGCCAAATCTGGACTGCATGTTCTGGGAAAGCGAACTGATCCAGGCGGCGCTGCTGCTCTGGCTGTCTCGGGTCGTGTTGTCGCCGCCGCGCCGTGTGTCTGTTCCCACGCTCGACGCCATCGCATAGTCGTGGATCTTCTGCTGGCTCAGCGAGCGGGAATCGGTCGCGACCTTGTCGAACACGGCAGAGCGTTCGGAAGACAAGGACGCGGACTCGCGCTTGCCGGCGCTCCAGCTCTTCAGCCCTTCAGCGCTGACGGCCATGTCAGCGCGAGCGGCCTGCAGAGAGCGGGATCCATCCCTGTTGGTCGTGAGGGTATCACCGCTGCCAGTGACCACGGACGAACGGCCGGTGTCGAGGTACCTGCTCGTGTCGACCTTGTTACCCTGGACGTTGTTGAACGAATGGGTGTTCATGCTGGTATTGCCGAACGAGTAGTTGCCCGAGGTCTGGTTGGCTGCCGCTTGTTCGGCGCCAGACCGGAACGGCTGCAACAGCGCCTCGCCTTGGCTACCGAGGCTCATGGCGCCTTTGGTCAGGCCGGCCGAGATGACCGGTGTCCGCCGTCAGCGCCTTTGAGACAGATTGAGGGTTCCGTTTAGAGGAGG
>NZ_LSJA01000235.1 GCF_001556515.1 Caulobacter sp. CCH9-E1 | reverse complement strand
CCGCCGAGGCCGAGGCGCGCAAGAACGGCTGGTCCATGGTCATTACCGTGGTGGAGTCGAACGGCGCTGTCGTGCTCTCCGAAAAGATGGACGGCGCTCAGTACGGCTCGGGCGAGGTGGCGCTGAAGAAGGCGCACACCGCCGCCAACTTCCGCCGCCCCACCTCCGAGTTCCAGAACGCGGTGAAGGCCGGCACGCTAAACGCTGTCTTCACCGGCGCCATGGCGATCGAGGGCGGCGAGCTCTTGCTGGTCGATGGCAAGATCGTGGGCGCGATCGGCGTCTCGGGCGGTTCGGCGCCGGAGGACGGGATCGTAGCCCGCGCGGCCGCCGCCGTGCTCAAATAAGCGACTTCAGATAGGCCCGAAACGCGGCCATGGTCATCAGACGGGCGGGGTCGGCCAAGGCTCCGCCCGGATCGTTCTTGCGCTGAGGCGCGACCTCGTCGTGGCCGAGCACGCGGTCCAGGCTGAAGGTCGCAGGGAAGGTCTTGGCCAGATAGAGGCACAGGTTCGTCAACGCCTCGAACTGGTCGAAGCTGTAGGGCAGATAGGTCCCGGCCTTGATATTGCCGTCCGCCGCGACCGTGCGGACTTCATCGGCGGCGAACCACTCGTCGTGGATCGACTTCCTCTGGCAGCGCCCTCGCGCGTCGAGCACGACATTGCCGGCGGCGTCGCGAACCGCGTTGAACCAGGGGCAGAAGACGCCGTCCTCCTGGGCCTCGTACAGGCGGCCAGGATTGTTCATCTCGAAGCCGACATAGAAGCGCGAGACCCCCGTCCGCTGGGTCACCGGACACTGGCTGACGCCGGCGTGCGAGCCCCACTCGCTCCACTCGAAATTCTCGGGCAGGAAGATGGTCCCGGTGCGGCTGATCTCGCCGTAGTGAAAGCCGTTGGCCTGGCCCGACCGCATCATGTCCAGGGTGCGGGCGTCGGAGTCCTCCACGCCGTTGCCGGCCTTCTTGATGCGATAGGCGTCGAAGTGGACGATCAGGCCTTCCAGGCCGTTCGGCCGTCGGCCCTGCACCCGATGGCGGACCCCTTCGGCGATCTTGAAGCGCGGCGGGACGTAGTCGTGGAGCTGGCTGCGGTCGGGACGTTCGGCGTCCTCCTCGACCGGCGGCTTGAAATCTCGACAGCCGCCCGCCCAGACATACTCGCCGCCGCCCAGATCGAACCACTGACTGACGCCGGAGACGAGGTCGCCCGTCACCGCGTTCCTGACCGGAAAGCGCGTCCCCGCCTCGATGACGCGCGCCTTGGGAGAGGTCGTGCGCGGCTTGTCCCGGCGGACGTTCAGCCGTCCGGCCGCTTCGACCGACCCCCGTGCCGATGGAAACGGATCCGCCATGTCATCGCCCCCTTGTCGCACTTTACAGGCGTAGCGGGCATCAAGACGAATTACAATCTTCGAGAGATTTTTGCGCTAGGAGAACTCTCGCGCGAACATGGCCTCGAAGCCGGCGATCATCTCCTCGGCTTCCGGCGCCACAAGGCGCGCCACCGCGGCGGCGAACGTCACCGGCGCCAGGCCTGAGGCGCTGACCACCCTGCCGCTGCTGACCGCCTTGGGCGTGTCCAGGTAATGCTCCGCGCCCGCATAGCCGGGGACGACGCCCTCCAGCCAATCCTTGCCGTTCGAGGTGTGCTGGCGCCCCTCGAACAGGCCCGCGCGCGCCAGGGCCGTCGTGCCGGCGCAGATGCCCGCCACGGGCTTGCCGTCGGCGAAGGCCTGACGCAGCAGGGCGGTGATCGCCGGGTTCTCGCCCTCGGACCACGCGTCGCTGCCGATCAGGATGAAGAGGTCGGCGTCGCTGAGCACCGGATCGTCGAACCGGTAGTCCGCGGCCGCCAGGATTCCGCCGATCGAGGTCTCCGGATCGCCGGTCGGGGTGGCGATCTCGATCTGGACCTTCAGGTGCTCGCGCAGCAGGGCCAGCACGGGACCGGCCTCCCAATCGGCCCAGCCCGGCTGCAGAAAGGCGACGGCGACGGTCATGATCACTCCTGGAGCTACCGGTTCGGCGTACGAGCGCCTACATTGGCTGTCATGACAGACGCAGCCATCCTTTCAACCGCCGGCTTCGATCTCACCCCGCCGACGGAGCCCGAACGCGAACGCCTGGAGGCCGACCTGACGGCCGAGGAGGCGCGCGTCCTCCTGCATCACGGCACCGAGGCGCCGTTCTGCGGCGGCCTGCTGGGCGAGAAGAACCCCGGCGCCTACTGCTGCCGCCTTTGCGGCCTGCCGCTGTTCAAGCACGAGACCAAGTTCGAGAGCGGCACGGGCTGGCCCAGCTTCTATGCGCCGTTCGCCGAGGACCACGTGATCGGCGTGCGCGACACCTCGTACGGCATGGTCCGCATCGAAACCCGCTGCGCCCGCTGCGACAGCCACCAGGGCCACGTCTTCCCCGACGGTCCGGCGCCGACGCGGCTGCGCTACTGCATCAATTCGGTGTCGCTGCAGTTCGTGAAGTCCGGCGATCCCCTGCCCGATCCGTTGCATCGCGGCGACAAGATCGGCTGATCCAGCAGGCGAAAACGGCGGTCTCGCCTCGGCTTTTCTCAATTCCTATCAATTCATATGAATTGAGCGGGGGCCGTGAAAGGCGCCATCTGCGCTCGATGGCCGCTAGTTACCCCGACCGGATCATGACCCCCGCCCCGCACGCCTTCGAAACGCCGCGTCGCCAGCGTCGCGACCACGCCGACGCCATAGCCGGCGTTCGCGCCAGCCTAGCTCGTGCGCAACAAAGCTTCAGGCGCCAACGCGCGCGGCGTGAAGCGCGCCTCCCGGACAGCGCCCTTGAAGTAGTCGACCTTGTTCATCCGCGCCCCGACCGATGAGCGGCCCTGTCCTTGGGGCTTGAAGGCCATATCGACTTCACCTTGCAGCTGGCCGTTCACGAACGCGCGGTACGTCTTGCCGTCATAGCTCTGGGAGACCCAATACCACCGTCCCACCGGGAACAGCTTGTCCTGGAACAGCAGGGTCTGCTTGTAGCCAGGCCCCGTGGCGAAAGCGTCCAGACTCCAAGCTTCGCCGGTCACGCGGATCTCGAACAACATGCGGGTCACGGACGGCGGCGCGCCGGGCGTCGGGCCCTCCTCGTTCAGGTGGAACCAGCGCTGGGCGAAGACCCCGCCGTCGGGCCGGAACAACGCCTCGAACGTGAATTGCGACATGCCGGCCAGAGGGTGACGGTCGATGACCAGCCGGTCGTCGACGCCGTCGAATTCCACGGCCTTGCCATAGGGCGTGTCGATCAGGCGCGGATCGCCCTCGATCGTCGTCGCGGCGCCGCCGATGTTCGAGAGCCGATCGAAGACCCAGCGCGTCTGGTCCGGCGCGTCACGCGGAGGCCGCCGCCCCATCGCCGCGGCGTCCAGACCCGCCGACAGCGCCCCCAGGCCACCGAGCACGACTCGCCGTCCGATCGGTCGCGAAAGTTCGCCCAAGCCTTTGAACGCGGTCATGCGGTCTCCTCCCCGATGTTCACTGACACCGGTATCAGCAAGGATGCTGGGATGAGGCCAGGGCTTTTTCAAGCCGAAACCGGCGCTTCGCTTTAGAGGAAGAAAGAGATGGTGCGGGCGGTCGGGGTCGAACCGACACTCCTTTCGGAACCGGATTTTGAGTCCGGCGCGTCTACCAGTTTCACCACGCCCGCAGGCTTCGCAACGCGAAGGGTGGTCTTCCTAGCAGGCGTCGCGGGCGAATTCCAGTCTCGCGAAGACCGGTCTAGCATCGAAGTCCACGGAGATTCCCAATGCCTCGTCCCGGCCGGCTCAATCTGATCACCGACGTCCCCGGCCTCAAGGTTGGCTGCGTCGAAGACGAGGCGGTCCGCACAGGCGTGACGGTGCTGCTGTGCCCTGACGCCTGGGCGGCGGCGGTCGATGTGCGCGGCGGCGGTCCGGCTGTGCGCGAAACCGACACGCTTCGGCCTGAGAACAGCTTCTCCCGCGCCCACGCCATCTGCCTGTCCGGTGGGTCTGTGTTCGGCCTGGGCGCCGCCGACGGCGCGGCGATCGCCCTCTCCGCGCGCGATGTCGGGGTCAAGCTGGCCGCCGGCTCGCCCGCCATTCCGATCGTACCGGCCGCCTCGCTGCATGACCTGGGCAACGGCGGCGACAAGGCCTGGGGTCTCTCTCCGCCTTACCGCGAGCTTGGCATGAAGGCTGTGGAAGCCGCCGCCACGGACTTTCCGCTGGGCGCGTTCGGCGCGGGACGTGGCGCGATGGCGGGCGTGGTCAAGGGCGGCCTGGGTTCGGCCTCCCTGGACCTGGGCGACGGCCTGATCGTCGGCGCCCTGGTGGCGGCCAACCCGGTCGGCTCGGTCTACATGCCCGACGGCGAGACCTTCTGGGCTTGGCCGTTCGAGATCGACGGCGAGTTCGGCGGGCGTCGCCCCGGTGCGATGGCGACAGCGGTCGAGCCGATGCCGGACGACACCAAGCTGGGCGCCATGGGCCGCCTGCGTCCCGGCGCCAACACCACCCTCGCGATCGTGGCGACCACCGCCGACCTCAGCACGGCGGAGGCGCAGCGCATGGCGATGATGGCGCATGACGGCATGGGCCGCGCGATCCGTCCGGCCCATACGACCTTCGACGGCGACATCGTCTTCGCCCTGGCCTCGGGCGCGACGACTCTGGGCGAAGGGCCGGCGCGCGCGGCCGGGCTCGCGCGCCTCGGCTCGGCGGCGGCGGACTGCCTGGCCCGCGCCATCGCTCGGGCGGTCTATGAAGCTAGGGCGGCGTGATCGTCTCGCCGCCGGCCAGCTGGATGGCGGCGGTCTCGAGGTGATTCAGCAAACGCTTGAAGGTCGCGACCTCGCTGGGCGCGAGCCCCGCCAGCAACGTGGCCTCGTAGGCCAGGGCCAGGGGCGCGATCTCGGCGAACAGCCGGCGACCGGCGGCCGTCAGCTCCAGGGTGTGCGAGCGTCGATCGGAGCGCACCGTGGTGCGGGCGACGAGGCGGCGCACCACCAGATCCTGGGCGGCGCGGCTGACGCGGACCTTGTCCATGGCGGTGCGGGTGACGGCGGCGTGCTGGGTCAACGCGCCCTCGGCCAGCACGGACATTAGACGCCACTGCGGGATCGTCAGACCGAAACGGTCCTCATAGGCGCGGGCGATCAGGCGACTGACGGCCGCCGAAGCGGTGGCCAGGCGATACGGCACATAATCGGAAAGACTGACACCGGCTTCGGGCGCGTCAGGCGCGCCCGGCGTAAGCGGAGAGACCGTAGCGGTCATGTCCCGTTCCTTTCGTCCTCCCAGGCGCGACCGCCTTGAAGGAGCGGCCTTTCGCCAGTCCATCCACGCTGTCCGGACCCTGGCGTTTCGGTCCGGTGCGCGTCTTGATCTGAGCGCGGCGAGCTGAAGCCACAATGCCGCCCGGCGACCACCCTCTTGATGAAGCAGTTTCGCACGCCCCGTGGGCAGAGAATAGCTGCCTCGCCTCGCAGAGTGGCGTTTCCATGCCTCGACTAGGCTGAGACAGGCGTTTTTGTCTTCGCGTCCGCGAGGCAGGTCCCGCCTTCCGCCCTACGCGGGTCTGGGAATTGTCGCCGACGCGCGCGCCCCGTGGTCATAGCGCGACGGACCGCCATAGACGGCCACCTCGCACAGAATATCGCCGCCCGCCTCGGCCGCCCAGATGTAGCTGCGCTCCACCTCGACATAGCGGCCGGCCGGCGAGATCCCCTCGAAGGTGTCCCCCCAGGGGATGATCCCACGCAGATCCTGCCACCGCAGGGTCAGGGCCCGCGAAAGCTCGTCGCGGGCCATCGCCTCGAGGTCGGGATCGTCCGCCAAGACCTCAGCCTTCGGCGGTGTCGCGGAAATAGGCCTCGACCTCGCCCTGCAGCTTGATGGTCATCGGGTTACCCTTGCGATCCAGCGTCTTGCCGGCCGCGACGCGCACCCACTTCTCGCTGATGCAGTATTCCTCGACATTGGTCTTCTCGACACCCTTGAAGCGGATGCCGATGCCGCGCTCCAGCAGATCGGCGTCGTAATAGGGGCTGTCGGGATTGACGGAGAGGCGGTCGGGAGGCGTGTCGCTCATGGTCTTCCAGCTTGGATGCGGGCGCGAGCCCGTGTCTTGGCCGGCGGTGATACCCACGAAACGCCGAAAGTCCAAATCGGACAGCCGCCCTCGCGCCCAGGCCTAGGTCTGCTGGTCGTCCTTGATCGGGTCCGCGACCGAGACCACGCCGTCCTCATTGGTGTCGTGGTGGACGAACATCCGCCAGCCTGAGTAGTCGAACTCGGCCCGTGTGATCGCGCCGCTCTTGTCGCTGTCGAGCACATGGAAGCGCACGTCGGTCTGACGCATCTGGCGCTCGCGTTCCTCGGCCTTCTTCTCCGGAGTCCGGTCAGAGGCGGCCAGCTTCTTCTCCAGGCGCGCCTTGAACTCGGCGACGTACTCCGCCTGCGACAGCACGCCGTTCCTGTCGGCGTCGATCTTGTCGAACTGCAGCGCGCGGGTGGCGGCGTATTCGTCCTTGGTGACCACGCCGTCGCCGTTCTGGTCCTGCTCCTTGATGAAGATGTCGCGGGCGTGGGAGGCGGCCATAGCCGTTCCCGCCAGAAGCGAGGCCGTCAGCGCGACGCTAGCGAAGAGGATGCGGGTGTTCATGTCATGTCCTTGGATCAACGGAGGGATTCGAACGTGAGGGCGTAGGTGTGGCTCTGGCCGGGCTGGCCGGCGCCCGCCGAGGCCACGCGGTGGCGGGCCTGGATCTGGTAGACGCCCGAGCGCTCGACCTTGACGGCCAGCCGCCCCTTGGCGTCGCTCTTGAAGGTCTTCGGCGCGGCCTTGACGTCGGCGTAGCGGTCGTCGGCGGCGCTGAGCGTCGCGGCCACGCCCGGCAGCGGCTTGCCGTCGAACAGGATTTCGAACACCGCTTCCTGGCCGGTGACGATCTTGCTGGGATGGGTGATCGGGCGGAACTCAAGCCCCTTGCCGATCGGGGCCAGCGCCGCGTCGTTCGGGGCGCCGCGCGTCACATAGACCTCGGCGGTCGTCAGGCTCTGCATGTCGATCGCGTTGGCGGGAGCCTTGTCGCCTTCGAAGAACTTCCACTCGCCGTCGACCAGCGCGGCCTTGGCGACGCGTCCGGCGCGCTGGCCCGTGGTGATGCGATAGGTGCCCGGCGCCTCGGTCGTGACTTCGAAGACCGCCAGCTGCCGCAGGTAGGTTGGAGACAGCGCCGTGCGCGCCCCATCTGGACCGATCACGGCGTAAGCCTCCGACTTCATCACCACCTCAGGCGTGAAGAAGCTTTCGGTGAACGCCCCCTCAACAGTGACCAGCTTGCGGTCCGAAGCATCGAACACGCTGGGCAGAAGATAGGGCGAATGGGCCTGGGCGGTCGGCGCAGCCAAGCCCAGCAAGAGAACGCCGCCCAGCAGGCCGGCGCGAAGAGAACGGATCATCGAGGCTATCCCAGGCGCCGCTCGCACGCGGCGCAATCTGGTTATTGCGATTAGTTCTGAGAATCAATTGCAAATAGCTTGACCGGTTTTCACCGTCGCTCTACCCCATCGCCATCAAATTGCGAACGGTTCGCATCTAATCATCGAAGGGGATATCGATGTCTCGCCTGAAGCTGGCGGCCCTGGCCGCCGCCTCGACCGCCGCCCTGCTCTCCTCTGCCGCCCATGCATCCGAAAGCGTTTCTACCCCGGCCGACGCCACCGAGGTCGACAAGGTCACGGTGACGGCCACCCGCTCGGAAAAACCCGTCTCGTTGGCGCCGGCGACCGTCAGCGTCATCTCGGCGGACGAGATGGAAGACGGGCTGGTCAAGGACATCAAGGACCTGGTCCGCGACGAACCGGGCGTGTCGGTGCGCAACGCCCCCGCCCGCTTTACGGCCGCGGGCTCCTCCACGGGCCGTGACGGGAACGCGGGCTTCAACATCCGCGGCCTGGAAGGCAACCGTGTGCTGATCGTGGTCGACGGCGTGCGCGTACCGGACGGCTTCGCCTTTGGCGCCCAGTCGACGGGGCGTGGCGACTATGTGGACCTCGACATTCTCAAGTCCGTCGAGATCGTCCGTGGCCCCGCCTCGGCCCTCTATGGCGCCGACGGCCTGGCCGGCTCGGTCAGCTTCATCACCAAGGATCCGTCGGATATCCTCAAGCCCGGCCAGAACATCGCCGGCCGCGCGCGGGTCTCCTATGCCTCGGTCGACGAAAGCTGGAGCGAAAGCCTCGTCCTGGCCGGACGCAAGGACCGCTGGGAAGCGATGCTGGCCTATACCCGCCGCGACGGCGAGGGCCAGAAGACGGCCGGGACCAACGACTCGGCCAACACCGACCGCACCACCGCCAATCCGGAGGACAACAAGTCCAACGCCGTTCTAGGCAAGCTGATCTACAGCCCCAATGACCGCAATCGCTTCCGCCTGACGGTCGACCACCTGGATCGCGACGTCGACTGGACGGTGTTGTCGGCCATCGCCAAGCCGCCGCTGGGCGCGACCAGCGTCATCGGCCTGACGGCCTTCGACCGGGTAAAGCGCGACCGCGTCAGCCTGGACCACCGCTTCGACGGCGGCCAGGGCTTGATCGAGGCCGCCCAGACCACGCTCTACTGGCAGCGTAGCAAAACCCGTCAGTTCTCGGCCGAGGACCGCAACACCGCCGCCGACCGCACCCGCGACGCCACATTCAACAACCGCGTGTTCGGCGGGGGCGTTGAACTGCACAGCCGGTTCGAGACGGGCGCTTTCAAGCATGAGGTCGTCTGGGGCGGCGACGCCTCGATCACCCGCCAGCAGGGCACGCGCGACGGCACGGTCCCGCCGTCCGGCGAGACCTTCCCCGGCAAGGCCTTCCCGACCACCGACTTCACCCTGGGCGGCCTCTATGTCCAGGACGAGATCACGGCCGGTCCGGTGACGATCTATCCGGCCGTCCGCTTCGACTACTACAAGCTGGACCCCAAGGCCGACCCGCTGTTCACGATGGCCGCGTCGGGCCAGAGCGACACGCACCTGAGCCCCAAGATCGGCGTGGTCTGGGACGCGACGGACCTGGTGACGCTGTTCGCCAACCTCGCCGCCGGCTTCAAGGCCCCCTCGCCGTCGCAGGTCAACACCGGCTTCGCCAATCTGGCGTCGAACTACAAGTCGTTGTCGAACCCCGACCTGAAGCCCGAAACCAGCCGCACCCTGGAGGCTGGCTTCCGTCTGCATCGCGATCGCTGGCGCGTAGCGGTGACGGGCTTCACCGGCGAATACGACGACTTCATCGAGCAGGTGCAGGTGTCGGGGAACTTCACCCCCGCCAATCCGGCCGTCTATCAGTACGTCAACCTATCGGGCGTGAAGATCAGCGGCGCCGAGGCCAAGGGGTCGTTCGACCTGGGCGCTGGGCTCACGGCCAAGGCTGCGGTCTCCTACGCTCGCGGCGCCTCGCGGACCGACGGCGTCAACACGCCTCTGGCGTCGATCGATCCGGTCAAGATCACCGGCGGCGTGAACTATCGCGCGCCGTCCGGCAGGTTCGGCGGCGAACTCAGCGTGATCCATTCGGACCGCAAGTCGGCCGGCCGCGCGGGCGTCACCTGCGCCGGAACCGGCGGCAGCTCGGCTAATAACTGCTTCATGCCGCCTTCGTTCACGGTCGCCGACCTGACCGGCTGGTGGGCGGTGACGGACGCCGTAACCGTGCGCGCCGGCGTCTTCAACCTGACCGACGAGAAGTACTGGTGGTGGAGCGACATGCGTGGCCTCGCCGATAACTCCACCGTCAAGGACGCCTACAGCCAGCCCGGGCGTAACTACAGCGTCTCCCTGGCGCTGAAGTTCTAGGCGGCTGAGCGGCGCGCGCGGACGGGAAGCCGCGCGCGCCGAATCCTGCCCGAAACCCGATAAGATCGGCCAGGATCGGGCCTTTCGTCAGCTTAACGCGAGCGGACAGCCAAAACCGCTTACACTTTTGGCTGTCTGGCTTTAGCTACGGGCTCTCACCTCGCTCGGAGTTCGCATGCTGCGTCGCCTCTACGACTGGGTCATGGGCTTGGCCGCCTCCCGCCACGCTCCCACCAGCCTCTTCGCCGTGTCGTTCGCCGAGAGCTCGTTCTTTCCGATTCCCCCCGACGTGATGCTGGCGCCGATGTGCCTGGCCAAGCCCGAGAAGGCCTGGCGCTACGCCACGATTTGCACGATCGGCTCGGTGCTGGGCGGGATCCTCGGTTACGCGATCGGCTACTTCCTGCGCGACTTCGGCCTTTGGATGATGACCGCGACCGGTCATTCGGGCGGCCTGGCCGAGTTCCAGTGCTGGTACGCCAAGTACGGCGTGTGGGTGATCCTGGCCAAGGGCTTGACGCCGATCCCCTACAAGCTCGTGACGATCGCCTCGGGCCTGGCGATGTTCAGCTTCCCGATGTTCATCGCCGCTTCGGTGGCGACGCGCGGCGCGCGCTTCTTCCTCGTGGCTTTCATCGTCAAGAAATTCGGCCCGGCCCTGCTGCCGGTCGTCGAACGCCGCCTTGCCCTATTCGCTGGAATCTTGATCGCCCTCATTGTCATTGGACTGACGGCGAGCCATCTCCTGGGCGGTAGCGGACACGGCGGAGCCTGCGTGGCATGACGAGCGAAAGCGCCACGAACCAGACGAACGGGCTCGTGGACCGGGTCTATGACCTGGTCACGCGCCACTGGCCGCTGCTGGCGTTCCTGTCCAGCGCGCTGATGCTGGCCATCGCCCACGCCTTCCAGAGCTTCGGCGGCTTGGCTCCCTGTCACCTGTGCCTGAAGCAGCGCGAGGTCTACTGGGCAGCCGGAACGGTCGGCCTGATCGCCTTCATCCTGCAACGCACGCCGCTGTGGCCGCGCCTGCGGACGCCGGCCAACCTGCTGCTGGGCGCGCTGTTCCTCTATGGCGCTGGCCTGGCGACCTATCACGCCGGCGCCGAATGGAAGTGGTGGCCGGGTCCGTCGTCCTGTTCGGGCGTTGGCTTCGCCGGCGCCGCGGATCTCGAGGCCATGCTCAAGGGCACGGCCAAGATCGAGGCCCCAGCCTGCGACAAGGCCGCTTGGGTGTTCCTGGGCCTGTCGATGGCTGGCTGGAACGTGCTGATCTCTTTGAAACTGGCCGTCTGGTCCGTCCTGGCGGCGCTGCGCAAGTCGGAAGCCTCGGCATGAGCAAACCCACCCCTCCCCG
>NZ_LSJA01000234.1 GCF_001556515.1 Caulobacter sp. CCH9-E1 | reverse complement strand
GTGCGGAAGTAGGAGATCGAGGTCTGCAGCTCCTCGGCCTGGGCGGCCAGCTCCTCGGACGTCGCCGACATCTCTTCGGAGGCCGAGGCGTTCTGTTGGGTGACCTTGTCCAGTTGCTGCAGGGCGTCGTTGATCTGGCCGGCGCCGATGTCCTGCTCGCGGCAGGCGGCGCTGATCTCCGAGACCAGCTCGGCGGTCTTGCGGATGTTCGGCACCAGGGTCGTCAGCATCTCGCCAGCCGTCTGGGCGGCCTTGACCGTGTCGCTGGAGACCGCGCTGATCTCGGCGGCGGCGCTCTGCGAGCGTTCGGCCAGCTTGCGCACTTCCGAGGCGACCACCGCGAAGCCGCGGCCATGTTCGCCAGCCCGGGCGGCCTCGACGGCCGCGTTCAGGGCCAGCAGGTCGGTCTGGCGGGCGATCTCCTGCACGATCGTGATCTTCTCGGCGATCGTCTGCATGGCGTCGACCGCCTTGTTGACCGCCTGGCCGGAGGTCTCGGCGTCATGGGCCGACTGGCGGGCGATCTTCTCGGTCTGAGAGGCGTTGTCGGCGTTCTGCTTGATGTTGGCCGTCATCTCTTCCATCGAGGCCGAGACCTGTTCGGCGGCGGCCGCCTGTTCGGTCGCGCCCTGGCTCATCTGCTCGGACGTCGCCGACAGCTCCTGGCTGCCCGACGAGACGTTGTCCGAGGCGGCGATGGCGTCG
>NZ_LSJA01000233.1 GCF_001556515.1 Caulobacter sp. CCH9-E1 | reverse complement strand
CCGAGGCACTTGCGCGGGATCCGATTGAGCCGCGTGGACAGCTCCAGCAGCTTCTCCGGCGGGACCAGCGCGATGTCCGTGTCGCTGGGCAAGAAGCGCCGCAGACGGCCATTGGTGTTCTCGACCGTGCCCTTTTGCCAAGGCGCCTGTGGCTTGCAGAAGTAGCTGTCAATCTCGAGCGAGCGCTTCAGGGTCGCAAAGAAGGCGAACTCCGTGCCGCGATCAAAGGTAATGGATTGCCGCATCGGCGGAGGAAACGGCTCCAGGCGCTCGGCTAGGCCGGCCATGATGCCCGTCGAGCTGCGGCTCGGGTTCTTGATCATGATCAGATACCGGCTTCGCCGCTCGACCAGCGTCGTGATGTTGTGACGCCCGTATTCCTTGCGGAAAGCGATCAGATCGCACTCCCAATGGCCGTAGCTCTGGCGCTCGCCGATGTGGGCCGGCCGCTGGGCGATGGTGTTGTGCGGCGGGATATGAAGGCCGCGCGGTCGTCGGGCATAGCGCGCGCGCCGGCGCCGACGCATCCTGGGCAGCAGCTTGTAGAGCTCCGCAGCTCGGCCATCTGGGCCGTAGACGTAGCGATAGATGGTCTCGTGGCAGGCATAAGCTTGGAGCTGCCGGGTCGACTTGAGATGACCGGCGATCTGTTCTGGCGACCAGGTCTCTTGCAAGCGCTCGGTGACAAAGCGGGCCAGTTCTGGATCGCGATGCAGCTTGCCGACCCGTCTGCGACGCGTGGAGGCGCGCTCGTTGGCGGCGACAGCAAAATAGCCGCGCAGCCATGGGCCATCGTCGAACCAGTTGCGCCGAATCTCGCGGTGGATCGTCGATGGATGACGTCCAAGGCGCTCGGAGATGACCCGAACGGAGACCTTGGCGTCACGCCAGCGGGCGATCTGATGGCGTTCCTGAAGCGTGATATGGTCGTAACGCGATCCCATGTGAAAATCTCCGTGGACCTAAGTCCATAAAAACCCTCACAAATCGCACTTCAAAATAGAATCCGCC
>NZ_LSJA01000232.1 GCF_001556515.1 Caulobacter sp. CCH9-E1 | reverse complement strand
CCGGCGATCAGTAGGCGGCGGTGGCGCGGCGGACCGGTGACGGCGTGGTGGCTTCGCAGGGCGGCGTAGAGGGTGGCCACGGCGGTCAGGGGCGCGATGGCGGCGGCGGCGACGGCGAAGCGGGCCTCCGCGTGCTGGTCGGCCAGCAGGGTGGTCATGACGACCATGGCGACGCCATAGCCGAGGCACAGGACCAGCAGGCCCGAGAGGGCGCGGCGGCCACGCCGATGCGAGCTCACCTTCATCAGGACCATCCCGGCCGAGCCTGGAGCAAGCTAGACCCTAAGCCGAAAGCTCAGAGTTGTATAGCCGGGGCGTTCGCCTCACATCAGCCGCCAGGCCGTGACCAGGCCGGCGATGAAGGCGACGGCGCTGATCAGGGCCAGGGCCAGCAGCAGGCGGCGACGGCCGGGGCTCAGGCCCAGGGTGGCGTGACGGTCGGCCAGCCGCATCAGGGCCACGAAGCCGGTCGAGGCGGCGGCGAACGCGGCGATCACCGGCGCCAGGAGCTTCCATTGCCCCTCGCGATACAGCAGCGCCGCCACCACCAGGATCGCGCCCAACCCGGCCGCGTACAGGACGACCAGGGCCCGGCGCATCCGGGAGACGGCGTGAACGGTCATGGCGATCACCGGGTGAGCTACAGCGACGCTAAGGTAACGATGTTATCTTGAGTCGCAAAGACGGGGGGCATTCCGAGTTCCTCCCCCGCGATGCGGGGGAGGTGGCCCAGCGGGCCGGAGGGGGCTAGCTCGGCCGACCTCCAGCTCG
>NZ_LSJA01000231.1 GCF_001556515.1 Caulobacter sp. CCH9-E1 | reverse complement strand
CACCGAGATCGGCGGCGCGGACAGGGCCGAGGAGTAGTTGCCGCGCAGAACGCGGGTGGCGTCGCCCAGCGGACCGATCACCGCGACGCGCAGGCCGGGCTTCAGCGGCAGCAGGCCGTCGTTCTTGAGCAGGACCAGGCTCTTCTCACCAGCGGTCAGGGCCAGGGCTTCGTGCTCGGGCGTCATCACGGCGGTCGGCGCCTTGGGCGCGGTTTCGACGGGGCGCACACCGGGCAGGTCGCCGACCCGTAGCCGCGCCGAGTAGAGCCGCACCAGGGCCCGGTCGACGTCCGTCATCGTGATCAGGCCTTGTTGGAGCGCGTCGCGATAGCGGTTCGACAGGCCGGCCGTGTCGGTCAGGGTCGAGCCGTTGCACTCGTTGTCGACGCCCGCGCGGACGGCGGCGGCGGCCGCGGTCGCGGCGTCGGGGGCGTACTTGTGGTGGTCGTTGATGTCCTTGACCGCGTCACAGTCGGAGACGACGTAGCCGTCGAACTTCCAGGCGGTTCGCAGGTAGTCCTTCAGCAGCATGTCGCTGGCGCAGGCGGGCTGGCCGTCGATGCGATTGTAGGCGCACATGATCGAGCCGGCCTTGGCCTCGACGATCGCGGCGCGGAAGGCCGGCAGATAGGTGTCCTCGAGATCACGCCGCGAGACGTAGACATTGGCGTGGTGGCGCGTCGACTCCGGCCCGCTGTGGACCGCGTAGTGCTTGGGTGTGGCGATCACGTTCGGCAGGTCGGGATCGGGGCCCTGGACGCCCTCGACGAAGGCCACGCCCATGCGGGCGGCCAGATGCGGATCCTCGCCATACGTCTCCTGGCCCCGGCCCCAGCGCGGATCGCGGAAGATGTTGATGTTGGGGGACCAGGTGTTGAGCGCTGTGCCGATGCGGCCCATCCGGCCGGTGGCCCGCGCCAGGGTGTGCAGTCCGCGCACCTCGGTCCCGATGGCGCCGGCGACGTCCTTGACCAGGGCGGTGTCGAAGGTGGCCGCGAGGCCGATCGGCTCGGGGAAGTTGGTCGTCGGC
>NZ_LSJA01000230.1 GCF_001556515.1 Caulobacter sp. CCH9-E1 | reverse complement strand
CGACCACTGAGATCACCAGCGCCGGCAACCCGAACCTGGGCGAAGAGACCGCCAAGTCTTGGACGATCGGCGCCGTCTTGCAGCCGAGCTTCCTCTCGGGGCTGACCGTCTCGGTCGACTACTACGACATCAAGCTGAGCAACGTGATCTCGTCGGTCGCGCCGCAGCAGGTTCTGAACAATTGCTATGACGCCGCCAGCCTGAACAACGCCTTCTGCGGCCTGTTCCAGCGGGACCCGACCACGAAGTTCTTCGTGCAAGGCAGCCTGCAGGACACCTCGCTGAACTTCGCCAAGCGTCGCGCGCGCGGCATCGACAGTGACGTGAACTATCGCTTCAACCTGCCGGAAGACAGCGGCACGGTGAACCTGCGCGGCACGCTGACCTACGTGGTTCAGCGCGACAACTACCCGTTCATCGACGAGCCGAACCGTCCGGACCAGATCCTGTACGAACTGGGCGATCCGCGCTGGGCCTTCAACATCTCGGCCCAATGGCGCAAGGACAAGCTGAGCATCGGCTATCAAGGCCGCTACATCGGCAAGATGTCGGTGGACGTGATCGAGAACATCAAGTCGGTCGGCGGTCGTCCGCCCCAGAACGCCGACTTCGCCACGATCAACTACTATCCGGCGGTCATGTATCATGACCTGACCGCTGAATATGCGATCAGCCGTAACTACACGGTCTATGGCGGCATGGAGAATGTCTTCGATCGCCTGCCCCCGTACCAGCTGACGGGTTCGGGCGAAGGCAGCGGCATCTACGATAACCGCGGCCGCTACATGTACCTCGGCGTGAAGGCCAGCTTCTAAGCGCGGCGGGTCCGGCGCAATCCGGACCCGACGGCCTTTCAGATCCGTGCAAGGCGGGTCTCGGCGTTCGCGCCGAGATCCGCCGAGCCGGCCTCAGGACGGCGGCCACCGGCTGGCGAGCGTCCGAATTACCCGGATTGGGGACGTTTCACGCCCTATTCCGCGAACGAATACTCCCCTGCGACAAATTGGCCGGACCAAGGGCTCGACGACTAGGCCGTCAGGCTCTATCGACCGGTGACCGCTAAAGTTCTCGCGGCGCGGAGGCAGACCATGGCGACCTACACCTTCTCCAAGATCACCCCCGCCGAAGCAAAGCGCTTCAACATCCTGACCTTCGACACCCTGGTCTTCACGTCGGGCTCGGCGACGGATGTCGAGATCAACTTCTTCCCGCAATCGAACGGTTATGGCTCGTACCAACTGACCTTGGGCGCGCGCACCGTGATCTTCCCGCAGGCCGGGGTGAACTTTGGCCTGCCCGCGGCGGCGACGGCGGACCGGATCAAGTTCTCAGACGGCTCCCACCTGTTCATTGGCGGCGCGGGCGCCGATTTCTTCGAGCCGACGACGACGCAGGCAGGCCACGCCATCGCGGCGTTCGGCGGGACGGGCGACGATTTCCTGACCGGCGGCGACGCCAATGACCATCTGGCGGGCGGCGTCGGCGCCGACACCCTGGACGGCGCGGGCGGTGATGACATCATCGAAGGCGGCGACGGAAACGACACTCTGTTCGGCGGCGATGGCGACGACAACCTGGATGGCGGGGCGGGCGCCGACACGCTTCAGGGCGGTTCGGGCGCGGACATCCTGATCGGCGGCGCCGGCGCCGACATCCTGGACGGTGGTTCGGGCGACGACACCCTGACCGGCGGCTCGGGCAATGACACCCTGACGGGCGGCCGGGGCGCTGACATCCTCGACGGCGGGACCGGCGCGGACGTCCTGAACGGCGGTCTGGGCAACGATACGCTCAAGGGCGGTTCGGGCGACGACACCCTGACCGGCGGCGCCGGCCAGGACACCCTCAGCGGCGGGCCTGGCGCGGACGTCTTTGTCTTCGCCGCCTCGGACTCGCTGCCCTCGGCGCCGGACCACATCCTGGATTTCGACGGCGAGGACGCCCTGGATTTCCAGGGACTGGCGGCCGCCACGATCGCCAACTACCAGCTGGTGGCCAGCGCGGCCACGTTCGACAGCGCCCTGGCGGCCGCCAACGCCGCCTTCGCCGCCAAGGCGACCCTGATCTATGTCGGCGCGCAGGTCGGCGACGACTTCTATGTTTTCGCCGATACGCTGGCCGTGCACCAGGTTGGCGCGGCGGTGGCGCTGAACGACGTTTCCGGCTTCGATGCGCTGATCGGAATTATCTAGTCTTCAGGCGCGGCGCGTCTCCATCCGGGGCGCAGTTATCTTTTGATTGCTCTTGAAGCGGGTTCAAGCTCCGCGGCGCCGCCGTTCGAGCCTAAAGCAACATGGTAAAAATGCTTTAAGTCAAAAACCTAGCCGACAATCGACGCCGCGCTCCGCGCCGCCGACCATCGACGGCCGGACGATCGCGAACCGCGCAAAGCCTTATGGCGATTGGCGTTGCGGTAGCCCTCGCGACCCATTTCAAAAGTCGAGCATGCGACAATAGAGCGCGCGAGCTGCGCCTGGGCTGTTCGCGCGACTAGGCCTATATCAGCCCTTATCGGCTGCTGACCAACGTTCAATGTTGGTCGGTAACTAAATCAGGAGTAGTGCTGGTAGGTCCAATAAACTCTCTGAAATGAAGTGCGCTTCTAGGTGGTATTTCATTCTGGAGTTGTCTTTGGGTTTACCCGTTTTGGGTTGTCAGTTGTCATCTAACAGATTGGAACCCTTGACCCCAAGCGACTGCGATAGTGTACAAGCGTTTACCTTGCTGGGTTGTGCTTATAAAATTCTCTTCGAGAGCTCGGCGAGTAAACGATAGATTAATAATAATAAACTATAGGTTGCAACTGTACTTTTTCGACGCGGTCTTGGGTTGTCGAATGCTGTAAGGTTTCAGCAACCCATTTGGGCGGAAGCGCGCAGGGAAACAGTTTCAAGGTTTATGCTTTGAAGTTGTCGGCTTGGATCTGAAGTTTCGAATTCATCTCTAATCGAGCAGTTACTGCTCGAATTGGAACGAGGAAGTTGGCCGGTGAGCGACGTTAGCGCCCTCATGGATAAGTTGAAGTCCACTGTGAACTACAGGCAGTTCGACGCGCCGCGCGCCTCGGAACAGGCTTGGCCGGTTCTGGAGAAGATGGCGCGGGCGAAGAGCGAACTGTCTCGTCCGGACACGTCGGCGTCGGCTTCGATGGCCCCGGCTCCAATGGCCCCAGCTCCCGTCGCTCAAGCTCCCGCCGCTCCAATCGAAGTTGCGCCCGTCGCGCCGCCGACGGCCGCTTCCGGCTTCGCGGCCGAACCGCCGACGAACGGCTCGCTGTTCGATCGCCTGCAGGTCGATGGCCGCGCGCGCGGCGCCGAAGCCGATCTTCCCAAGGGCGCCGCGTTCAGCCGCTATGGCTCGGCCAAGACGGTCGAAGCCGCGCCCCAGGCCCTTTCGGAGATCTTCGAGCGGATTGGTCGGAAGGCGCTCTAAATGGTTCTTGTTGTTGTGTCGTCGCCCAAGGGAGGCGTGGGAAAGACGACGCTTGTCGCCAACCTGGCCGTGGCCTTGCGCCGCCGGGGGCGTCAGGTCACCGCCGTCGATTTCGATTCCCAGAACGCCTTGCGCTTCCTGCTCGCCCCGCACCACGAGGGTGATCTAGGCGTCGCGCGCTGCACCGCGCGCGGCCTGCCGTGGTCGGCCGCCCTGGTCAGCGGCGTCGATGGCGTCCGTGTCGCGCCCTATGGCGAGGCCACCACCGCCGAGCGCCTTCGCATGAAGGACCTTCTGGTCGAGGAGGCCCTGTCGCAGGCCCTGGCGGGTCTGGCCCGTTCCCCGGACGAGATCGTCATCGCCGACACCACGCCGGGCGAAGGCCGCATGCAGGAGCGTCTTGAGGCGCTGGCTGACCTGAAGCTGATCGTCCTGCTGGCCGACGCCGGCTCGATGGCCCTGGTGCCGACCTATCGCGACGGCCTGATGCTGCGCCCGATCTCTGAGCGTCCCGACACCTTCGGCATCCTGAACCAAGTCGATCCGCGCCGTCGTCTCAGCCGTGACATCGCCGACTTCATCGCCACCCACGCGCCCGAGCGCTTCATCGGCGTTGTCCACTACGACGAGGCCCTGGCCGAGTCGGCCGCCCGCGGCGAGCCCGTGGTCGGCGTCGCGCCGGGCAGCGTGGCCGCGCTCGATATCGACACGATCGCCGGCCGGCTCGATCGATTGACAGCTCCGGGGTCGCACTGACCATGAACATCAAGGGGGCATCGGGCCTCGGCGAGGGCCTGTTCGGTCGCGTCGTGGCGTCCGCGCCGGCGCGCTATGCGATCTTCGCCTTGGCGGCGCTGATCGTCGTGCTGGCCGTCGTCGTCCCGCTGGACAGCAATGGTCAGCTGATCTTCGGCCTCGGCGTATTCGCCATCTCCGCCGCCATCGGCCAGCTCAGCGACAGCCGGAAGATGACTGTCGGCCTGGTCGTGGTCTCAACGGCCCTGTCGACACGCTACATCTGGTGGCGGACCACCCAGACCCTGCACTTCGACAATCCCCTGGCCGCCGGCCTGGGGATGGGCCTTTATTTGGCCGAGCTCTATGCCTGGCTGATCCTGGTGCTCGGCTACCTCCAGTGCATCTGGCCGCTGGACCGCAAGGTGCGCGAGATCACGGGGCCGCCCGAGACCTGGCCGACCGTCGACATCTACATCCCGACCTACAACGAAAGCCTCGAGCTGGTGCAGGACACCGTGTTCGCGGCCATGGACCAGGACTATCCGGCCGATCGCTTCAAGGTCTACATCCTGGACGACGGTCGTCGGCCAGAGTTCGAGGAGTTCGCGCGCAAGGCCGGCTGCGGCTACATCACGCGCACCGACAACAAGCACGCCAAGGCGGGCAATCTCAACAACGCCATCCCGCAGACCACGGGCGAGCTGCTCTGCATCTTCGACGCCGACCACGTGGCGACGCGCGCCTTTCTGCAGCTGACCGTCGGCTGGTTCCAGGCCGACCCCAAGCTGGCCCTGATGCAGACGCCGCACTACTTCTATTCGCCCGATCCGGTGCAGCGGAACATCCGCGCCGTGAAGGACATCCCGGGCGAGGGCGACCTGTTCTACGGCGTCGTTCAGAAGGGCAACGACTTCTGGAACGCCACCTTCTTCTGCGGCTCGTGCGCGGTCATCCGTCGCGAGGCGCTGGAGCAGACCAACGGCTTCGCCGGCGAGACCGTCACCGAGGACGCCCACACCGCGCTCAAGCTCCAGCGCATGGGCTGGAACACGGCCTATCTGAACACGCGCCTGTCCGCGGGCCTGGCCACCGAGCGCCTGGCGCTGCACATCGGCCAGCGGGCTCGCTGGGCGCGCGGCATGACCCAGATCTTCCGGATCGACAATCCGTTGTTCGGGCCGGGCCTGAGCATCGGTCAGCGCCTCTGTTACCTGAACGCGATGCTGCACTTCCAGTTTCCGCTGCCGCGCATCGTGTTCCTGACCTCGCCGCTGGCCTATCTGATCTTCGAACAGAACATCATCGCCGCGGCCGCCTGGACGATCGTCACCTACGCGATTCCGCACCTGCTGCTGTCGGTGCTGGTCAACGAGCGCATCCAGGGCAAATACCGTCGCGCCTTCTGGGGCGAGGTCTACGAGTCGCTGATCTCGTTCCACCTGGTGGGCCCGACGATCCTGCCGTTGCTCGATCCCAAGAAGGGCAAGTTCAACGTCACCGACAAGGGCGGGCTGCTGGAGGAAGGCTATTTCGACTTCAAGGTCCTGCTGCCCCTGCTGATCACCACCGGCCTGCTGTTCGGCGGGATTGGCTCGGGGATCGCCAAGCTGCTGCTGCCGCAGTATTTCGATGTGCAGCTGGGCACGATCATGCTGAACGTGTTCTGGTCGGCTTTCAGCCTGTTGATCCTGATCACCGCCATCGCGGTGGGACGCGAGACCCGGCAGGTCCGCAAGCACGAGCACCTGGGCGTCGTTCTGCCCACGCGGCTCTATTTCGACGACGGCCACGTCCTGTCGACCGAGACGACGAACATCTCGATGGGCGGCATGGCGGTTCCGGCGCCGGACGACGAGGTTATCGAGGGACGGACCGTGACCCACGTGGAGGTGTTCGCGGCCGAGAAGACGTTTGGGTTCCCGGTCAAGATGTTGGGAAGCGGGAAGGGCGGGCTGAGGTTCATGTTCACGGAAATGACGCTGGAGTCGCGGCGGCAACTGGTGCGAGTCGTGATGGGCCGCGCCGACGCCTGGCCGCTGATCGACGATCACGTGTCCTGGTCGGCCTGGCAGTCTTTCACCGACCTGATGCGCGCGTCCTTCTCGATCATATTCTGGTGGCGCCATCGCGACACGCCGCGGGCGTCGGCGGCCTACAATCGCACGGGCGCCACGACCGCCGCCGTTCTGCTCGCCCTGGGGCTGGGTCTTGGCCTGCTGAGCCCCAGCGAGGGTCATGCCCAGGCCGCGCGCGCCGCGGCCCGTCCCGCCGCCGCCGCGTCCGGCGCGACCGCCGCCGCGCCGGCCAAGGCGATCGTTCCTGGCGGGGTCCGCACCCTGTCGATGACGCTCGAGGATCTTAAGGTTAACCGGCCGCTGCGCCTGATCGGCTCGGCCGGCGAGGCCGGCATTCCGGTCAATCTGCGTCAGGACGAAGTGGTCACCAGCGCCCAGCTGACCCTGAACTTCGCCTATTCGCCGACCCTGCTGGCCGATCTCAGCCACCTGACCGTGCTGATGAACGACGAGGTGATCGGCACCGTGCCCCTGACGCCCGACGGCGCCGGCGGCGTGGTCGTGACCCTGCCGATCGATCCGGGCCTGTTCACCAACGAAAACCGCCTCGGCTTTCGCTTCATCAGCCACTATACGCGCAGCTGCGAAGACCCGCTGCACTCGACGCTGTGGGCCAATATCAGCAACACCCGCAGCCGCCTGACCCTGACCTTGCAGCAGCTGTCGGTGGGCGACTCGCTTTCGCGGCTGCCGGGTCCGTTCTTCGACTCCACGGAAGGTCGTCAGCTCAAGCTGCCGTTCGTGTTCGCCGGCGCGCCGTCCAACGAGCTGATCGCCGCGGGCGCGGCCACGGCCTCGTATTTCGGCATGACCGCCAGCTTCCATGGCTTCGCCTTCCCGGTGCTGTTCAACGACCTGCCGGACGGCAATGCCGTCGTCCTGGCGCGCGGCGGCAGCCAGATCGGCGGCTGGGTCGTCCCCCAGGCCTCCGGGCCGATGATCAGCATCGTCCGCAACCCGCGTAATCCCTACGCCTCCCTGCTGGTGGTCTCCGGCGGCTCGGACGAGGACGTGCTGGCGGCCGCGCGGGTGCTGGCCTCGTCGCCCAAGAGCCTGTCGGGTCAGAGCGCCCAGGTTACGCCCCAGCCGATCGCGCGGCGCCAGCCCTATGACGCGCCGCGATGGGTCGACACCCGCCACCCCGTGCGCCTGGGCGACCTGGTCGGCCAGTCGTATCTGGAAGGCGCGGGCCTGCGTCCGGGCCTGCTGACGGCTGAGTTCCGCACCGCCCCGGACCTGTTCTTCTGGCCCCGCCCGGGCGCCAAGCTGACCTTCGGCTATCGCTATCCGGCCGGTCCTTGGCTGGACTACACGATGTCGCGCCTGGATGTGCTGGCCAACGACAAGTACATCCGCTCGATCCCGCTGCGTCCGGAACGCACCGCCGCCAAGATCCGCGACGCCATCGGCGTCTCGGCCATCCAGCACTCGGCTTCGGTGGATATCCCCGGCTACAACATCTTCGGCCAGAACCAGCTGCAGTTCTATTATGACCTGCACAGCAAGAAGAAGGGCGCCTGCGAAGGCATCCTGCCCGTCGGCATCCGCGTCGGCATCGACGCCGACTCGACGCTGGACCTGACCGGCGCGCACCACTTCTCGCGCATGCCGGACCTCGCCTTCTTCGCCAGCTCCGGCTTCCCGTTCAGCCGCGTCGCCGACCTGTCGGAGACGCTGGTGCTGATCCCGCAACAGCCCTCGCCGGACACCCTGCAGGCGCTGTTCACCCTGATCGGCCGCATCGGCGATTCCACCGGCGCGCCCGCCGTCGGCGTCACGATCGCCCGTCCGGGCGAGTCTCCCACGCTGCGGGGACGCGACGTCCTGGTGGTCGGCCCGCTGTCGCTGGCCTCGCAAGCCTCCGAGCTGTTCCAGAGCGCCCCGGTGCGCGTGGAAGGCAGCCAACTGCGCGTCGCCTCGACCTCACCGATCACGCGCCTGTTCTCGCGGTTCGGCTCCAACGTCGACCAGCGCGATCCGGTCGCCGCCGACGCGGCCCTGGTGACGAACGGCGACTTCTCCGGCGTGACCAGCTGGCGCTCGCCGTTCGACAAGAGCCGCGTGGTCGTCGCCGTGCTTTCGGCGAACCCGGCGCGGCTGCCCGAGATCGTCAATTCGATGGACAAGCCGGAAGCCAACGCGGCGATGCAGGGCGATCTAGCCATCGCCACCGACAAGAGCTTCAATAGCTTCCAGGTGTCGCCGGGCTTCTGGTCTGGTCACCTGCCGTGGTGGGTGGCGGTCATGTGGTGGTGCAGCCGCAACCCGCTGCTGCTGGCCCTGGCCGTGATCGGCGCCTCGCTGGTGATCGGGTTGGGCTTCTGGGTCGTGCTCCGCGCCCTTGAACGTAAGCGCCTGTCCGACAGGGAAGTGGACCCGCGATGAGGAAGATCGCCTTTATCTCGCTGGCGTCGAGCCTGTTGGCCTCGACGGCCATCGCCCAGGTCCAACCCCGCCTGCCCAGTGACAAGCCCGCGGCCCGGCCCCTGGTTCCTGGGGCGAAGACGCTGAAGCCGGAGCTGACCGCGCCCGCGCCCGCTCAAGGCGCGAGCCAGGGCGGGGTGGTGGAGGCGCTGCTGAACCAGGCGGCCAGCCAGCGCAAGCGCGGCCGCAAGGATCTCAGCCTGCAGGCCCTGCAACGGGCTCTGCGCGAAAGCCCGAACAATCCGCGGGTTCTGCAGCGCCTGGCGTCGTACGCCATCGAGGATGGCGATGTTGGGGCCGGCGATCGCTGGCTGCGGCAACTGCGCGGAGTCACCAGCCCGTCCGACCCGCGGGTCGTGGCGCTGGACAAGGCGCTGAAGACGCGCTTCGCCAGCTCCGTCGCCAACAGCCAGGACACGGCGGTGGTCGATCCCCGCCAGGGCAAGACCGAGACCAAGCCTTCGCCGCCGATCGATCCCAGCGGCGCGTCGCGCGCCTCGGGCTTCGAGGCGCTGGAGCGCAAGGATCTCGCCGCCGCCGAGCGCCTGTTCAACCAGGCCCTGCGCGAGCGCTCCAGCGATCTGGACGCCGCCGGGGGCCTTGGGATCATCCGCCTGCAGCAAGGCCGGTTCGCCGACGCCGAGACGCTGCTCAAGCGCGCCAGCGGCGGCGCGTCGGGCGACCAGCGATGGGGCGAGGCCCTGCGCTCGGCCCAGTTCTTCTCGGCCCTGTCGCGGGCCCGCGCCGCCTATGAAGGCGGTCGCTACGCCCAGGCCGAGCAGGACGCCCGTCCGCTGGCCAACGGCCAGAACCCCGACCGTATCGAGGCTCAAGTCCTGTGGGGCCAGTCGCTGGCCGCCCTGGGGCGTCCCGCCGACGCCGAGACCGCCTTCCGCGCGGCCCTGGCGACGGCGCCGCAGCGTCCGGAGGTCATCGCCGGTCTCGCCCAGGCCTTGGCCGATCAGGCCCGCTATGACGAGGCCAGCCAGATCGCCGCGACCCTGACCGGCCCGACCGCCGGCCAGACCCGCGCCGCCATCGAGCGCGCGCGCGCCACCGAACTGCAGAAGCGTGGCGACACCTTCGGCGCCGGCGCGGCCCTGTCGGCCGCCCTGACCGCCAATCCGAACAATCCGTGGTCGCGCTACGACTACGCCAAGTTCCTGGCCGATCAGGGGCAGGAGGCCGAGGCCCAGTCGCTGATGGCCCCGCTGTACCAGTCCAGCGACCCGGAGGCCCTGCAGGCCGCCGCGCTGTACTCGGAATCGCGCGGCCGCAACGACGAGGCCATGGGCCTGCTGCGCCGCGTGCCCGAGGCCAGCCGCACTCGCGCGGTCAAGGACCTGATCGCCCGCGTCGACGCGCTGAGCACCATCGAGCAGGCCAAGCGCTGGGGCGCCCAGGGCCGTCCCGTCGATGGCGTCAGCCTGCTCCGCGGCCTGCTCAGCCGCACCTCGCCGGGCTTTGGCGTGCGCGGCCGCATCGCCGAGACCCTGCTGGACCTGGGCGACAGCTACCAATCGACTGCACTGGCGCTGGAAGCCGCGCGTCAGCCGCCGGCCAGCTTCAAGCCGTCCGAAGCCTCGGGCTTCCTGGCGGTGCTGGCCCAGACCGGCCAGGACGCCGCCGCCATCAATCTGCTGAACGCCGCCGCTCAGCAGCAGCCCCAGAGCGAGTATCGCAGCCTGGCGGCGCTCTACAGCGCCCGCCGCGCCGACCGCCTGCGCCTGGCCGGCGACTTCGCCGCCGCCTTCGACACCCTGTCGCAAGGCTTCACGGTCGCCCCGCGCGATCCGATGCTGCTGTCGGCCCTGGCGCGGCTGTACGACACCGGCGATCTCGCGCCCCAGGCCGCGCAGACTTATGAAGCCCTGCTGTCGATCAATCCGAACGACTACGAGGCTCTGGCCGGCTCGGCCCGCGTGGCCGTGCGCACCGGCGACCATGATCGCGCCAACGATCTGCTGCGTCGCGCGATCGCGATCCAGCCGAACAATCCCGACCTGTACTATCAGCTGGGTCAGATGGAGCAGGCTCGGGGACGCGAACGCGCGGCCCTGAAGGCGTTCGAGCGCGCCCAGATCCTGCTGGCGCGAGGGCAGGGCGTGCAGCCCGGCGCGCCCGCCGGCGTCGGCGGGGCCTTGGGTCCGAACCCGTTCGCCGCCCGCGCGATCGCCCAGGCCGCCGACCTTCCGACCTACGGCGCGCCCGCGGCGTCGGCCTCGGCGCCCGCCTTCGCCCTGCCGCAGCTTCCGAGCGCGGCCGCGGCCCAGCCTCAGGCCTATGCGTCCTATGCGCCGGCTCCAACCCAGAGCTACGCACCGACCCAGAGCTACGCGCCCGCGTCCAGCTACGCGCCCATTCCCTCGAACTCGCCGCAGAGCGATCCGTCGACCCTGGGGATCGGCGCCAGCCTGCCGGCCAATTCGAACCCGCCGGCGCTTCCGACGCCGGTCGCGCCGAGCTATGCGGCCGCCGCGACGCCGAGTTATTCGTCGCCGGCCTATCCGGCCTCGCCCTACGCGGCCGCCGGACCGGCTTCGCTGGCGCCGTTGCCGACGCCCGCGCCGGCCTATACGCCGCCGCGCGCCTACGCGGCCAAGGCGTCCAACGCGCCTCTGCCCGCCAACGCGCCGCTGCCGGCCAAGATCGGTCGCGAGATCGCCGCCCTGCGCCAGTCCACGGCGCCGCAGTTCGAGGGCGCGGCCAATCTGCGCGCCCGCACCGGTGAGGAGGGCACGAGCCAACTGTTCGAGGCCAACACCCGCATCGCCGCCTCGATCTCGCCGTTCGGCATCGGACGCCTGGGGCTGGCGGTCAATCCGGTGGTCATCAGCGCCGGCGCGCCCAAGCAATCGACCATCGCCATTATCGGCACCAACCCGCTGGTCAACGCCGAGGCCATCGTCGCGGGCAACACCATCGTCCTGCCCAGCCTCGACAGCAGCAGCCGGGCGGGCGCGGGCGTGTCGATGTTCTACGACTCCGGTCCGATCTCGCTGGACGCCGGCATTACGCCGCTGGGCTTCATGCGCAAGAGCTTCACGGGCGGCCTGACAGGGCGCCTCGACATCGGCGAGGCCCAGGTCCGGGCCACGGTCGAGCAGCGTCCGATCACCGACAGCGTCCTGGCCTATTCCGGCGACCGCGACCCGCTGACGGGCGTGGAGTGGGGCGGCGTGGTCCGGCGCGGCGCCAGCCTGGGCGCCTCGGCGAACTTCGGCTCGGCCGGCGCCTATGCCGACGTGGCCTACCGCCGCCTGATCGGTCACAACGTGACCAGCAACACCGGCTACGAGATCAACGCCGGGGCCTACTTCCGTCCCATCGACAGCAACGGCGACCAGCTGCAGATCGGCCTCAACGCCAATATGCAGGCCTATGACAAGAACCTGCGCTTCTTCAGCTTCGGCCAGGGCGGCTATTTCAGCCCGCAGCAGTTCGTCAGCGTCGCCCTGCCTGTGTCGTACTCCAAGGAGCGGGAGCGCTGGCGGGCCAAGGCCGCCTTCAGCATCGGCGTGCAGTCGTACAGCGAGGACAGCTCGCCGATCTTCCCGAACAGCCCGGCGGCCCAGCAGGCCATCGAGTCCTACGCCGCGTCCGACAATACGATCCTGGCCCGCTACGACTCGGCCAGTAAGACGGGCGTCGGCCTGACCGGCCTGCTCTCGGGCGAGTACAAGTTCCGCGGCGGCTCGGCCGCCGGCGGCGAGGCCTCGCTCGACACGTTCGGGGCCTACAACGAATACAAGTTCCGCTTCTATCTGCGGCGGATTCTGTCCAGCCAATAGGAACGACCGATGTTGAAGAGCCTTTCCGCCCGAGCCGCCGCGCCGGAAGCCGCCAAGGTCGCCGACACCGCCGACCTGCGCTACCTGGCCGCCCGCCAGTTCAGCGCCCAGTGGCGCGCGGTCATGCTGGCCATGGCCGACGAGCTGTTCGAGAACTTCAGCGCCCAGGAGGCGTGGGGCTTCTACCGCCAGATCGGTCTGCGGGTGTCGCGCTCGGTCGCCCTGCCGCCGGTGAAGACGCTGGACGAGTTGGAAGCGTCGCTGAACGTGGCGCTGGCCGAGATGGACTGGGGCTATGTCTCGCTGGCCCTGGCCGACAGCGCCATCGCCATCCGTCACCGCGCCTATCCGGGCCAGCACCTGGAAGACGCCAGCGGCCACTGGCGGCGCGCCTTCGCCGCCCTCCTGGAAGGCGTCTACACCGTCTGGATGCAGAGCCAGGGCGGCCGTCCGGAAATGACCGCCACCCACCGCGAGGGCGCCAGCGATGACGTCCTGGAATTCTCCTATGGCCTCTAGGCGAGGCGTTATGCTGCTGATGGCCGCCGTCCTGGGCTTCCAGGCCGTGACCATGAGCGCCTGCGCCGCGCCGACGCCCAGCAACTGGGCGGACTACAAGACCCGTTTCCTCCAGCCCGACGGGCGGGTGGTCGACACCGGCAACGGCAATGTCAGCCACTCCGAAGGGCAGGGCTTCGCCATGGTCATGGCCACGGCCTATGACGATCCGGCGACCTTCAAGGCCCTGTGGACCTGGACCGACAAGACCCTGTCGCGTCCGGACACGCGCCTGTTCAAGTGGCGCTACATCCCCACGGGCGACCTGCACACCCCGGACCCCAACAACGCGCTGGACGGCGACCTCCTGATCGCCTGGGCCCTGCTGCGCGGCGGCGAGCGCTGGAAGCGTCCGGAGTACCTCGAGGCCAGCGCCCAGATCCGCAGCGCGATCCTCAGCAAGCTGCTGGTCAAGCAGGGGCCCCGCACCTTGCTGGTTCCCGGCGTCGACGGCTTCGTCAACGCCCAGGGCATGACCTTCAACCCGTCCTACGCCATCATGCCCGCGCTGGACGCCTTCGCCGCGCGCGAGCCCAAGTCGCCGTGGCCGATGGTGCGCGACCAGGCCCTGCGCGCCATCCGCGACGCCCGCTTCGGCGCGACGGACCTCCCCGTCGACTGGGTGAAGGTCGACACCGCCGGCGCCATGTGGACCGATCCCGACCGTCCGCCGCGCTTCGGCTTCGACGCCGTGCGCGTGCCGCTCTACATGTGCTGGTCGGGACGCTGCGGCGACCCGGCTCTGGATCCGGTCAAGCGCTGGTGGACCTCGTTCCGCGCCGCCGGCAAGCCCGCCCCGGCCTGGATCGACGTCCGCACCGGCGAGGTCGCCCCGTTCGCGGCGCCGGTCGGCATGGCCAGCGTCGCGGACCTGACCCTGACGGGCAAGGCTTCGCCCGCCATGATCCAGAACGAGGACTACTATTCCTCGTCCCTGCTGATCCTCAGCCAGATCGCCGCCAACGAGCGCCGAGAAAAGGGCAAGGCCGCTTCAAAACGTTGAACAGCGTTCGGCAAGCTGTGCCGTGCGCCATTAGGTCGCCGTGCAGATAACGGCGATCTGAAATATAGTATGATCCAGTGCTCGTTCTCGCGGCGAGTGTGATTTTAATTACACTCAAAGCTGTGCGACGCCGCCTCGATATTACTAATTTTGGGTCAGGCGGCTGTGGTTCTTGGCATAGGTCCGTGTTAACGACGTTTTACGTGAGCAGCCCCTTCTCCCCCGAGGGGCTGGCTTGACGAGAGGCGGAGATTTCCGATGGCTGGAAATATGGCGGAAGGACCGACGCTCCGGACGCCGCTCGTCCGCTCGCTCGCGCCCTATCTGATCCTGCTGGCCTTCGTGGCGTTCATGGCCATCGGCTACCATCCCAGCGCCAAATCCGCCCAGATCGAGACGCCCCTGGCCCTGCCGCGCATCCGCCAGATGGAGCTGAGCGGGGCCCAGTGGACCGTCAAGCGCCAGCTCGAGACCTGGGACAACGTCAGCTTCCGCAACGAGCACATCGAGCATCGCCAGGGCCGCGTCGCGGTCTGCGGCGAGGTTCGCCTGGGCGATAGCGCCGATTTCCAGCCCTATATCGTCGTCAACGGCCGCGCCGCCCTGGCGCGCGACACCCAGAGCGAGCTGCACCAGGTGTGGGTCGAGATCTGCTCGGTCGGCCAGCCCGAGCCGCAACCGGCGCTGTAACGCACTGAGCGCGAGCTCCTCATCGTCGCGCCAAAACTCCCGATGACACAGCTATTGAGCGGACGACGCGGTGCTGTTCCCCTCCCGCGCCCTCAAGCGATTGTGGATGTCCGTCGCGGCGATCGCGGCCTCGGCCGTGGCGACGGCGATCTGGTTGAGGCCGCGTACGACATCGCCGGCCGCGTAGAGCCCGTTCACCGAGGTTTGCTGGTGCGCGCTGACGACCAGGCGGCCGTCCTCGTCCAGCGCCGCGCCCGCCTGTCGGGCGATGTCCTGCTGACTGTCGAAGCCCAGCGCCAGGTATAGGCAGTCGAAGACCCTCCGCGCGTCGCCAGCGGCGACCGTGACGGCGTCCGGGCCCAGCGCGATGTCCGTCAGCCGCGCGGGAAGCCGCGCGAACACGCCGTCGCCTTCGGTCGGCGCGTCGGGCCTCAGGTCCAGCAGGGTGACCTCCGGCGAATAGGTGGTCAGGAACGCCGCCTCCCGCGCGCCATGCTCGCTGTCGCCCAGCACGGCGATGCGCTGGCCGGTCGCCTCGTAGGCGTCGCAGATCGGGCAGAGCCGCACCCGCGCGGCGCGGATCGCGTCCTCCACGCCCTCCAGCGCCGGCAGTCGATCGACCACGCCGGTCGCCAGCAGCACGAAGGGCGCGCGCACGGTGATGGGCGCGCCAAGATCTTGGTCGGCGGCGTCCTCGCCCTCGAAGGCCAGGACGAAGCCGTCCGCGCCCCGGACCAGGCTCCGCGCCCGGCCTCCGCGACGTTCGGCGCCGTAGCGGTCGGCCTGTTCGCGCAGGCGCGCCAGCAGCGCCTCGCCGCCGACCCCTTGCGGGAAGCCGGGGGTGTTGTGGCTCTCGGGAATCCAGCTGGCGCGCGAGGAGCCGCCGTCCAGCACCAGCGCCTTGCGGTAAAAGCGGCCCAGATAGGTGGCCGCCGTCAGGCCGGCGGGGCCGGCGCCGATCACGATCGCGTCGTAGGTGTCCGAGGGCTCCGAGATCATGGGGCTCGTCCAGGGCGCTGCGCCCCGGCCGTCTCCAGAGCCGTGCAGCAACGAGCGGCCGTCCTCGCGGTTCCTTCCCGCCCGACCCAGCGCAGCGCCGCCGCGTCCGTGTCGTCGGGCCGGGGGCTGAAGGCGATCCGCGCCCCCGGCCCGGCGCGGCGCGGCGAATGGCGTTCAGCAAGCCCAGATTGGCCGGCGGATTGCGGAGGCCGGCCCCGATCACCAACTTCGGCCTCGGCGACGGCGGGAGCGGGCTGGACCTCCAGCAGGCATGGCCTTGGCCGTCCAGCGGGACGCGGCCAGGCCCGCCCGGACCTTCTCCGCCGTCATGCCGGACCCTCATGGGAGGGGTCTTGGAACCGGCGGGTGGGTTCCTAAGTTCAAGGTGCTTCCTTGACCCTCAAGCGAAGCAACCCTTGGAACGGAGAGAGCCCATGCGGAGCATTTTCGTGGTCTCCCCCTTCGATGGGGGATGGTGTGTGAAGGTCACCTCGACGGGTGAGGTGATGACCTTCGACACCGGCGGCCAGGCCGAACGCCGCGCCCGCGCCCTGGCGGCCGAGGCGCGTTGCCACGACAACGACGCCGAGGTCTGGATCCACGACGCCGCCGGCCGCCTGGTCGGCCGCTGGGTGGACGACCGCTACGAGATCGTGGCGCCGGGCGGCGAGGCGGTCGCGGCGTAGTGGGGAGAGACTCGCGCACTGGCGACGGTTGATTTAGAAAGGGTAGGCGCGCCAACGTCTTGACGCCAAATGGCGCGCCGAGCCTAAAATTATATGTTTTGGCTTCTGCTATATCTCGAAGGGTTTGTTTTTATTTTTCGCGAAGGCCTCATCCTCTCCATCGTATTTGATTGAATCTAAGACCTGAGAGCAGACTTTTTCCGATATTTCTTTGCACATTTCTGTATTCTTGAAAATCACTGCAGGATATTGGTTTGGGTAGTCGTCTGCGACTATGGCTCCCATAAAAAATGAAACTCTATCCGCTATCTCTCGTATTTCTTGATCTTCGTTTCGTGACAGGGTTTGAGATATCCTGAATGTAATGTGTGAGGCTAGTCTATTTCCGTGGGCTAATACGGTCTTTTCGCGGCTCGTATCGGCAGTTGTTCTTGATTGTTCGAGAGATTCTTCCACAATTCTGGTGATCTCTACATTTCTCCAAACTATCTGCGCATCTATATTGTCGGGAAACATTTCATTGTGAAGTGATGATGATAGATTTTCCCATAATCTGCTAATCTCGCGCTTGGCGATAACCGTAGGCTCAACACTTTTTAGTGCGCATGCCATCGCGGGAAACGCTTCGCTGACGCCGAATAGTTTTGGGCCCTTTTCGTCGATATCCGTTTGTTGAATTACGTATGTCACCCCATCCATCAATAGGTCCCGTCTGATCCTTTGATGAAGTGTGCTAAGGGCGACGAAATTTCTGCTGTCCACTCGATTTTGCGTGTTAGTCGCTTTGGTTATTTCAATTCCCAGGTCTGGGCCGCCATTCTCGAGCGAAATAACTCGGACTGGTATCATTACGGAATCGAGGCTGCTTCCTCCCTGTATCTGAGACAGCGAACCGATCGTTTGTGCGCCATTAACAATGGATAGTCCGCTGCAGACGATGTCTCCAACTTCCCTTTTGGCGCCGCCTATCACAGTCTTTTTGACTTTATTTGATATAATGGTCACGCCATTATTAAAATACCAAAATATATCTGGCCTTTGTGTTGCTGTGTGAATTATCTCGGAATTCGCGGGGCCGCCCTTTCCGAGGAATTGTCTAATATTTGAGGAAAATAGTCTCTGGTTGTACTTGTTGAAAAGGGACACTAGGTCGCCTGCTGCCATTTGGCCGTAATAAGCGACGTGTGGCTGCTCTATTAGGCCCCACTGAAATATACGTAGAGTTTCCTCGATCTCATCCCCCTCAACGCCGCTTGCTAGATAGGAATGTATTTCGGCTTGAGTAAAAGTTCTTCTTGTTGCAACTTCTGTTGGCTGATTAAATTCGTCAAGAACATCCTTTAAAGCGGCTTCCTGCGGAGGATCCAGCTGCGTTTCGCTTGAATAAGCCAGAATGACAACTACTCTAGATAGTTCTGCTAGGGCATTCTCAATTGCAGGCCATCTTTCTTTTATAGGTCCGCCGAAGTATTTAGAATTCGACTGGAGTAGCTCCCTTATTCCTTGGCAGAATTTTAGTACATCGCCCAGCGGAATCCCGCCGTTCGTCGAGTTCTTCCATTTCGACTGCGATATGTAGAGAGTGGATGATTGGGGGGAGTAATAGATAGCGTCTATCCCGCCATCGTTCTCATCGTCGACTACAGAGGTCGCAGCATCTTCTTCAGAGATATCGGCGTACTTTTGGATGCTCAGGGCGGCCAGCGCTCTCGAAAGAAACCGGTCAGGGTCGCTCTCTGGAGTGCTTATACGCAGCAAGCTAGTGTGCGGTACAAACCGCTCCATTATGCGAGCCTTAATTTGATTGAGATGCAACTGGGACAATGGAAACTCCGCCCGATTGATTCTTCTCAATCGTGTGCCGGCGTCTGCTTGTGCGCAAGGGGTGGTTTTGTCCTTGCCGACCTTGAGAAGGGCCGTTTGACGGCGGGGGAAGTAGGCGGCGAGGCAAAGAGGACTGCCTACCTCCCCACCACCTCCCTTAACGTCTCCCGCTCCGCCGGCGGCAGCGGCTGGCCCACATGCTCGACGCACCCCGGCTCGACGCTGGTGAATCGCGGCACGCCGCCCGCCCGTAGGCGCGCGTCCAGCACCGCCAGGCGGGGGACCAGGTCGGCGATCTTGTCCTCCGGCCGGGCCAGGTTGGCCTCGCGGCCGGAGGGGAAGGCGACGTCGTAGTTCAGGGCGAAGTCGCCCGCCTTCTCGCCCTTCACGCAGGCGGCGGCGATGCTGGTGGCCGCGCCCCAGGACCAGTATTCCTGTGGCTTGCCGTCCTTCAGCCAGCTGACGCCGAACGGCGTGGCGACGGCGACCTCGGCGCGGCCGAAGACGCCGCCCACGCCGACGCCGGCGGCCACGAGCGCGGCCGACACGGCGACGATCGCCCACCGCTTGCGTGGGGACATCAGCGGGACGAACTGGCGATGGCTGACGCCGAACGCGCCGGGGATCAGGGCCAGCGGCGGGAAGGCGATCAGCACGAACGCCCAGAAATAGGCCGACGGCTCCTCCTCGCGCCAGAGGAGGAGGACGTCCGGGATCGTGGCCACGACCGCCTCGTTCGGCTTGTCCAGCAGGGTCTGGACCGCGTTCAGCCCGAATAGCCCCAACAGCGTCAGGCCGAACGCCAGCGCCACGCCGAGCGCCTTGCGCCCGACGGTCGCCTGGAAGGGCTCCGGCGCGGGGCCGGCCTTGGGCGCGTCGCTCGCCAAGCCTAGCGCCGCTTCTTGCGGAACTCGGCGGCCTTCTCCTCGCGGATCTCGGCGCGCAGGCGCTTGGGCGCGGCCTTGTCGACCTCGTCGCCGGTGGCGGCCAGGACCTCGTTGGCGAACTCCAGGTCCATCAGCTTCATGCGCTTGATCTCGTCGCGCAGGCGGGCGGCGGTCTCGAACTCCAGGTTGGCGGCGGCCTCGCGCATCTTGGCCTCCAGGTCCTTGAGCGCGGCCTTGAAGTTGTCGCCGCTGAACGGGCGGTCGTCGGTCTCGGACATGCCCATCGGCACCAAGACGCGGTCGCCCCGCTCGTAGGGGCTGTTGAGGATGTCCTTGATGTCGCGCTTGACGCTCTCGGGCGTGATGCCGTGTTCGAGGTTGTAGGCGTGCTGCTTTTCGCGGCGGCGGGCCGTCTCGGCCATGGCCCGCTCCATCGAGCCGGTGATCCGGTCGGCGTAGAGGATGACCTTGCCGTCGACATTCCGCGCGGCCCGGCCGATCGTCTGGATCAGCGAGGTCTCCGAGCGCAGGAAGCCTTCCTTGTCGGCGTCGAGGATGGCGACCAGGCCGCACTCGGGGATGTCCAGGCCCTCGCGCAGCAGGTTGATGCCGACCAGCACGTCGATATGGCCCATCCGCAGCTCGCGAATGATCTCGATGCGCTCGAGCGTATCGACGTCGCTGTGCATGTAGCGGACGCGGATGCCCTGTTCGTTCAGGTACTCGGTCAGGTCCTCGGCCATCTTCTTGGTCAGCACGGTGACCAGGGTGCGGTAGCCCTTGGCGATGGTCTGGCGGATCTCGTCGACCACGTCGTCGACCTGGGAGGCGCCGTCCTTGGAGACCGGGCGCACCTCGACCGGCGGATCGATCAGGCCGGTGGGGCGGATGACCTGCTCGGCGAAGACGCCGCCGGCCCGCTCCATCTCCCAGTCGGCCGGGGTGGCGCTGACATGCACCGACTGCGGCCGCATGGCGTCCCACTCCTCGAACTTGAGGGGGCGGTTATCCAGGGCCGAGGGCAGGCGGAAGCCGTACTCGGCCAGGGTCCATTTGCGGTTGCGGTCGCCCTTGTACATGGCGCCGATCTGCGGAACCGTCTGGTGGCTCTCGTCGGTGAACAGCAGGGCGTTGTCGGGGATGTATTCGAAGAAGGTCGGCGGCGGCTCGCCCGGCTTCCGGCCCGACAGATAGCGGCTGTAGTTCTCGATGCCGGCGCACGAGCCGGTGGTCTCGATCATCTCAAGATCAAAGGTCGTGCGCTGGTCCAGCCGCTGGGCTTCCAAGAGCTTGCCGTTGGCGGTCAGCCATTCCAGCCGCTCCTTCAGCTCCTGGCGGATGGCGATGATCGCCTGGCGCAGGGTGGGGCGCGGGGTGACGTGGTGGCTGTTGGCGTAGACCTTGATCATCTCCAGGTCGGCGGTCTTCTTGCCGGTCAGGGTGTCGAACTCGGCCAGGGCCTCGACCTCGTCGCCGAACAGGGTCACGCGCCAGGCGCGGTCCTCGTAGTGGGCGGGGAAGATCTCGATGGTGTCGCCCCGGCGGCGGAACGTGCCGCGCTCGAAGGCCTGGTCGTTGCGCTTGTACTGCTGGGCCACGAGGTCGGCGATCAGCTGCTTCTCGTCGACCCGCTGCCCGACCTCCAGCGTGAAGGTCATGGCGGTGTAGGTCTCGACCGAGCCGATGCCGTAGATGCACGACACCGAGGCCACGACGATGACGTCGTCGCGCTCCAGGATCGCCCGGGTGGCCGAGTGGCGCATCCGGTCGATCTGCTCGTTAATCGAGGAGTCCTTCTCGATATAGGTGTCGGTCCGGGGCACGTAGGCCTCGGGCTGGTAGTAGTCGTAGTAGCTGACGAAGTACTCGACCGCGTTCTCCGGGAAGAACGACTTCATCTCGCTGTAGAGCTGGGCGGCCAGGGTCTTGTTCGGGGCCAGGATCAGGGCCGGGCGCTGGGTGCGCTCGATCACCTGAGCCATGGTGAAGGTCTTGCCCGAGCCGGTGACGCCCAAGAGCACCTGGTCCTGGTCGCCGCGCTCGATGCCTTCGACCAGATCGGCGATGGCCGTCGGCTGGTCCCCGGCGGGCTGGTAGTCGCTGACCAGCTTGAACTTCTTGCCGCCTTCGGACTTGTCGGGACGCGCGGGTCGGTGCGGCGTCCACAGCATGGGCAGGACGCCGACTGAAACGTCAGAGACGGTGTCCCCAAGGGTGTCCATGACGAAGGGCGCGGAGACGTCCGAAACGCCGGAGTTTGGGCTGCGAGGCATGCCCCCAAGTTAGGCGCGCGGACGGCCGGCGGCTAGGGGGCCTGCTGACAGGGAATGGCGGCAGAGTGGCGGGAGGAGCCGCGACCGCCTCCGCCTCTACTCCTTCACCGTGTTCGCGCAGGCTTGACCGTGGCCCCAGAAGACGCCCTTGCGCCGCTCCAGCAGGTTCTGGTCGCGGCGGGACAGGTCGGCGAAGAAGTTCAGGCCAGTCTCGACCTCGAGATCCGCGATCGGCGCGATGAAGGTGTCGGTCGGGGTCTTCTTGTAGGCCTTGTTGTCCAGCCGGAAGCCCACGGCCCGACCGGTTCTGACATCGTAGAGAATCTTGAAATAGGCGGCCGGCGACAGGATCTTGGTCTTGTTTCGCCCGATCCAGGTTCCGCTCGAGCCATAGATCGGGCCCGTGATGACGATCACGTCCTCGTGGCCGCCGCACAGCACCGCCGCGCGCACGTCTTCTTCCAGGAACCGCCACTGGGCGCGGTTGAAGCCGGGGCCCACCTGCGGCGACATGTTGGTCATGTAGAAGCTGTCGTTGGTCTGGGGCTGACTGAACTTGAAGTCGGCCGCCGGCGCCTGGTGGCCTCGGTCGCGCGGGTTGGCCGGGTCGCTGTAGTCCTGGGCGGTTGGACTGAAGCCCTGGGCGGCGGTGTCGGTCAGGAACTTGTCGGACCGCTTGGCGCCGCCCTTCAGCGCCGCCGGCGTCAGGCGCTCGACGACCCAGTCGGGATTGCGGGTGACCTTGTTGAACGACAGCACATAGCCTGGGCGGCAGATCAGGATCTGCTGGCTCGCCACGTCGTCGCCGCGATGGACCGGCAGGGCCACGGGCTTGAACCGCGACAGGCAGGCGGCCGTCGGAGCGCCGTCAGGCGCGGCGTTCTGCGCGGCGGCCGGCGAGAAGGGCCCGGCGACCAGGGCGGCGGCGAGGACGGCGCCGCCGAGAAGCGAGCGGATCATGGCGTGTCTCCCAGGCCCGAGGCCGCTAATTGCTGCTGTTGGAGATGCCCTTGGAAATCACGAAGCTGCCGCCGCTGAGGCCGATCAGGCCCAGGACCGTCGGCGGCACCTCCACGAAGGCCCCAGCCTCGATCGACAGCAGCAGGAAGAGCCCCGCGACCACGAAGGTGAAGATCAGGAACTGGAAGCGTGAGAGGCTGGCCTTGGCCGCGCCGCTCCGGATGGCGGCGGCAACCTCGGCCGGGCTGGCCGGCGGATTAGCGCCCTTCAGCGCGTCGGTGATGGCCTTGACCGCTTCGGCGTCGGTCGGCTCGGCGATGAGGCCGTCCAGGACGCCTTTCGTCCTGATCAGTCGCCAGACGACGACCGCGGCGAAGCCAAGGATGATCACGACGACGGCGATGCCGACGATGTAGGCGAGGGCGGACCAGGGGGTGGCGGGCATGGCGGATCTCCGTCAGGGTCAGGGTTGGGAGTTGCCGCGCCGCCGGGGGCGGCGCGGCAACTCCCAACCCTGACCCTGAC
>NZ_LSJA01000229.1 GCF_001556515.1 Caulobacter sp. CCH9-E1 | reverse complement strand
TTTTGCCGTTTGAACGCCGACAGCTTCTTGAGCATCACCGAGGGTGCGACGGAACCGGCCTTCAGAGACGCCGCCAGGTGGACGATGTCCTCCCAGTTTTCTTCGATGACATCGACGCGGATCGGCCGTCCGAGCAGGGGTTCGAGGATGCTATGGCGCGGCTTGGCGCCGATGATAGCTAGCCTGCGGTCCTGGAGATCGCGCAAGCGAGGCACAAACCGGTAGCCCAGCAGATGGCAGAGCGCGAACACGTGGTCGGTGGCGCCGCCGGTGTCGGTGTAGTGCTCGCCGCCACCGCGGCCGATCAGACCGTCGAGCACATAGGGCGCCTCCGAGGAAGTGGCCGACAGCACCCGGGTATGGAACGAGCCGTGCATGTCCGACAGGTGGGTGTAGATCCGCAAGCCCGGCTCTGGACCGTACTTAGCGTTGACCTCGGCGGCGCCGCCG
>NZ_LSJA01000228.1 GCF_001556515.1 Caulobacter sp. CCH9-E1 | reverse complement strand
GCCCGGTAGGCCACGGCCGAACCGAGGTTCACCCGCCGCTGCACGCTCGCCCCCACCCGCTCCAGCCGCCCCGCCATCAGCTCGGCCAGGATGTACTGCTCGGAAAAGTTCTTGGCGCCGATCACGTAGGATGCTCGCCCATGGCCCAGCGCGCCGACGGCCAACGGCGCCAGCGCCGCGACGAGGCCGATCGCCAAACCTACGCCGCCCGCCAAGAGGCGCTTGCCGTCGCGCCTGGCCACGCCCGCCTCGATCAGGCCCAGCAGCCCTTCGACGATCAGGGCCAATCCCGCGGAAGCGGCGCAGCCGACCAGCACCGCCACCCAGTCCTCGGTCTGCAGCCCCGAAAAGATGTAGTCGCCCAGCGAGGTCTGGCCGACCGGCGTGGACAGCGTCGCCGCCCCGATCGTCCAGACGGCGGCCGTGCGCACGCCGGCCATGATCACCGGCGCGGCGAGGGGCAGCTCCACCCGCCACAGCCGCTGGCGATCGGTCATGCCGACGCCCTTGGCCGCCTCGACCACCGCCGGATCGACGCTCGCGATCCCGGCCGCGGCGTTCCGCAGGATCGGCAGCATCGAATACAGCGTCAGGGCCAGCAGCGAGGGCAGGAAGCCCAGGGCCGGAAAGCCGTGGCCCAGGACCTTCTCCGCCAGGCGCGAGAGCAGCAGCAGGATCGGATAGAACAGGGCCAGCAAGGCCAGGCTGGGGATCGTCTGCACCAGCCCCGCGCTGGCCAGGGCGATCCACTTCAGGCGCGGATGGCGGGCGGCGGCGATGCCCAGCGGCAGGGCGATGGCGAGGCCGAGCGCCAGGGCCGAAGCGGACAGAGCCACATGCCAGCCCAGGCGCTCGGGCAGGACGGCCAGCGCGGCGTCGAGACGATCAGCCACGGACCAACTCCGCGAGGCGCTGGGCCTGTCGCCTCGGCGCGGCGATCAGGTCGGCGACCACAGGGTCTGGATGGCCCGCCAGCAGGTCGCGCGGCGCGGCCTGGGCCAGCACCTCGCCGGCCGCCATCACCACGACCTCGTCGGCCAGCAACAGGGCTTCGCCGACATCATGGGTGACCATCACCGTGGTCAGGCCCAGCGCCTCGTGCAGCCGCCGCACATCGTCGGCCAGGGCCACGCGGACGACGGGATCCAAGGCGCCGAACGGCTCGTCCATCAGCAGGATGGACGGCCGAGCCGCCAGGGCGCGGGCGACGCCCACACGCTGGCGCTGACCGCCGGAGAGCTGCGCCGGCGCGCGGCTTGCGACATCTCGCGGCAAGGCTACGAGGTCTAGCAGCTCCGCCGTTCGCGCGGCGATCGTCTCGCTTGGCCAGCCCAGCAGGGTCGGCGTGATCCCGATGTTCTGGGCGATGCTCATGTGCGGGAAGAGACCGGTCTCTTGGAAGACGTAGCCTATGCCCCTGCGCAGCTCCGGACCGGGGCGAAGGGCGATGTCCTCGCCATCGACCAGCACGCGGCCCGAGGTCGGCGCGATCAGGCCGTTGATCAGCTTCAGCAGCGTGGTCTTGCCCGCGCCGGATTCGCCGACCAGGGCGACGAAGCGGCCCTTGGCGATACGCAGGTCGGTCCGCGCCAGGACGGTCTGGCCGCCGTACGACTTGCTCACCCGGTCGAGGACGATGGCGTCGGTCATGCGGGCTCCGAGCGGCGCTAACAATCGACCTTCGCCGGTTCCAAGCCGGAAATCAAAGCCGGGGTGCGACAAGGCGGCGCGCGACAGGTCGTCCGGTTCGCGAAGGCCGAGTCAATCTCGACCATGGGCGCATGGTTAAGGAGCGCTTGATGCCCTTCGCGTCGCAGACCCGCCCGTTCGATCCCCGCGCCCGTCGGCCCCGCCAGTGGCCGCTCGGCGTCGCGGTGTTCGTCGCGGCCGTCCTGAACGCGATCGTCTGGGGCGGGCTCTTGTCGGCCGCCCGCGCGTTCCTGCGTCTGTGAGCGTAGCGTTTTTGCCTTTTCTCCCCCGAGCGACTTGAAGGCCGCGCCTCCGGGCGCGGCTCTTTTTTCGTCGGTTCAGCCCCGCTGGGCGACCGCGCGGTCCAGGGCCGCCAGCACGTGCTCGGCCAGGCGATCGGCCGCCGGACCAGCCTCGCGGTTGCGGATCAGGGCGATCTCGCCGTCGGCCAGGGGCGGCGCCTCGCCAGCCAGGATGGCGAGGTCGTCGGGGACCATGGCGCGCGGCAGCACCGACACGCCCAGGCCCGCCCTTAGCGCCGCCAGCTGCCCAGCCACCGAGGGGCTCGTATAGGCGATGCGCCAGGCGCGCCCCGCCTCGTCCAGCGCCGTGGTCGCGCGCCGGCGATAGACGCAGGGCGACGGCGCGGCGATCAGCGAGACGACCTTGCCGGACGTCAGGTCCTCGCCATCGCGCCCGACCCAGACCAGAGGCTCGCGCCAGACCCGCACCCCCAGTTCGCCGCCCAGCGGTTCGCGCTTGACCAGGGCTAGATCCAGCTCGCCGGCGCTCATCCTGTCCAGCAGACGAAGCGTGAGGTCGCAGGTGACCGATAGGGCGATGCGCGGGTGGCTGCGGGCGAAGGCGCCCAGCACCGCCGGCAGGTGGGCCGTGGCGAAGTCCTCCGGCGCGCCCATCCGGACCTCGCCCTCGACCTCGTCGGCCGCCAGCGCCGCGACGATGTCGTCATTGACCCGCAGCAGCCGCCGGGCCTGCGCCAGGAACACCTCGCCCTTGTCGGTCAGGCTGACCCGGCGCGCGTCGCGCTGGAACAGCGGCTCGCCGATCAGGTCCTCAAGCCGTCGCACCTGCAGGCTGATCGCCGACTGGGAGCGGCCCAGGCGCTCGCCCGCGCGGGTGAAACTGCGGCTTTCGCTGACCATGACAAACGCGCGAACGAGGTCGAGATCGAGATTCGTCGGGTTCGGCATCGGCTCATCCATTACAATTCGTCATGATTAGGATGCGAAGGATTATCTTATCGAATTGCTCAAGCCTGGCTAGAGCACCGCCGCGCCTCGATCCGGGGCGTGGCAAGGAGCTCGTTCAGATGGATTTGGCCCAGGGTCTGGCGCAGGCCGCCGGCAACCTCACACAGCCGGCGGTGCTGTTCTTCGTGCTCGGAGCGGGGGCGGCGCTGGCCGGCTCGCCGCTGCGACTGCCCAAAGGGGCCATGAGCTTCCTGTCGATGTACCTGATGCTGTGCATCGGCTTCAAAGGCGGCGCGGAGGCCCGCGCGCACGGGCTGGACCCCACCTTCGTCAGCGCCGCGGTCGCCGGCCTGGGCCTGGCCCTGCTGTTGCCGGTCCTGGCCTACGGCGCGATGCGAAAGGTCGGCCTGACCAGCCTGAACAGCGCGGCGGTCGCGGCGCACTACGGCTCGGTCTCAGTCGTGACCTTCGCGGCCGCCCAGAGCTATCTGGGGTCAATCGGTCATCATCCAGCCGGCTACATGTCGGCGGTTCTGGCCCTGATGGAGACGCCCGGGGTGCTGGTCGCCGTCACCCTGGCCAAGCTGATGTCGCCGAACGAGGCGCGATCGGCCTCGGCGGGCAAGTTGCTGCACGAGGCGCTGCTGAACCCCGCCGCCGTGGTGCTGCTGGGCAGTTTCGCCATCGGTCTGGTCGCCACCGCGCCGAACGCGGCCAAGCTGAATGTCTTCGTCGGCCCGCTGTTCCAGGGCGTCCTGTGCCTGTTCCTGCTGGAGCTGGGCGTGACGGCGGCAGAGCGCCTGCGGGCCTGGCGCGAGGTGCGGCCGGCGGTCGTGGCGATGGGCGTCGTTCTGCCCCTGACCGGCGCGGCGCTGGCGTTGAGCCTGGGTTGGCTGGTTGGGTTGCGTAACGGCGAGCTGGCGACGCTGACGGCTTTGGCCGGCTCGGCCTCCTACATCGCCGCGCCGGCGGCGATCCGGCTGACCCTGCCCAAGGCGGATGCGGGCCTCTGTCTGACGCTGTCCCTGGGGGTCACCTTCCCCTTCAACATCCTGCTGGGTATTCCACTCTACGCCCAGCTGGCGTTGGCGCTGAGCCGGTAGGTGAGCACCATGGGGATGCCGCTAGATCGGCATCCGCATGATTTCCTGGTAGGCCGAGATCACCTGGTCGCGGACGGACATCACCGTCTCCAGGCTGGCCTCGGCCGAGCTGATCGCGGTCACGACGTCGACCAATTCGGCCTTGCCGGCCACCTGGGCGGCGATCTTTTGCTCGGCGACCTTCGAGGCCTTGGTCGCGTCGGTCATCGCCGACTTCAGGATGTCGCCGAAGTCGAGGCCGTTCTTCTGGCCTCCGCCGATCGAACCGACGGAGCCCACGGACATGGCGCCGGAGCTGGCGTAGGCCTTGGCGGCGGCGAGCGCGGTGATCATGGCCTAGCCCCTATTTCTTGAGGATGTCGAGGGTGCGCGATTCCATCACGCGCGCCGTCTCGATGACGTTGAGGTTGGCTTCGTAGGCGCGCTGCGCCTCCTTCATGTCCAGCGCCTCGACCAGCGAATTGACGTTCGGCAGCTTGACGTAGCCGCGTGCGTCGGCGGCCGGATTGCCGGGATCGTATTCGGTCTTGAAGGCGCTTTCGTCCGGATCGACGCGGACCATCTGGACGCCCTCGGCGCCCTGGACCTTGGTTGGCCGGAAGATCGGCACCTGGCGCCGATAGGGATCGCCACCGGCCGTGGTGGCGGTGGAGTTGGCGTTGGCGATGTTCTCGGCGATGACCCGCATGCGGCCCTGCTGGGCGCGGAGGGCGGAAGCCGCGACGGCCATGGCCGCCATAGGTTGGGATTTGATCTCCGGCATCGCCTAGCTCCTCAGCCGTTCGGCTTGCGCGCCGCCATGCGCAGCATGGTCATGGACTTCTGGTAGAAGCTGATCGCCGCGTCGTAGTTCATGCGCGCGTCGGCCATCTTGATCATCTGGTCCTCGAGCGACACCGCGTTGCCGTCGAGAGTGGTTTCCGAATCGGCCCCGGCCGTCGCCCGCCAGGCGCTCGGCGCCTTCGACGGCGCCAGGTGCGAGGCCGAGGTGGCGATCATCCGCACGCCGTTGGTCGGCGCCGCGGGCCCGCCGCGATAAACCGCCCCCGAGGCTTGATTCATCAACGAGGCCTGGAAACTGAAGGGCTTCAGGTCGCTGGGGCGATAGCCGGCGGTGTCGGCGTTGGCCACGTTCTGGGCGACAAGCTTCTGGCGCTCGGTCAGATAACCGAGGCGGCTCTTGAGCATGCCGAAGAGAGGGATGTCATCCGGACCCATGACGAACATGGTGAAGAAACAGGGTTAATTCGACATTAAGAACCGTCAGGCACACCAGGGACGTCGGGGGCATTTCCCTGCGCCATCTTGTCTCGCTCGGCCGTCATGCCCGTCATCGAATTCATCCGCGCCCTGGCGGCGCTGGCGATCACTCTGGGCCTGATCGGCCTGGCCGCCTGGGCCCTGCGCAAGTTCGGGCCGGACGCCGTCGGTCGCCTGATCGCCGCGCGGCAGGATCGCCGCCTCAAGGTCGTCGAGAGCCTGGCGCTGGACCCCACCCGCCGCCTTTTGGTGGTCAGCCTGGATGGCGAGGAGCGCCTCGTCCTGCTGGGCGACGGCAGGCTGCTGGACTGGACGCCCGCGCCCTCCCCGTCTCCTTCGGTTTCCACTTCCGTTTCCGCTCCGGAGCCCGTGGCCTGATGCGCGACCTGATCAAATCCCTGACGGGCGCCAAGCCGGAAGACCTCCGGCGCGCCGCACTGATCTCGGTGCTC
>NZ_LSJA01000022.1 GCF_001556515.1 Caulobacter sp. CCH9-E1 | reverse complement strand
CGGCGCGAACACCGCCACGATGGTGAAGGTGGTGGCCACGACCGCCAGGCCGATCGAGTCCGCGCCGACGATGGCCGCCTCGTAGGGGCGTTGGCCGGCGGCGACGCGCTTTTCGATGTTCTCGATCTCGACGATGGCGTCGTCGACCAGGATGCCGATCACCAGGGTCAGGCCCAGCAGCGTCACGACGTTGAGCGAGAAGCCCATGATCGCCATGAAGATGAAGGTCGGCACCAGCGACATCGGCATGGCGATGGCGGTGATCAGGGTGGCCCGCCATTCGCGCAGGAACAGCAGCACCACGATCGCGGCCAGGATCATGCCCTCGACCAGGGTGCGGACCGTGGCGTCGAAGCTGGCGCGGGTGTCGTCGACGACCGAATAGATCTTGGTGAAGGTCACGCCCGGATGGGCCGCCTCCAGCTTCTTGATCGCGGCGTTGACCCGGTCCTCGACCTGGACGTCGCTGGACTCCTTGGTCTTGCTGACCTGGAAGGCCACCACCGGACGGCCGTCGAGGCGGGCGAACGAGCGCGGCTCGGCCGCGCCGTCGCCGACCTGGGCGACGTCGGTCAGCTTCACATAGCGGCCGCCGGCCACCGGGATGGTCAGGGCGCGCAGGTCCTCGGCGGTGTGGGCCGCGGCCAGCACGCGGACGGTCTGCTCGCGCGCGCCGACGATGGCGCGGCCGCCCGGGACGTCCTGGCTGAACTGGGCCAGGGCGTTGCTGAGCTGCGGGGCGGTGACGCCCGCGGCGGCCATGCGCTCGGGATCGACGACGATGTTGATCTCGCGCTCGACGCCGCCGACGCGGGCCACCTGGGCCACGCCCTTCTCGCCCTGCAGGGCGCGGGCGATGGTGTCGTCGACGAACCAGGACAGGTCGGTCATCGACATATCGGGGGCCGAGACCGCGTAGGTGTTGATCGGCAGGGAGTCGAGCTCGATGCGCTGGACGATCGGCTCGTCGATCTCGCGCGGCATCTCGGTGCGGGTCTGGTCGACCTTGGAGCGGACGTCGTCGACGGCCTTCTGCAGGTCCATGCCCATCTCGAACTCGATCTGCGTGGTCGAGGCGCCCTGGACCACGGTCGAGCGGATGCTCTTGACGTTCGAGAGGCTGGCCACCGCGTCCTCGATCGGACGGGTGATCTGGGTCTCCATCTCGCCGGCGGCCGCGCCGCTCTGGGTGACGGTGACGACGACCATCGGGAACGAGATGTTCGGGAACTGCTTGATCGGCAGCATGAAGTAGCTGGCGATCCCGCCCAGCATCAGGGCGATGAACAGCACCGCGATCGGGATTGGGTTCTTGATCGCCCAGGCGGAGACGCGGAGTTGCGACGACATCAGCGGGCCGCCTTTTCGACCGGCTTCACCTTGTCGCCGTCCAGGGTGAAGGCCGAGCCGCCCAGCAGGACGCGCGTGCCGACGGCGGGGCCGTCCAGCAGCTGCACCCAGCCGCCGGACCGGGCGCCGGTCTTGACCGGGATCTGGCGGGCGCGGTTCTGGTCGTCGACCGCCATCAGCGAGGCCCCTTCGGCGTCGAGACGCAGGGCCGCCTCGGGCACGGCGGCGACCTGGGCGCCCGAGGCGCCGAACACCGCCGTGGCCACCCCGCCCGCGCGCAGGGCGTCGTTCAGCGGCAGCTGCACGCGCACGCGGCCAAGGCGGGTGTTGGCGTCGATCAGCGGGCTGATGATGCGGACCTTGCCCGACACCGTCGTCCCGCCGGGAACGGTCACCTGCGCCGGCTGGCCGACGCGGACATTGGCCAGATCCGCCTCGTTGACCTCGGCGTTCAGCTCGACGAGGCCGTCGCGGGCGATGCGGAACCAGGGCGTGCTGCCGCCGGCCACGTCGCCGGGACGCACGGTCCGCTCCAGCACCCGGCCCGAGACCGGGGCGGTGATGGTCATGCGGCGGTCGCGGGTGCGCAGCTCTTCCAGGGCGGCGGCCTGGGCCTTTGCGGTGTAGCGGCGGCTCTCGATCTGCTCCTGGGAGAGGATGCCCTGGCCGTCGAGACCGGTGACGCGCTTGGCCTCCGCCTCCGCCTGGGCGGCGACGGCGGCCTGCTGGGCGATCTGGGCGCGCAGCAGGGTGTTGTCCAGCTGGGCCAGCGGCTGGCCGGCCTTCACCCAGGCGCCTTCCTCGACGAAGACATTGGCGACGCGATAGCCGGAGAGCTCCGAGCCGACGGCCGCCTCCTCGCGCGGGATCAGCTGACCCGAGGCCTTGAACCCGCCGCCCAGGGCGCGGGTCTCGACGCGGGTGACCGAGACGGCGCGGGCCTGGTCGGCGCTGGCGGGCTTGGCGGCTTGCGGCTCGGTCTTCTTGCCGCAGGCGGAGAGGCCTCCGCCGACGCCGACGAGGGCGGCGCTGACCAGGGCGGTGGCGATCAGGGAGCGGGTCGTCATCGGAGCGGGTCTCATTGCGCGGAAGGCTTCTGGGGAACGCTGGCGGGCGTCCAGCCGCCGCCGAGCGCCTTGTAGGTCTGGACGGCGCGTTGCAGCGCCTGGGTCTGGGCCCCGGTCAGGGCCGTGCGGGCGCCGCGCCAGGACTGTTCGGCCTGCAGGGCCGTGGTCAGGTCGGTGAGCCCGGCGGCGTAGCCCTTGCGGCTGGCCTCGTAGGCGACGGCGGCGCGACGCTCGCCGGCGGCCAGCAGGGCCACGCGCCGCTGGTCGGCGTCGAGTTGGACCAGGGCGTTCTCGGCCTCGCCGAACGCCTGCTGGACGGTCTGCTCGTAGGTGACGGCCGCCTGCTCGACCCGCGCGCCCTGGGCCTTGATGTCCGAGAGCAGCTTGGGGATGTCCAGCACCGGGATCGACAGGTTGGCGCCCAGGGTCCAGGCCGAGCTGGTGGTCGAGCTTGTCGCGCCCTGCTGCAGGAAGCTGGGGCTGACGGACTTCGAGATCCCGAGGCCCGGCGTCAGGGTCAGGGTCGGAAAGAGCGCCAGCTCGTTGACGTTCAGGGTCGCCGACGCCGACAGCAGCCTGGCGGCGGCCTCGCGCACGTCGGGACGGCGGGCCAGCAGCTCGGCCGGGGCGGCGGCGGGGATCGGCGGCGCTGCGGCCAGGACCGGCTCGACTGGCAGGCTCGCCAGCGGATCGACGCCCTTGCCGACCAGGATCAAGAGGCTGCGGCGCGCGGCCTGCAGCTGGGCTTCCAGCTGGGCGACCTGGGCCTGGGCTTGGGCGAGGTCGGCGGCGGTGCGCTCGCCCTCCGAGGTGGCCGACAGGCCGCGGCGGCCCTTCTCGGCGGCGACGTCGTACAGGCTCTGGGCGATGCGGGCGTTCTGGCGGGCGTCGTCCAGCTGGACGGCGTAGCCGCGCGCCTCGAAGTAGGACTGGGCGACATTGGCGGCCAGGGCCGCGCGGGCGCCCTCGTACGAGAAGCGGGCGGCGGCCAGATCGTTGTCGACCACCTTGCGGGCGGTGCGGCGGCGGCCGATCAGATCCAGCTCCCACGAGACGTCGAAATTGGCCGAATAGGTCTTGCTGACCCCGCCCTGGGTGAAGCCGCCCGAACCGCTCTGGTCGATGATGTCGGTGTCGGTGCGCTTGGCCGAGCCGGTCAGGGGCGTGGAGGGAATGTAGAGCTGGCGGATCTGGCCCTGGCGCGTGGCGCGGGCCTCCTCCAGTCGCGCGGCGGCCAGGCGCGCGTCGGGCGCCTGGGCCAGGGCCGTCGCGACCAGTTCGTTCAAGACCGGATCGTCGAAGCTGGTCCACCACTGGTCCAGCGTCGCGGTCGGCAGGGGCTTGCCGGCCGGCGCCGCGTAGGCGGCGGGCAGGCGCGTATCGACCTTGGGGGCGGGCGTGACGCAGCCGCTGAGCGCGACCGCCGTCGCCGCCAGCAGGGTCCCGCGCGCGTGGAAAGAGGAGCCAGAACGCCCGGCCGCGCCGGTCTTGGCGAAACGCATGAAGATCAGTTCCGATTGTTGCGGCGGCCGGACGCGAGACGGCGACCGATGTTGTCCCACTTAAGCGTCCCTGGAGGGATGCGAAACCCCTCGTCGAACGCTTCGGCTAAGCTTCTGCTGCGACGCTCCCAATCCTGCCACCGACGCCCCCTATACACGTCACATATACGAGGCGAAGACGCCGCCGGACGAATACCAATCCCTTCGCAAGCTTGACCTTCGGCGGGATGTGATAGACCCAAGGACGCATGAGCGATTTTCCCGCCGACATTTACTCCGAACCGGAAGACGTTGATCCGGACACCCTGGCCAATCTGGGGCCGTTGACCCGGCTCGCCGGCGTCTGGGAAGGCCGCAAGGGCGTCGACCTGAACCCCAAGGCCGAGGGGCCCGAGCGCCGCGAGTTCCGCGAGCGCATCGAACTGCATCCGATCGACCCGCAGGCCAACGGTCCGCAGCTGCTGTATGGCCTGCGCTACCACGTCCACATCGTCGCCTCGGACGAGGATGTGACCTTCCACGACCAGATCGGCTACTGGCTATGGGAGCCGGCGACGGGGCTGATCATGCAGACCCTGGCCATTCCGCGCGGCCAGGTCGCGCTCGCCAAGGGCCAGGCGAACCCCGACGGCTCGGGCCTCTCGGTGCGCGCCGAGCGCGGCGGTCCGGGCTACGGCATCTGCTCCACCGACTTCCTGGAGTGGGCGTTTCGGACGGATTCCTACCAGCTGGACGTCCGCTTCGAGGACGACGGCGGCTGGTCGTACGTCTCCACGACGATGCTGCAGGTCCGGGGTCGCGACGAGCCGTTCAAGCACATCGACCGCAACACCCTGGTCAAGGTCGGCGAACCCAAGCCCAACCCCAGCGCCCGCATCGCCGCCGGCGAGAGCCTGGCCCAAGCGCACGGGTTCCTGACGCTGGGGTGAGGGGCTAAAGCTCTTCGTCGCTGATCCAGGTCGGAATGTCGGTGGCGGCGTGAAGGACCCGCCAAACGTCGATGTGGTCCGGGCGCTGAACATAGAAGACGAAATATGGGTAGCCCTTCAGCGCTCGACTTCTCAAACCGGGCAGGTCGAGTTCGTGGGCGTAGCGGTTGGAGCCAGCGGCGGGGCTTTCACCGATCCGGCGATAGCATTGCTCCAGAGCCTCGATGAACCCGAGCGCGACCTCGCCGTTGGCCTCGGCCAGGTAGAAGGCTAGCGCTTCATCGACATCCTGTTCGGCGCGCCTGCGCCGAACGATCCGGTACGCCGTCACCGTTGGCCGCGCACACGCGCCCTTAGGGCTGCGAAGTAGTCTTCATCAGAGACGGCGCTCGGCGGAGAGTTGGCCCCCTCGAGCAGCAGGCCGCGCAGCTTTTGACGATCCTGGTCCTTGCGGATCAGCTCGCGCACATACTCGCTGCTCGATCCATAACCACGGCCTGTAACCTGCTCATCGACGAAGTCCTTGAGCGTATCAGGCAGCGAGATGTTCATCGTCGTCATAGGGCCAGCATCGCGCCGTTGGCAAATTTTGGCAAGGCAGGCGAGGCCCGCGGGGCTACCTACAGATAATCCAACAAGCTCGGCGGTCCCGCCATGGAGCCATCCGCGTTGAACATCCGGCCCAGCTTGTCGCGCGAGGCCTGGAGCTCGACCATCTTGCTGTAGGTCTGCGGCGTCCAGCCGGAGGCCTGGCGCTCCTCGGCGGTCATGCCGGCGTAGCGGGTGATCATCGCCTTGCCGAAGCCGCCCTCGTCGGCGCTGGTCGACTGGTAGCTGGCCTTGATCGCGGCGCTGTCGCGCGAGCGGACCTCGATCTGGGCCATGCGGGTCTCGTGAGCCGAGAACTGGCCGTCCTGGTTCAGGGCCACCGCGGCCAGCGAGCGGTCGTCGAAGCGACGGAAGTCGATGTCGCCGCTGTCGGGGCTCTTGGCCGCGTCTGGATGCACCGCCAGCGAATACTGCTTGTCGAGCGCGGCGCGGACATCGGTCGCGACCTTGCCGAAGTCGCGGGTCTTGGCGCCGGCCACGACGCCGCCCGCCTCGTGCATATAGGCCGCGACGGTGTCGTTCTGGACGCCGACGGGCGCCAGGCCCGGGCGGGCGATGGCCTGGCCGCGGGCCTCGACCAGGGCCGCGCGGTCGCGGCTCCAGGCGGCCGAGGCCTTCTCCTCGGGGCCGGCGGCGTCCATCTGGTCGATGGCGGTCTGGTAGAGGGCGGCGTAGTCGCCGGTCAGCCGCGCCTGGGCGGCGGGGGCGGCCAGGGCCTGGTCGCTCTTGGCCTTCAGCGCCAGCGACGCGACCACCTGCTGCTCGATCGGGAAGCCGCCGCCCTGGTTGCTGGCCACGGCGTAGAGCGTGCGGCGGTCCAGGCCCGAGACGTCGATCGTCGGGTCGCCGTCCTTCAGCGCGCTGGCGGTCTTGGCCGCCTTCAGCAGCGCGGCGATCTGGGCCTTGGCCTCGGCGACCACCCCCTCGGTCGCGCGGGAGTCGGTCTGGGCTCTCAGCGCCGCCTGGGCGGCCGCCGACAGGGTGACGTTCACCGCCGGGGTGTTGATCGTCGGGCTCTGATCGCGGGTCTGGCCGTAGCCGGTCGCCTGGTTGGCGCGCTGCGTCGCCGTCTGGCCGGCGGTCAGGCCAGGCGCGTAGGTCGACGAGTACGGATTGATCGTCGTCATGCGGCGAGACTCAAGGCGAATCAGTGCCTTGAGCGTATCAGGCGAGGGCGACGCGACCTAGGTTATGGTTAATGTGTCGCAACACTTTGCCCCTCTCCCCTTGCGGGAGAGGGTGGCCGCCGTCAGGCGGACGGGTGAGGGGGGGCACGAGCGGAGCCGCCTTCCGACCCCTCATCCGGCCTTCGGGCCACCTTCTCCCGCAAGGGGAGAAGCAACCTACCCCAACACCCCGGTCAGCAGCGGCCGGGCGAACAGCTCGGCGGCTTCCTCGCCGTTCAGGCCGGGAACCCAGGTCGGCAGCGAGGCGGCCGCGTTCAGCATCGAGTTGATCATGTGGGCGGCGATACTGGGGTCGATCGGTCGGATCGAGCCGTCGGCGATCCCGTCGGAGATGATCGAGGCGAAGCGCTGCCAGCCGCGCATGTAGCCGTCGGCCATGTCGCCGCGCAGGGGTTCGGGCAGGGCGCCCAGCGACGAGGCGCGCAGCAGCGGCCCGTGCTCCGACAGCTGGTAGCTGGTCAGTCCGGCGGCGGTCGAAACCAGCTGGGTCCAGCAATCGGCGCCGAGGGCCCCTTTTCCGAGTTCTCTGGCGTCCAGCTGCGAGCGGCGGGTGACGGTGAAGGTGCGCTCGAAGCACTCGGCGACCAGGGCGTCCTTGTCGTCGTGGTGGTGGTAGAACGAGCCCTTGGTCACGTTCAGCGCCGCCGAGATCTCCTCGACCGAGGCGCCGCGATAGCCGCGCTGGTTGATCAGGCGGGTGGCGGCGACCAGGAAGGTCTCGCGCCACTCCAGGCCGTCGAGAGACGTCGGGGTCGGGTCGGGCAGGGGACGCGGCGCCCAGGCTCGACCGGCGGCCGGCAGGCCGTTCAGCAGGATGTCGCCCATCCGGTCGCGCACCCGGCCATAGTCCTCGACGTCGTAGCGGCGCAGCCACCGGCCCGACCAGAAGACCTGCTCCATCAGGAGGTGGGCGCGGGCGTTGCGCTGGCGCTTGTCCAGATGGGCCAGGGACGGATCGTCGAAGAAGCTCCGCACGCGCCGGAACAGGTTGTTGAACGCCTCGACCACCGAGCCGCGCAGGGGCTCCTTCAGCGCCTTGACCTCGGCGAAGCTGGTCAGGGGCGTGGCCTCGCCCAGCCGCACGCTCCGGTGCAGGTCGAGATAGAGCTCGATGAACTTGACGATGCGGTCGGCGGGCGAGCCTTGCGCGGCGGCCTCCTCGACCATGGCCTCCAGGCGCTCCAGGCCGCGCATGAAGCAGGCCGCCGCCAGATCGTCCTTCTTGCGGTAGTAGTAGGTGACGCTGGTGGTGTTGAGGCCCACCTGGGCGGCGACGTCGGCCAGGGTCATGCCGCGCACGCCCTGGCGGTTCAGGATCGCCGTGGCCGCCGCCAGGATCGTCTCCTTCTTGCGGGCGTAGCGCGCCGTCGCCGCTCCGCCGATCCGACCATCGTCCATCGAACTCACCCCAAAAACGCGCGGGCCAGGAGCCGGCGCGATCGGACGTTTCGCCTATCTAGGCGTCCGAGGCGCGGCCCGAAAGACCATCCCTTCCGTAGAGGGACAATCGCCTCCCCTAGCGTCGGGGTTTGTCAGGAATGTTTCAGGGGGTGCTGGCGGGGGGCTGATCATCCGACCGTTCCGCACAAAATCCGTCAGCGGCGTCCTAGGCGGATATGCTGAGGGGGCGTGATGGGGGATTAGGAGACTCGGGTTTCCTTCTCCCCCCGCGGGAGAAGGTGTCAGCGAAGCTGACGGATGAGGTTGAAAGACGTGTCGGGATAGCGGAGCGCGCCCCCTCACCCGACCGCCTTCGGCGGCCACCCTCTCCCGCAGGGGGAGAGGGAAATAGGTCCCCTCAGGGTCGATCCCAGTCCTCGGCCTAAAACCCGACCTTCCCGGCGAATGCCGGGATCCAGATCGAACCCATTGACGCCCGGCCGTATAGTCCAGAGCCATGTCGCGTCATCCCCAGCCGCTCCGGATGAAACTGGGCCCCGGCATTCGCCGGGGAGGTCGGTCTATCTGGAGGGCTTCTCGGACCGCCCCTACGACGCCTTCAGCGTTCCCGTCCTGTCGCTGGTCAGCACCTGGATGATGGCGCGGGCCAGGGCGGCGGGGGAGAGCGGCTTGGCGATCGCGCCGTCCATGCCGGCGGCGACATAGCCGGCCTGCTGGTGGGCCATGGCGTTGGCGGTCATGGCCAGGATCGGGGCGGTTCCGATCGGGGCGGGCAGGGCGCGGATGCGCTGCGTGGCCTCGACGCCGTCCATGCCCGGCATCTGGATGTCCATCAGGATCAGGTCGAAGCCCTCGCGGGCCATGGCCACGCCCTGGACGCCGTCCTCGGCCAGGCTGACCTGCGCGCCCAGCGCCTCCAGCATGCGGCCGGCGATCAGGCGGTTGGTGGCGTTGTCCTCGACCAGCAGCACCCGCAGGCCGGCGAACAGCGGCGTGTCGTCGTCATCGTCATGGGCCTCGACCGGCGCCGCGCTGGCCTCGGCCTCGATCTCGATCCAGAAGGTCGAGCCCTGGCCCGACGTGCTGTCGAAGCCGACGTCGCCGCCCATCAGCTCGGCCAGGCGCCGGCAGATGACGAGGCCCAGGCCCGAGCCGCCGAAGCGTCGGGTCGTCGAGCCGTCGCCCTGCCGGAAGCGTTCGAACAGCTTGGCGGCCGCCTCGGGGTCGATGCCGACGCCGGTGTCCTCGATCTCGTAGCGCAGGCGCAGGCTTTCCCCGTCGCGGCGACCCGACAGCCGCGCGACGACCCCGCCGGTCAGGGTGAACTTCACCGCATTGCCCAGCAGATTGAACAGGGCCTGGCGCAGGCGCAGGGGGTCGGTGACCACCCAGCCGAGATCCCCGGCGGCTTCCACCCGCAGATAGAGCCCCTTGGCCTCGGCCTGAGGGCGCAGCATCTCGGCGACGCCGCGCAGCAGCTCGGCCGGCTCGGTCGGCTCCGGCGCCAGCTCCAGCTTGCCCGCCTCGATGCGCGAGACGTCGATGATGTCGTTCAGCAACTGGGACAGCATCTCGCCGCAGTCCAGCGCCTCGTTCAGCAGGCGACGGCCGTCGGCCGACAGCCGCTCCTTCTTCAGCAGATGCAGCACGCCCAAGACGCCGTTCATCGGGGTGCGGATCTCGTGGCTCATATTGGCCAGGAACTGGCTCTTGGCGTCGGCGGCGGCCAGGGCCGCGTCGCGGGCCTCGACCAGCTCGGTGACGTTCTGGCTGATGCCGATCACGTCCCAGGTCTCGGGGCTGGCGCCGCGGACGCCGCGCCAGGACGAGTGGATGTGCGCCCAGCGGTCGGCCGGCGGGTCCAGGTAGCGGTAGTCGATCTCGATGTGCTCGCCCGTGCGCAGGGTGCGCGACAGGGCCTCCCAGGCGCGGTCGCGGTCGTCGGGATGGATCGACTGGGTCATCTCCGAGATCGACATGGTCCGCATCCCGCCTTCTGGATGGCTGGGCGTGGGGATGTCCTGCTCGAAGACGTAGATTCCCTTGCGGGCGTTGAAGCGCCAGACATAGACGCCGGTGGCGGTGCGCAGGAGCTCGTTGGAGCGCTCGGCCTGCTGGCGGGCGATGTTGCGGGCCCGCTCCTCGGTGCGGTCCTGGAACACGATCAGCAGGTCGCCGCCCTCCAGCACCTTGGACTGCGAGCGCACCCACAGCCAGCCGCCGCCCTTGCGCGCCAGGCGGTGCTCGCCGGTGGCCTGGCCGCGCGCCTGAAGGATCCGGTCGATATCCTCGATGATCGGCGTGTCGTGCAGATGGAAGAAGTCGTTGATGTGCCGGCCCAGCGAATCCTCGGGGCTCCAGCCGGTCGCCTGGGTCCAGGCGGGATTGACGCGGGCGATGGTCCGGTCGTGCAGCACGACGAACATGTCGAGGCTGCTCTGGAAGAACCAGTCGGCGGCCGCCGCTTCGATCCTTGAGGCAGCCCCCGCGTCCAAGTGCTTGCCCATCCTGATTCCCTCGTCTTCAATTAGGATGCGCTCAAGCGGGTAAAGTTTGGGTTGCGACGGAATGTCGCGCTCGCCCTTTTCGGGCGACGCCAAAAGACAATGCGCAGGGGAGAGAGAATCTTGAGTACGCCGGAAGCCGTGGGAATGTCGTCCGAGCGCCTGAAGCGCATCGATGGCTTCATCCAATCCAAGTACATCGACAGCGGAAAACTGCCCTGCGCCCTGACCCAAGTCTGGCGGCGCGGCCAGCTGGCCTACACGTCGGTGCTGGGCCATGCGGATGTCGAGCGCGGAAAGCCGCTGAAGGCCGACAGTCTGTTCCGCATCTATTCGATGACCAAGCCGATCACCAGCGTGGCCTTCATGATGCTGGTCGAGGACGGCCTGGTGGCGCTGGACGATCCGGTGCACCGCTTCATCCCGGCCTGGCGGAACCTCGGCGTCTTCAACGGCGGCGTGCAGGGCGCCTTCCTGACCAAGCCGGCCACCGAACCGATGCGGATGATCGACCTGCTGCGCCACACGGCGGGCCTGACCTACGGCTTCCAGCAGCGCACCAATGTCGACGCCGCCTATCGCAAGCTGAAGCTGGACGGCGTGGACAGCGAGGGCGGCCTGCAGGCCTTCGTCGATGCGCTGGGGACCGTGCCGCTGGAGTTCTCGCCGGGCGAGTCCTGGAACTATTCCGTCGCCACCGACGTGCTGGGCTATCTGGTCGAGACCATCTCGGGCCAGCCGTTCGACGTCTTCCTGAAGACCCGCATCTTCGATCCGCTGAAGATGGTCGACACCGGCTTCTTCGTGCCCGAAAGCCAGCGCGCCCGCTTCACCGCCTGCTACGCCCTGACGCCGTCGGGCAAGGTGGTGCTGCAGGACGACCCGGAAAAGAGCCGCTACCTGAGCGATCCGTCCCTGAAGTCGGGCGGCGGCGGGCTGGTATCGACGGCCGACGACTACATGCGCTTCTGCCGCATGCTGCTGAACGGCGGCGAGCTGGACGGCGCGCGCCTGCTCAGCCCCAAGACCATCAAGCTGATGACCATGAACCACCTGCCGGGCGGCCAGGAGCTGACCCAGCTCTCCAAGTCCCTGTTCAGCGAGGCGGTGTTCGAGGGGCTGGGCTTTGGCCTCGGCTTCGCCATGACCGTCGATCAGGCGCGCACCAAGAATCTGGGCTCGCTGGGCGAGTACTTCTGGGGCGGCATGGCCTCGACCGCCTTCTGGATCGATCCGGTCGAGGACCTGGCGGTGGTGTTCATGACCCAGCTGATGCCCTCCAGCGCCTACCCGATCCGGCGGGAGCTGCGGACGTTGGTGTATTCCAGCCTGACCGAGGCGGCGGGGTAGGCGGATTTCTCCTTCTCCCCTTGCGGGAGAAGGTGTCAGCGAAGCTGACGGATGAGGGGTTGAA
>NZ_LSJA01000227.1 GCF_001556515.1 Caulobacter sp. CCH9-E1 | reverse complement strand
GCGGCACGAAGCTATCGGCCGTGGTGGCGTCAGCCCTGGCCAGCACCAGCAGCCCGTTCACCAACGCCAAGAGGGCGTCGAGATCGCGCGCCGTCTCCGACAGGATATCCTGTTGCGGAACCTCCTGCCCGCGTAGCGCCGCCAATTCCAGGCGCGCCTTGATCCGTGTCAGCGGCGTCTTCAGGTCGTGCGCCAGGCCATCGGTGGCGGCGCGGAGCGAACGGACCATGCGCTCGATCTCGTCGAGGCAGGCGTTGAACACCTCGGCCAGGCGATCGAATTCGTCGTCGCGGGGCGAGACCTTCAGCCGCTCATCCAAGTGACCGCTGAGGAATCGATCCCCCGTGTCGGCCGCCGCCCGCACCACGCGCACACCACGCCGGCTGACGAGCCAACCAAGGCTCAGCCCGAGCACGGCGGTCGCCAGCACCGACAGCGCGAGCGACATCCAATAGCGACGCCCAAGCGCGATGCGGCTGTCCGCCAGGTGTCCGACCAAGAGCCGCGTGCCGGGCCCGAGGGTGCGGACCTCGGCCTCGATCCGTCGCGACTGGACCTGACCGCCTCGCCGCACCTGCACGGTCGTGATGGCCAGGTGCTCGGCCGCAAGCCCGCTTGGCCAGACCAAGACATTGCCCGCCAGACGCCGCCCGGCGCCATCGGAGACCATGTAGACCACGTCGCGTCGCTGCGTCCGGGTCTGCTCGTCGATATAGTTAGCGAGGCCGCCCAGGCCGCCATCACGATAGCGAAGGACGAGCGCGTCCGCCTCGCCCTCGAGCAGGTGCTTGAGTTCGATCTTCAACACCCGGACAGTCTGAAAGTGCTGGACGCTCAGCGCCGCGACGGTCGTGACCACGGCGATCAGCGTGATCCACAGGGCGCCGCGGAACGCCGCCGCCTGCGGTCGGCGCCGGGGCCGGCTAACGCGCGTCAAGCTGGTATCCGGCGCCGCGGACCGTATGCAGCAGCGGCGGCTCCTCCCCGTGCTCAAGCTTGCCGCGGAGCCGGCTCACATGGACGTCTATGACATTGGTTCCGGGATCGAAGCTGTAGTCCCAAGCGGCTTCGAGAAGCATGGTGCGTGTCACCACCTGGCCAGCATGGCGCATGAAGTATTCAAGGAGTTGGAACTCCTTGTTGAGTAGCTCGATACGCCGGGCGCCCCGCTTGGCCGAACGCGCCAAGAGGTCCAGCTCCAGATCGCCCACCTGCAGGGTCGTCGTGGCTGTGGCCGCGCCTGAACCCCGTCGGACGATGGCGGCGATCCGCGCCATCAGTTCCCCGAACGAAAATGGCTTCGTCAGATAGTCGTCGCTGCCGGCGTCTAGGCCCTTGATCCGATCGTCGACCTGCCCCAGCGCGCTGAGGATCAGCACCGGCGTCGTCTGGCCCTGCGACCGCAGCGCTTGCAGGACGGAGAGGCCATCCAGCTGCGGCAGGTTCCGATCGAGGATGATCGCGTCGTAGCGGTTGGTTAGCGCGGCCGTCAGCCCGTCCAGCCCGGTCTCGGCGTGGTCACAGGCGTGGCCGAGCTCCGCCAGCCCCTGCTGGACATAGCTGGCCGTCGCGCGGTCATCCTCGATCAGGAGAAGCTTCA
>NZ_LSJA01000226.1 GCF_001556515.1 Caulobacter sp. CCH9-E1 | reverse complement strand
AACGCAATGGCCAACGCTTGACCATCCAGACAGTCGCTCTCTCAAAGAGAGAGGGATTCACGCGCGCCTCACCACATCGCGTCCGGCTCTTCCCCATGCAGCGCCTCGGCGATGCGCCGGCGGGTGGCGCGGGTGGTCTCATCGGGCAGGTCGTGGGGGTCGAACCAGCCGACCGCGTGGATCTCGCCGGCCGCGTTCGAGGCGCAAGTTTCCCAGGCCTCGATGCGATAGACCAGCACGTGGTCGCCGGGGTGCAGGATCTCGTTGCTGTGGGCCGAGACGAGGCGCGGACGGCTGAGCGCGCGCACCCCGGCCTCCTCCTGGAGCTCGCGGACCACGGCCAGCTCGGCCGTCTCGCCGCGCTCGACCCCGCCGCCGGGCAGGTACCAGCCGTGGACATAGGTGTGCTGCAGCAGCAGCACGCGGCCCTCCTCGTCGGTGACCACCGCCCGTACGCCCAGGGTCAGCCCCCGCTTGAAGCGGAAGAAGGCGTAGACCAGGGGGCGGGTGAACGGTTCGATGCGGCGGCGCCAGAGCATGGGGTGTTGTAAGGCCCGCCCCAATCTAGTGTCATCCCGGAAGCCTCGCAGAGGCTATCCGGGACCCAGGGGTGAAGGAGCGCAGCGCGCGCCGCCCCTGGGCCCCGGCTCTCCGCGCTTCGCGCTACGGCCGGGGTGACACGCTTATAAGGCTACGCGATCTCCCGCGCTTGCGGTCGGGGGGCTCGCCCGCTAAAGCCGAAGCCACAACCCTCTCTTTCGGAGCCGCGCCATGCTCGCGATCCTCGTCATCGCCATCTTCCTGGGCATCGTCTGCACGCTGAACCTGTCCGAGTTCGGCCGCATCGACTGAGCCCGTCGATGAGCCCGCGCGGCGCGGCCCTGGTCACCGGCGCGGGGCGTCGGATCGGTCGGGCCCTGGCCCTTGAAGCCGCCCGCGCCGGCTTTGACGTCGCCATCCACTGCCGCGCCTCGACCGACGAGGCCGAAGAGACGGCCGCCGACGCGCGGGCGCTGGGTCGCCGCGCGGCCCTGGTCCGCGCCGACCTCGCCAACGAAACCGAGACGGGCGGCCTGATCGCCCAGGCGTCCAAAGCCCTCGGGCCCGTCACCCTGCTGGTCAACAGCGCCTCGGCCTTCGAGGACGACCGCGTCGGGAACCTCTCCCGCCGGACCTGGGACCTCCACCTCGAGACCAATCTGCGCGCGCCGCTGGTGCTGGCCGAGGCCTTCGCCGCCGCCCTGCCGGCGGATCGCGCGGGCCTCGTCGTCAACATCATCGACCAGCGCGTCTGGCGCCCCAACCCGCAATTCTTCAGCTACAGCCTGTCGAAGGCGGGCCTGTGGTGGGCGACCCAGACGCTGGCTCAAGCGCTCGCGCCGCGCATCCGGGTCAACGCCATCGGCCCCGGGCCGGTGCTGCCCTCGGTCCATCAGGCGCCCGGCGAGTTCGAGGCCGAGGCCGCCGGGGTGCTGTTGCAACGCCGCGCGACGCCCGACGAGATCGCCGCCGCCCTGCGCTATCTCATTGACGCCACGTCGGTCACGGGCCAGATGATCGCCGTGGACGGCGGCCAGCACCTGGGCTGGAAGACGCCCGACATCGTCGCTCCGTAACCAGAGAGGCCGTCCTTGGCCGCAGCTCCGCTCCCCGACACCGCTTCTGCTCATGACCTGGCGCGCGTCATCGTGACCAAGGTCTTCGTGCGCGGCCTGAAGGTCGACGCCCAGATCGGCGTCTATGACCACGAGCACGGCCGCATGCAGCCGCTGGTCGTCGATGTCGAGCTGGACGTGGCCGCCAGCCACTGCGAGCGCCTGCCCGACACCGTGAACTACGAGATGGTCGGCGAGGCCGCCCGCGCCATCGTCGCCGAGGGCCATATCGACCTGGTCGAAACCTTCGCCGAGCGCCTGGCCCAGGCCTGCTTCAGCGATCCGCGCGTCACCCGCGCGCGGGTGCGGGTCGAAAAGCCCCTGGCCCTGGCCCCGCACGCCGCCGCCGCCGGCGTCGAGATCACCGCCGTTCGAGCCTAGACCGCGATGAGTATCCGCCACGGCGCCCGGCTCTCCCCGCTCCAGCCCGAGACGGTCTGGACGCTGGAGCCCGGGGTGCTGGTGGAGACGCGCGGCAAGGCGCAGCGCCGCTTTCCGCTGGCTAGCCTGAGCCGTTACCGGCTCGCCATCGGCAAGGACGGCCGCCGGCGCAGCCTGCTGCTGACCTTCGGCCAGCGGCGGATCCAGATCGTCTCGCAGAGCTATCAGGGTCCGGGCCGGTTCGAGGATCGGCTGCCCAGCTTCTCGACCCTGGCGCGGGCGATCGCCGCCGTCGGCGCGGATCTCTCGCCCAAGGCCCGGTTCGGCGTGGCGCGGATCGAGGCGCGCGCGGCCCTGACCGGCATGATCGCCCTGACCGCGCTCGGCGCGGTCGCGACCCTGGCGTTCTCGCTGAGCGCCGGCATGGCCGCCGTCGGGATCGACATGGCCGCGCGGATGGTCTTCGTCCTCTTGCTGCTGACGGCCGCCCTGCCCTGGATCGGCGCCGGCCGCGCCTTCGACCCGCACGATCCGCCCGCCGATCTGCTGCCGTAAAAGAAAACGCCCCGACCGTTAGGCCGGGGCGTTCGTGATCGAGGCCGGGGGCGAACCTCGATCAGCGAGGCATCAGCACGCTGTCGATCACGTGGATCACGCCGTTGCTGGCCGCGACGTCGGTGGCGGTGACGGTGCTCTTGCCGCCCTTCTCGTCGGTGATCACGACCTTGCCGCCCTCGACGGCCGCCTTGAACTGGCAGCCGCCGACCGTGTTGATCGTGTAGGCGCCGCCGTTCGACTGGATGGCGCCGAGCAGGGTCTTGGCCTCCACCTTGCCGGCCACGACGTGGCAGGTGAGGATCTTGGTCAGGGTCGCCTTGTTCTCGGGCTTGACCAGGGTCTCGACCGTGCCGGCCGGCAGCTTGCCGAAGGCGGCGTTGGTTGGGGCGAACACCGTGAACGGACCCGCGCCCGACAGGGTGTCGACCAGGCCCGCGGCCTTGACCGCCGTGACCAGGGTCGAGAAGTCCGCATTGCCGGCGGCGACGCCGACGATGTTGGGCTTGGCGCCGTGGTGGTCGGCGAAAGCGGGGGTGGCGAGCGCCGTAGCGGCGAGCGTCAGCATCGCCGTGCGGCGAAGGATCGAACGCATCATCTTTTGGGGGACCTTCCATCGGGTTGGGGGGATAGATGGGAGAAAGTCGACAGCGCGCGTTGTCGGTTAGCTCTACGGCCGCTCCGCCCGGTTGGACGGCTCAAGAGAACATGACTTTTTCGTAATGTTCGGCGCCGAAGGTGAAAACGGCGTCATGACGCCACCTTCATTTGCATCCCGCCCCCGACGGCGCGATCGTTGAGCCAACGACGATATCCCTAGGCTCAAAACCGTGTCAGACCCTTCGATGGACCCCGCCGTCCCGCCTCGGCTGCAGGACGACAAGATGCTGCCAGGCATCGGCTACGCCCTGCTGATCGCGGGCCCGCCGACCGGCGGCCTTACCTGCGTGATCGCCGCGATCCTGGCCTATGTCAGCCGCAAGGACGCGCCCGAATGGCTGGCCAGCCACTACGAGTTCCAGATCCGGACCTTCTGGCTGGCCGTGCTGTTCGCCGCGATCTCGGCCCTGCTGACCGTGATCGGTATCGGCGTCGTGCTGATGGTCGCGGTCGGCCTGTGGATCATCGTCCGCGGGATCATCGGCCTGTCCAATCTGTTTAAGAACCAACCCTATCCCACGCCCAAGAGCTGGATGCTTTGATCATGACCGACACCATCGTCACCCCCCGCTCCGACGAGGACAAGCTGCTGCCGGCCGTGGTCTACGGCCTGTACCTGCTGGGCTTCACCAACGGCCTGACCTTCATCGTCGGCCTGATCGTCGCCTATGTCAGCCGCGACGCCGCCGGCCCCGTGAACGCGACCCATTTCACCTTCGCCATCCGGAGCTTCTGGCTGTCGATCGCCGGCTTCCTGCTGGGCCTGGCGATCTTCCTGGTCGGCATCCCGCTGAGCCTCGTCTTGATCGGCATCCCGATGCTGGTCTTCGGCGGGATCATCATGGGCGGGATCAGCCTGTGGTTCATCGCCCGCTGCATCGCCGGCATCTACTATCTGTCGCGCGGCGAGCCCTATCCGCGCCCGCAAAGCTGGCTGATTTAGAGGCGCCCGCCCGCGTCCGGCGCCCGTACGAAGGTCGTCCGCCCCGCCTGGCGACCTGAAGGCCCCTCGCCTCTCGACCTCGGCGCGCCGCTTCAGTCACTTGCGCCCCTGGCGGACACCGCGTCTGGGGAGGCGCGGAGTCGGCGGACGGCTGGGTCATCTGGGGGTGATCCGCGCGACATCGGAAAGGGCGGCGGCGGGCGATGCCCGCCGAGGGGACAGACCGCCTTTCTCGACGCGAACCATCCGCATACGGCGTGTCCGCCGGCGTGGCGGCGGCGAGATCTTCGTCGCCGCCCAGACCGCCGCGCCCCGCCATAGAGGCGCTCTATTCCGTCCAGAAGATTTATCAATTTGCTCGATCTACGAGCGCCCCGTACAAGCAGCGCATCCTTTCAACGGAGCGCCCCATGTCGCTGATCAACACCGAGATCAAACCCTTCACCGCCCAGGCCTTCAAGGACGGCAAGTTCGTCACGGTCAGCGATGCCGACGTGAAGGGCAAGTGGTCGGTCTTCTTCTTCTATCCGGCCGACTTCACCTTCGTCTGCCCGACCGAGCTGGAAGACCTGGCCGACAACTACGACACCTTCCAGAAGCTGGGCGTCGAGATCTACGCCGTGTCGACCGACACGCACTTCTCGCACAAGGCCTGGCACGACAGCTCGCCCGCCATCGGCAAGATCAAGTACACCATGATCGGCGACCCGTCGGGCCTGGTGACCAACAACTTCGACATCATGCGTCCGGGCGTCGGCCTGGCCGACCGCGGCACCTTCCTGGTCGACCCGCAAGGCGTCATCCAGTTCATGGAAGTCACCGCCGAAGGCATCGGCCGCAACGCCGCCGAACTGATCCGCAAGGTCAAGGCCGCCCAGTACGTGGCCTCGCACCCGGGCGAAGTCTGCCCGGCCAAGTGGGAAGAGGGTGAAAAGACCCTGGCCCCCTCGCTCGACCTCGTCGGCAAGATCTAAGACCTGAGCTACCCGCGTCGCCGGCCGCTCGGGTCGGCGACGCGATTTCTCGATCGTACGCCGCGTTCGATCGTTCTCCCCGACAATCGAACGCCCTTTCCACTCCCCAACCCACCAGGGAGCCCATCATGCTGGACGCCGGTCTGAAGACCCAGCTGACCACCTATCTGCAGAACCTGCGCCAGCCGATCGAACTGGTCGCCTCGCTGGACGACTCCGCCGGCTCGGCCGAGATGAAGGCCCTGCTGGAAGACATCGTCGCCACCTCGGACAAGGTCACCCTGAACCTGGGCGGCGACAACGAACGCAAGCCGTCGTTCGCCATCACGCGCGCCGCCCCAAGTGAAGGTTTTGGCGACGCGGACGTGCGCTTCGCCGGCCTGCCGCTGGGCCACGAGTTCACCTCGCTGGTGCTGGCCTTGCTGCACGTCGGCGGCCACCCGCCGCGCCTCGATGACGAGGTGATCGAGCGCATCAAGGGCCTGGACGGCGACTACCGCTTCGAGACCTATTTCTCGCAGTCGTGCCAGAACTGCCCCGACGTGGTGCAGGCGCTGAACACGATGAGCGCCCTGAACCCGCGCATCCATCACGTCGCCATCGACGGCGCCTTCTTCAAGGCCGAGGTCGAGGAACGCCAGGTGATGGCCGTCCCGACCATCCTGCTGAACGGCCAGCCGTTCGGCCAGGGCCGCATGGACGTCGAGCAGATCCTGGCGAAGCTGGACACCGGCGCCGCCGACCGCATGGCCGAGAAGATCAAGGCCAAGGACGCCTTCGAGGTGCTGGTGATCGGCGGCGGCCCCGCCGGCGCGGCCGCGGCGATCTACGCCGCCCGCAAGGGCATCCGCACCGGCGTCGCGGCCGAGCGCTTCGGCGGCCAGGTGCTGGACACCATGGACATCGAGAACTTCATCTCGGTCCCGCACACCGAAGGCCCCAAGCTGGCCTCGGCGCTGGAGCAGCACGTCAAGGACTACGAGGTCGACGTGATGAACCTGCAAAAGGCCGTGGGCCTGGTTCCGGCCAAGACTCCCGGCGGCCTGATCGAGATCAAGCTCGAGAACGGCGCCAGCCTGAAGTCCAAGAGCGTGATCCTGTCGACCGGCGCCCGCTGGCGGAACGTCAACGTGCCCGGCGAGGCCGAGTACAAGAACAAGGGCGTGGCCTACTGCCCGCACTGCGACGGCCCGCTGTTCAAGGGCAAGCGCGTGGCGGTGATCGGCGGCGGCAACAGCGGCGTCGAGGCGGCCATCGACCTGGCCGGCATCGTGGCGCACGTGACGCTGATCGAGTTCGACAGCCAACTGCGCGCCGACGCGGTGCTCCAGCGCAAGCTGGCCAGCCTGCCGAACGTCACGATCGTCACCTCGGCCATGACCACCGAGA
>NZ_LSJA01000225.1 GCF_001556515.1 Caulobacter sp. CCH9-E1 | reverse complement strand
AGGAGATGAAACACGTCCGGGGCGCGCCCTACCATCCCCAGACCCAGGGCAAGATTGAGCGCTGGCACCAGACCTTAAAGAACCGCATCCTGCTGGAGAACTACTTCCTGCCCGGCGACCTGGAGGCCCAGATCGGCGCCTTCATCGAGCACTACAACCACGCCCGCTATCACGAGAGCCTGGAGAATGTGACACCAGCCGACGTCTACTTCGGCCGGGCCGCCGACATCCTGCGCCGCCGCGCCAGCGTCAAGCGACAGACCCTCGAACATCGGCGCTTGCAGCACCGCAAAATCGCCGCCTAGATATCAACCCCAGATGAGGCCAACCCTCCGCTAAATCCGCAGCCCGGCTGTCTCAAAACTTCTGACGACGTACA
>NZ_LSJA01000224.1 GCF_001556515.1 Caulobacter sp. CCH9-E1 | reverse complement strand
CCACCCAGATCTACACCCATGTCGCGGGCGAACACCTGGCGCAGGTGGTGCAGACCAAGCATCCGCTGGGGCGGAAGAAGACGCCGCATTGACGCGCAGGCATGGCGCCGCTTAGGAAAGCCCCCACCAAATCTACGGGTTTGCCGTCATCGGCCGGCCCCATCGAAAGGCCCGCCATGTCGGACGAAACCCGCGACTCCAACGGCAATATCCTGGCCGACGGCGACACCGTCACCCTGATCAAGGACCTGAAGGTCAAGGGTTCGGGCGGCGTGACCCTCAAGCGCGGCACGGTGGTCCGCAAGATCCGCCTGACCGGCGACCCCGAAGAGATCGAGGCCAATGTCGACAAGGTCCGGGGCCTCGTCCTGCGGACCGAGTTCGTGAAAAAGGCTTAGGGCCACAAATCCTCCCCCCAGCGGGGGAGGTGTCGGCGCGGAGCGACGACGGAGGGGGAAGAGGCAAGTTCAGCAGGACTTCCCCCTCCGGCGCTTCGCGCCACCTCGTGTGATGGAGATGAGCTAGCGTGAGGAGCGGCCG
>NZ_LSJA01000223.1 GCF_001556515.1 Caulobacter sp. CCH9-E1 | reverse complement strand
TGTCATCCCGGAAGCCTCGCAGAGGCTATCCGGGACCCAGGGGGTGCGGGAACGCCGCGCTTGCCGCCCCTGGGTCCCGGCTCTCCGCGCTTCGCGCTACGGCCGGGATGACACGGGTGTTTCGAGTGAGAGAAAACCCTACCGCGCCGGCGCGGCCCGCAGCGCGGCGGCCACGGCCTCGCGCAACGGCTTGGGCTTGTAGTCGTCGTCGTAGAGGGTCGGGCGCTTGGGCTTCTTGTCCTCGCGCAGCCACTGGCCCTGCAGCCATGAGTACTTGTCGATCATGCCCCAGGCCAAAACCTCCTTGGTCTGGCGGTAGCTGAGAACCTGGTCGAGGAAGGCCTTGGCGTAGGCCGCCACCGCCGCGTCACGGGGACCGAACTCGTAGGGCAGGCCCTTGTCGTGGACGTCGAACTCGGTGACCAAGAGGTCATAGCCCATGCCGGTGACGTCGTTCAGGAACGCCGTCCACTCCTTCTCCTGCGGCTTGCCAAAGCCCGTGAAGGTGTCGGCGTTCTCGGCGCCGATGTGGCTCTGGATGCCCAGGGCGTCGACGGGCGTGCCGCGTTTCCTGAAGCCTTCCAGGAGCTTGAGCACACCGTAGCGGTGCTTCTCGTTGCCGACCTCCTGGCTCATATAGTCGTTGTAGACGAGGCGAGCCTTGGGCGCGGCCTGGCGGGCGACGTGGAAGGACAGGTCCAGCACCTCCTCCTTGCCCATGGCGTCCGACAGGAAGGTCGAGCGGATCGAGCCGTCCTTGGGATCAACCGTCTCGTTGACCACGTCCCACGAGATCATCTGCGGATAGCGCGCGCACAGGGCCTGGATGTGCTCGGTGACCATCTTGGCCGCCGCCTGGGCGGGCTGGGCGCCGAAGTCGTAGGTCTTGGTCCAGGCCGGGAACCACTGCGGGTGGTGCCACAGCAGGGTGTGGCCGCGCAGGGCCTGGCCGTTCTCCTTGGCGAAGGCGGCGATGCGGTCGGCGCGGCTGAAGTCGAAGGCCTCGGGCCCGGCCAGGCGGACCACGTACCACTTCAGCTCGTTCTCGGGGACCAGCACCCCGCACTCGCGGGCCAGGATGGCGCGGTGGCGGGCGTCCTCGAACGGGCCAGTGGTCGCGCCGGGCGGCCCGGCCGGGACCGCCGAGCCGAAATAGAGGCCCTTGGCCTTGGCCAGATCGCGCAGCGGTGTCTCGTCGGCGAAAGCGCCAGAGGGGGGCAGGCTCGCGACAAGGCTGGCGGCGGCGCCGGCGGCGAGTCCCAGAGCCTGTCGTCGCGTGGGGTCGATGATGTTCGAAGCCATGGGCGCCTCCCGTTTATCGGCGGCGCGGTAGCGCTACCATTTTGACGGCAGATCACCCTAGGCCGGCGACGGGGTCAACCCATTAGAGGGACTTTCAACACCCGCGCCAAAAACCCGTGTCATCCCGGAAAGCGCGCAGCGCTTATCCGGGATGACACGGAAATATGGGCGTAGGCTGGAGTTTACTTCCCCGTCACCGACAGCACGGCCAGGGTCATGGCCTCGACGCCGGTGCGGATGCTGGGCTCCGGCGTGGGGGCGAAGAACGGCGAGTGGTTGCTGGGCAACGACTTGCCCTCGGCCGCGGCCTTCTCGACCATCGCCTTGTCGAAGCCGCCGATGCCGAAATACAGCGACGGCACGCCGGCGATGACGAACTCCGAATAGTCCTCGGACGCAGAGCCGGGCTTGGTCTGGGCCACCGCGCGCGGGCCGAACGCGGCCTTGAACACCGCCGCCGTGCGGTCGGTCAGGGCCTGGTCGTTGACCACCATCTTGCCGCCGGGGTTCAGCTTGACGTCGGCGGGTGGGGCGCCGGCCATGTCGACCACCGCCTTGGCCGTGCGCTTGACGCCGTCCAGGATCTTGTCGCGCACCGCGTCGTCCTGGGTGCGGACCGTGCCGCGCACCCGGGCGTTGTCGGGGATGATGTTGCCGGCGCTGCCGGCCTGGATCGAGCCGATCGTCACGACGCCGAACGCCGAGGGGTCCTTCTCGCGGCTGATCACGCTCTGGACATCGACGGTGAAGCGGGCGGCCATCATCACCGGATCGATCGTCGTCGATGGCATCGAACCGTGGCCGCCGCGGCCGTTGAAGGTGATGTCCAGCCCGTCCGAGGTCGAGCTGATCACGCCGGCCTTGTAATAGACCTCCCCCGCCACGCCGTTACCCACGTGCAGAGCAAAGCCGTAGTCGGGCTTGCCGCCGATCTTGTCCCACAGGCCATCGGCCAGCATGGCCTTGGCGCCGCCGATGACCTCCTCGGCCGGCTGGGCGACGAAGACCAGCGTGCCCTTCCACTTCGACTTCATCGCCACCAGCTGGCGGGCGGTCCCCAGCCAGGCGGCCATGTGGATGTCGTGGCCGCAGGAATGGGCGACGAAGGTCTGGCCGTCGCGCCAGGTCGCGGTCGCCCGGCTGGCGTAGGGCAGGCCCGACTTCTCCTCCATCGGCAGGCCGTCCATCTCGGTGCGGATCAGCACCTTGGGTCCGTCGCCGTTCTTGAGGATCGCCACGACGCCGGTCTTGCCGACGCCCTCGAGGACGGTGAAGCCGAGAGCCCGCATCTCGGTCGCCAGGGTCTTGGCGGTCTGGACCTCCTGGAAGGCCAGCTCGGGATGGGCGTGGATCTGCTTATAGACCGCCTCCAGCGCCGGGTAGTCGCGGTCGAGCTGGGCGTCGATGACCTTCAGCGTGGCGGGCGCGTTCTTGACCGCCATTTGGGGCGCGGCCTGGGCGGAAGTGGCGAGAACGAGGGCCAGGGCGGCGGCGGCGAACAGGGGCTTCATGGGGCGGCCTCAAGCTAACGGTGTCGCTTAAGATGACGCACGGCGAAGGCTGATCCGCTAGCCCCTTCCCCCTCCCCTTGCGGGAGAGGGTGGCCCGAAGGGCCGGGTGAGGGGTCGCGCGGGCCGCGCCGAGAAACCCCTCATCCGTCGGCTGCGCCGACACCTTCTCCCGCAAGGGGAGAAGGAAACCCTACCCCCCGTTCCCCGGCGCCCAGCGGAACTTGAGGCCCTGGTAGTACTCCAGCGGCTTCTCCGGCGGCTTCTCGCCCGCCGGCAGCGGGCGCTTGGAGAAGGTCTGGAACCAGGCGATCGAGGCGTCGCGCCACCACTGGGCCTCGTTGCGCTGGATCTTCAGGAAGTCGGCGACCTCGGCGTGGCGCGGGGCGTCGACATACGGCGCCAGGCTGGCCCAGGTGCGGTTCATGCCGTCCACGTACGAGACGCCGCGCGAGTAGGACTTGACCATGCCGTCCCACAGGGTGTCGCCGGACTTCAGGCGATAGTCCCAAGGCAGGTGGTGGAACCACAGCAGGTCCTTCTCGTCGACGCACTTGAGGTCGGCGAAGCAGGCCCCAACCGGCGGCGCGTACTGGCTGGTGGCGTTGCTGCCCGTCGGCGTGCGGTCGAAGCCGATGCCGTCGGCGCTGGCCTTGGCGTAGTAGACGCTGGTCCAGTCGGCGCGCGGACCGCCGCTGACCCACGGCGCCGGGCCGTAGTGGTGGCCCTCGCCCATCTGGTGGTGCAGGCCCAGCGGGGTCATGTAGTCCACCGCCGCCTCGCGCGAGCCCATCATCATGTCCACGGCGGGCTTCACGAAGCGCTCGTCGTTGGTGAAGGTCATCTTGGCCCAGTCGCGGGCGATGGCGCGGGTGTCGGCCTCCGGATCCCAGGCCAGGCGCCCGAAGACGTACCAGTTGGCCTGGTCGAACTGCGAGCCGCTCCAGTTGCGGTCGGAGCCGATGTTGGCGACGCCCGCCATCGCCGTCAGCTTGCGGCCTTCCAGCGATCCGTCGATCACCTTGGCGACCGTCGAGCCCTTGCCCTTGACCATGGTGTCGGCCTTCAGGGTCTCCTCGAACATCGGGCCCAGATAGACGAGGTGGGTCGCGAAGCCGAGGTATTCCTTGGTGATCTGGAACTCCATGCCGATGTTGCTCTTGGGCATGGCCCCGAACAGCGGGTGGAAGGGCTCGCGCGGCTGGAAGTCGATCGCGCCGTTCTTGACCTGGATGACCACATTGTCGGCGAACTGGCCGTCGAACGACTTGAACTCGGTGTAGCCCTGCTTGGCGCGGTCGTCGGGCTGTTCGTGCGAATAGACGAAGGCGCGCCAGATCACGACGCCGCCGTGCGGGCCGACGGCTTCCGCCAGCATGTTCGCGCCGTCGACATGGGTGCGGCCGTAGTCCTGCGGGCCGGGCTGGCCCTCGGAATTGGCCTTGACCAGGAAGCCGCCGAAGTCGGGGATGTCCTTGTAGATCTCGTCGGCCTTGGCCTTCCAGAAGGCGCGGACGGCCGGGTCCAGCGGGTCGGCGGTCTTCAGGCCGCCGATCTCGATCGGGGCCGAGAAGCGAGCCGACAGATAGACCTTGACGCCGTAGGGCCGGAAGGTGTCGGCCAGGGCGGCGGCCTTGGCGATGAACGGCGCGGTCAGGCTGTCGGCCTTGGCGTTGACGTTATTCAGCACCGTCCCGTTGACGCCCAGCGAGGCGTTGGCCCGAGCGTAGTCGACCATGCGCGGATCGACGTGATCAGGCAGCTTCCACCAGTCGAAGATCGACTGGCCAGAATAGCCGCGCTCGACCGTGCGGTTCAGGTTGTCCCAGTGGTTCAGCATGCGCAGCTTGACCTTGGGCGCGCTGGCGAGGTCGAGGCTGGCGACCGGCTGACGGGTCTGGATCAGCTCCAGATACCGGAACACGCCATACAGCACGCCGATGTCGCGGTTGGCGGCGATCACCGTGGTGGCCTTGCCGTTCACCGGCAGGGTGCGGATCAGGTAGCCGTCCTCGCCCAGGCTTTTAAGCGGCAGGTCCAGCTTGGCGATCGCCGGATCGGAGGCCGCGCCCAGCAGGATCACCCCGTCGCGCGTCCCAGCGGCGGCCTCGGCCGGCTTGCCGACGAGGCCCGTCAGGCCGCGCTCCAGCTCGGCGCGGGCGACCTTCATGGTCGGGGCGTCGCGGGTCGGGGCGATGGCGGCGGCGCGGGCGGCGTAGGCGCCCTTGGCCGAGGCTTCGACCGGCTTGTAGCGCAGCCAAAGGTCATAGCCGTCTTCCGCCCGGGCGGCCGGGGCGGTCATGAGCAAGAGCCCGAGGGCCAAGGCGATCAGACGCATCGTTTCACTCCCACAACACTCTTATCTCCGACTTCCCCGGCGAATGCCGGGGCCCAGGTCGCGGAGCTCGGCTGGGCCAAGCATGGCTCGATCACAGCCTTACGATCTGGGTCCCGGCATTCGCCGGGAAGGTCGGCTTATTTGAAGCTCTCAGCGTTCCGGACCCAGACGAACGCCGCCAGAAGCGCGCCGCCGAAGGTCGGGCCCCATAGTCTTAGAGGTCAGACCACTGGGTTGACAACCTTTATGGTACCGGTACATCGATATCCCAGGGAGGAAGTCTTTGGATGCTGGCGCGCTCGCGCCTGGCGCCCCTTGCTTTCGGCCCATCCCTTCACGCCCTCGCGGCCAGCCGAAGCGCCCCATGCCCAAGATCATCGCCGCCAAGACCATCGTCACCTGCCCGGGGCGCAACTTCGTCACGCTGAAGATCATCACGGACGAGGGCGTCCACGGCATCGGCGACGCCACGCTGAACGGCCGCGAGCTGGCGGTCGAGGCCTATCTCTCAGAGCACGTCATCCCCTGCCTGATCGGCCGCGACGCCCACCAGATCGAGGACATCTGGCAGTACCTCTATCGCGGCGCCTACTGGCGTCGGGGTCCGGTGACCATGGCCGCGATCGCGGCGGTCGACATGGCGCTGTGGGACATCAAGGGCAAGATCGCCGGCCTGCCGGTCTACCAGCTGCTGGGCGGCGCCTGCCGCACGGGGGTGATGGTCTATGGCCACGCCAATGGCGAGACGATCGAGGAGACCCTCGACAACGCCGCCCACTACGCCGAGCAGGGCTACAAGGCCATCCGCCTGCAGACCGGCGTGCCGGGCATGAGCGGGACCTACGGCGTCTCCAAGGACAAGATGTTCTACGAGCCGGCCGACAGCGACCTGCCCAAGGAGACCATCTGGTCGACCGAGCGCTATCTGCGCAGCACCCCCGCTCTCTTCGAGGCCGCGCGCGTGCGGTTGGGCGATGACCTGCACCTGCTGCACGATGTCCACCACCGCCTGACTCCGATCGAAGCCGGCCGCCTGGGCAAGGATCTGGAGCCCTACCGCCTGTTCTGGATGGAGGACGCCACCCCGGCCGAGAACCAGGCCAGCTTCCGGATCATCCGCCAGCACACCACCACGCCGCTGGCCGTGGGCGAGATCTTCAACTCGATCTGGGACTGCAAGCAGCTGATCGAGGAGCAGCTGATCGACTACATCCGCGCCACGGCCGTCCACGCCGGCGGGATCACCCACCTGAAGAAGCTGGCCGCCTTCGCCGACCTGCACCACGTGCGCACCGGCTGCCACGGCGCCACCGACCTGTCGCCCGTCTGCATGGGCGCGGCCCTGCACTTCGACCTGTCGATCCCCAACTTCGGCGTCCAAGAGTACATGCGCCACACGCCCGAGACCGACGCGGTCTTCCCGCACGCCTACACCTTCGCGGACGGCATGCTGCATCCGGGCGACGCGCCGGGCCTGGGCGTCGACATCGACGAGGACCTGGCCGCCAAGTACCCCTACAAGCGCGCCTACCTGCCGTTCGCCCGCCGCCTGGACGGCTCGATGCACGATTGGTGATCGGAGACGGTCAGGAGCCTGTCAGGAGAAAACACGCCAAGCGTCGCCGTGGTCCGTGGTAGAAACCAGACCTAGAGCCTGTCCACTTGTGATGGAACCATCACAAGTGGATAAACAGGCTCTAATTCTGGTGATTGAGAGCGTGGCGGCCGCCGAAACCGCTTACACTTTCGGCTGCCACGCTCTCGACAAGCCAGCGCCTTTCGGGCCCCTTCGCCGACCATGTCAGACAACGTCAAGCTCTACCGCAAGATCGCCGACACCGTGGCCGAGGCCATCGAGGCCGGCCAGTACAAGATCGGCGACCGCCTGCCGACCGAGCGGGAGTTGGCCGAACAGTTCGGGGTCTCCCGCCCTACCCTGCGCGAGGCGATGATCGCGCTGGAAATGCTGGGCATGATCGAGGCCCGCCACGGCCTTGGCATCTACGTCACCGGCAATGTGCGGCCCGTCGCCCCATCCAGCGACATCGACTTCGAGATCGGCGCCTTCGAGCTGATCGAGGCCCGCCGCCTGTTCGAGGGCGAGGCCGCCGCCCTGGCCGCCACCTCGATCTCCGACGAGCAGATCGCCGAGCTGGAAAGCCTGCTGCAACGGATGCACGAGGAGGAGGAGATCCGCGGCGAGGACGCCGACCGCGAGTTCCACCTGACCATCGCCCGCGCCACCGGCAACGGCGCGATCATCGCCACGATCGAGAACCTGTGGGACTGGCGCAACCGCTCGCCCCTGGCCCGCAACATCCTGACCCGGGCCCGCGGCATGGGCCTGGAGCCCCGCATCGTCGAGCACCGCCGCGTCGTCGAGGCCCTCAAGGCCCGCGACCCCGCCGCCGCCCGCCAGGCCATGCGCGACCACCTGGAACGCGTCATCGACCACCTGCTCCACGCCACCGAGACCGAGGCCGTGCAACGGGCCCAGCAGGAGACCAGCGCGCGGCGGAGCGCGATCGCCAAGCGGGTGGCGATCTGAAGAAATCCCTCTCTCTTTGAGAGAGGGAGGGGCCCATCGCGCAGCGATGGGAGGGTGAGTGGTCAAGCGCTCGCCAAGAAACGCGGATTCCTTCGATTGAACCCCAAGGGCGAGCCGCGTCAGGCTCGCCGAATGAACCGCACCGCGATCGCCCGTCAGCTTCGCCGGCGCGAGCTGGCCGATCCGGGTGGGGCCATGGATGAGATCCTGGCGGTGTTACGCATGGGGAGGGCTTGACCACTCACCCTCCCATCCCGGCTTTCGCCGGGACGGGCCCCTCCCTCTCTCGAAGAGAGAGGGGGTCTGTTCGCTCCGCCCGTCTCATGCCACCACTGCCCCCATGCTGAAGCTCCCCCCGCTCAAACCTGATTCCGACCAGATGCTGCATCTCGACGCCCTGCGGATCGTCGGGGCCGTCATGATCGTGGTGTTCCACTTCAACCGGTTCATCAACCTGGACGGCCGCTGGCAGTGGGCGGACGATACGATCAAGACCTTTAGCCTGATCGTGGACCTGTTCTTCCTGATCTCCGGCTATGTGATGGCGGCGATCTACACCGGGAAGCTGACCACCTTCGCCAAGTACCGGGACTTCCTGCAAAAGCGCGTGGCGCGGCTGGGGCCGCTGCACTGGGCGACCATGCTGGTGTTCATCGCCGTGGCCGCCGCCGGCGCGGCCGGCTGGATCCAGGACCGCGATCCGCGCCGCTATGACGTGGCCTGCATCGTCCCCAACATCGTCTTCATCCACGCCTGGGGCGTGTGTCACTCCCAGACCTGGAACTTCGTCAGCTGGGCCATCAGCGCCGAGATGGGGATGTACCTGATCCTGCCGCTGCTGTTCCTGCTGACCGCGCGCGGGCCGTGGGTCACCCTGGCGGTCGCCCTGCTGTCGATCGTGGTGATGCTACAGACCCCGCACGGCGACCGGCCCTTCCACCAGTGGACCTGGGACTATGGGGTTCTGCGGGCGGTCCCCGGCTTCCTGATCGGCATGGCGGCCTTCCAGCTGCGCGACATGCTGGCGAAGATCCCGCGCCCGAACCTGCTGATGTGGCTGCTGCTAGGCGCCTATCTGGTCGCCTCGTGGGCGGGGACGCCGAGGACCGTCCTGCTGTTCGTCGTCTACGCCATCGGCCTCTTGGGCGTGGCCGCCGACGCCAAGGGCGTCCAGGGCGGCGTCAGCCAGCGGCTGGCGCCGTGGGCCCAGCTGTCGTTCAGCCTGTACCTTCTGCACCCGATCGCCCTGAAGATGGGGCTGGCCTGGGTGGGCCTGGGGATGTGGAGCCTGAACGGCGACCTGATGCGCCTGTGGGTCCTGTTCTGGGTCGTGGCCCTGTTCCCGATCGCCTATCTGTCGCTGGTGTTCTTCGAGCGCCCGGCGCGGGATTGGCTGGCGGGGCTGGGGAAGCGCGAAAAGCCCCCTCTCTCTTAGAGAGAGGGTTGGGGTGAGAGGTTACGAGGTTCGACGGCGGGCCGGCATAGCGGCCACCCCTGTAACCTCTCACCCTCCCAGCGCTGCGCGGCGGGCCCCTCCCTCTCTCTAAGAGAGAGGGTTTCCTGAAATCCCATCCACCCACGCCGGCAGCTCGCTGATGCTGCCCAGCTCAACATACCGTTCGTGCCCGACCGGCGCCTCGGCGGCCTCGTGCGACCAGACCAGCGGGTACGGGATCAAGGCGCCCCAGCAGCCGGCCTCCAGGGCCGGCAGGATGTCCGAGCGCATCGAGTTGCCGGCCATCACCGCCTGCTCGGCGCCCGTGCCGTAACGGTCGAACACCCGGCGGTAGGTGGTGGCGTCCTTCTCCGACACGATCTCGACGGCCACGAAGTAGTCGCCCAGGCCCGACGAGGCCAGCTTCTGCTCCTGGTGCAGCAAGTCGCCCTTGGTGATCAGGATCAGGCGATAGCGCTCCGACAGGGCGGACAGGGCGTTCTCGACGCCCGGCAGCGGCTCGATCGGCTCGGTCAGCATCTCGCGGCCCACGGCCAGGATCTCGCGGATCACGCGGGTGTCGACCGCGCCGTCGGTGACCTCCAGCGCCGTCTCGATCATCGACAGGGTGAAGCCCTTGGCCCCGTAGCCATAGACCCGCAGATTGCGCTTCTCGACAGCCGTCAGCTGGGCCTCGATCTTCTCGGGGTCGCCATGCTCGGACAGCAGGTCCAGAAAGCGCTGGTGCGAGAGGCGAAACAGGCTCTCGCAGTGCCAGAGGGTGTCGTCGGCGTCGACGCCGACGGTGGTGATGCTCGTCATGGCCAGGGATTTAGCATCGCCGGACGCGGGACGCACCCGCCAGGCGACCTCAGCCAGGACGCGCTAGAAGGTCAGGACCGCGAAGACCACCAGGCTGACCGGCACGGCGGCCGACAGCACCATGCCCACGAGGCCTTCGACCAGGGAAAAGACGAGGCGCGAGGCCGAGAACAGTTCTTGGGGCGGGTTGGGGATCATGGGATTGGGCGCTCCTTTCGGAAGGACGTAGCCCGATCCTGGTTAAGGTTCCGGTAGCCGGCGCCCGCGAGCGGCCGCGACAGATTGTCCACGCCGGCCGCGCGCCGCCCAAAAGAAAAGGCCCGGCGCGAGGCCGGGCCAGATGGTCTTAGGGGAGGAAGCGCGGCCCGGACCCGAGAGGAGTCCGGACCGATCGTCAACGAGCTTAGAAGCTCATCCGCAGGCCCAGCACGTACGTACGGCCGGGCTTGTAGTAGGTGAAGGTCGCGTTGTCGTACTGGAAGTACGAGCGCAGCGACTCGTTGGTCAGGTTGGTGACGTTGAAGGTCAGCTGCGGGGCGTTCTTCATGCCGAAGATCTTCTCCAGGTCGTAGCTCGAGGAGAAGTCCGTCTGCTTGTAGTCGTCCGAGAACAGGGCGGCTTGGGTCACGCCGTTCTGGTTGGCGCCGCTGGACTGCGAGCCCTTCCGGTAGACGTGGCTGAGACGCAGGCTGACGCCATTGTGCTCGTAGTAGCCGGTCAGGTTGTAGGTGTACTTGGCCACGCCGTAGGCGGTCGCCGGACCGTTGCTGGTCTGGTCGACGATCGTGGCGTTGGCGTTGAAGCCCAGGCCCTCGACGCCGAAGCGGCTGGTCAGGAAGTCGAGCGGCTGAACCCACTGGAATTCCAGGCCGTTGATCGTCAGCTTGTTGGGCACGTTGATCTGAGACTGGATCTGAACCTGCGCCTGGGTCGGGCCGCCACGCGAGTTGATGGCCGTCTTCTGGGTGTCGTTCAGGGTGTCGTAGGTGATGCCATACTGAGCCAGGGCCGAGAACGGTTGGGTCACGACGTTGTTGGTCGTGAAGCCGGTCAGCGACTTGCGGAACGCGTTGACCGCGATCACGCCTTCCTGGCCGGTGTAGAACTCGAAGCCCAGGTCGATGTTCTTCGAGAAGTACGGCTTCAGGGCCGAGTTGCCGATCGTGGCCTGGTCGGCCGACGGGGCGCCGAAGGAGACGCCCGGCAGTTGGGCGGCCGGATCCGGACGGGTCATCGTTTCCGAGACCGCGACGCGGGCCACGGCGTTCTCGCTGACGTCATAGGCGATGTTCGCCGCCGGCAGCCACTTCGAATAGGTGTTCTCGGTGTAGACGAAGTTGGTGATGTTCGGATAGCGCGCGCCGTCCGGCAGCTGAGCGCCGCCCGGCAGGCTGTTGCGCGGATCGGCCAGCGAAACGCGACCACCGATCGTCTGCTTGGTGTGCACGTAGCGGATGCCGATGTTGTAGCGCAGGTCGCTGTCCTTGACCTGGGTCACGCCGTTCAACTCGGTATAGGCCGAGCTGTTCTTCTCGTTGATGTAGCCGCCGCTGGCGCCGGTGTTGGAACCGCCCGACTCCGGCGTGTTGTCGTGGAACTGGTCGTACTTGGTGGCTTGCTTGACCTTGTCCCAGTCGACCGTGACGAAGCCGGCCGGGCCGGGCTTCAGGAAGCTAGCCAGGTTGGCCGTCGGGATCAGCGAGCCGCCATAGGTGAGCGTCCCCGACTGACCAGCCGTGGAGCCCGTGCCGTAGCCCGGATAGGTCGGATAACCGGCCGGAGCGGCGCCCGGCTGGTTCAGGCCTTGGCAAGGCGGGCCGCTGTTGGGCGAGGGCAGGTTCAGGCTGGGGTTGTTGCCGCAGGTCGCGTTCTGCCAGGCGCCGCTGTTGTCATAGCCGCGGATGGTGCGCGAGATGTCGTCGTAATTGGCGCCGAACTTCAGGCTCAGAGCCTCATCGCCCCAGGTGACCGAACCGCGAGCGCCCTTGGTCTCATACCAGCGCTTCTCGTCCTGCATGTTCAGGCGGCCGCCGTTCCAGACGAAGTTGGCCGGGTTGTTCAGGTCGACGCTGCTCTTGATGGTCGGGACGCCGGTCGGGTTGTAGGTGTAGTCGACCGTCGCGCCAGCGCCCAGCGCGGTGACCGGACCGAAGGTCGGGCTTTCGCGGTGGAAGGTGCTCTTGGTGTAGTTGGCCTGGGCCTCGACCTTCAGCTTGTCGGTGATCTGCCACTCGCCGCCCGGATTGACGCCCCACAACTCGGTCTTTTCGATGTAGGGACGGAATTCCAGGAAGAACTGCGAGTTGGCGTAGGTGCCCTGCGTGACCGTGCAGCCGGTCGAGCAGTCAGCCTTGTCGTACTTGGTGTTCAGCGGAATGATCGCGCCGTTGCGGACGATCCACATCATGTCTTCGCGGATCAGGTCGTTCTTTTTGTAGCCGTACAGACCGTCGACATAGAACTTCATGTCGTCGTTCGGCTGCCACTCGAGGCTGCCGACCAGATTGATGCGGTCGCGGGTGCCGTACGAGGCCGACGGACGGCCCAGGCGCGGCAGCAGGCCGTTGTCGATCTGCTGGATGGTCGCGCCGGGGTTGTTGGCCAACAGGAAGTTGCGATCGATGACCGTGCCGGCCACCAGGCCGCCGCCGGCGCCGACCGGCACCGTGGCCGGGATCGTCCAGTTGCCGCCGCCGGTGGCGTTACAGCCCGTGGCCGCGCCGCACTGGGCGGCCGACAGGTTCGGATTGGTGAAGCCGATGGTCTCGTAGCCGCGCGTGTCGGTCTTCAGGCGCTGGCCCGAAACGCCGAACAGGACGCCGAAGTTGTCCCAGGTCTTGCTAGCGATCAGCGAGCCCTTGCCGCCCAGCTTGGCGCCGTCGGCCTTCACGCCCTGGATGTTCATGCTCAGGTGCTGGCCCGGACGGTCGAACGGACGCGCCGAGCGCATGTCGATGTTACCCGCCGCGCCGCCTTCCAGCAGGCTGGCCGAGTAGCTCTTGTTCACCGTCAGCTTGGTGAAGAGGTCGGTCGGGAAGAACGACAGGTCCACCGAGCGGTCGGTGCCCTGCGCGTCGGTCGCGCCCGACGAGGCCACGGCGATCGAGGCGCCGTTCAGCGTCACGTTGGTGAAGTTCGAACCCAGACCGCGGATGGCGACGTTCGTGCCTTCGCCCGTGATGTCGCGGGTGATGGTGATGCCGGGGATGCGGTTGAACGACTCGGCGATGTTGGAGTCGGGGAACTTGCCGATGTCTTCGGCGAAGATCGCGTCGGCGAAGCCGGTGGTCTCGCGCTTGGCGACCGTCGATTGCGCCAGGCTCTTGCGGTAGCCGGTGACGACGATCTCTTCGACGGCGCTGTTGTCTTCCGCGGCGGCCGGAGCCTGGGCGGTCTGAGCATAAGCGGCCTGACCGATCGTCAAAGTGGTCAGGCAGGTCGCGCCGATCAGAGCCAGACGACGGGCGGAACGGTTTTGTCGGGTAGTCCGCATGTTTCTCCCCCTAAGGTTGACGCATTGCGCCAGTTCGTTGTTCGCCGCGACCCGCCGACTCCTTTTAGAGCCTGACGCCCCGCCATAAGGCAGTGGTAGCGGTCACACTGGAAGCGTTACGAGGTATGTCCTCGTGTGTCAACGTGGTCAGACCTCGTTGTCGGAGGAGTGTCGGACCTTTGGTTGGCCACTGCGGCGCCGACGCAACGGTGCTGAGGAGAGGGGAGGATAACGTGAACAGCGCGCTTAGCGGGACAAGGACGGAGCCCCACAATTTCCCGACCTCCCCGGCGAATGCCGGGGCCCAGATACATCCGGAACGGCTTGAGTGTTCGCGATTGAGCCGCCAACCAAGACCGCCGTATCCCGCGCGTTCGATCTAGACCCCGGCATTCGCCGGGGAGGTCGGGGGAGATTTCGATACGGGCGCACTAGGCGCGAGAACGCCTTACACCCACCCCGCCGGCTGCTCGGGCTCGCGCCTTGGCGGCAGGATCGGCGCCGCCGGCCGGTGCGCCTTCAGCACCCGCCGCAGCGAGGCTGGGAAGCGGTGCAGCTGCGTCTCCGGCCGGATGGGTCGGGCGACCAGGCCGCCGCCGCAGTCGGGGCAAACATCGTCAAAGCGCAGCTCGGCGCACGTGGCGCAGAAGGTGTGCTCGAAGGTGCAGATTCGCGCCTCCGGGCTGGCCGGCGGCAGGTCGCGGTCGCAGCACTCGCAATTGGGACGCAACTCGAGCATGGGCCGTCCTCCCGTGTTCGTCGCGCTTCTCTTGGGGCCATATCCGGAAGCCCTTTACTATAAAGCGTTTTTCCCGCCTCGCGCGAGGGCGCGCGTTCAGCGATCACGGGAATGTGGGAGCCCTGGAAATTCGCGTGATCGAGAGGGGTTGACCCCCTCCCCCATACCCCCTAGACACCGCGCCGTTTGCGCGGCGGACGGGCCCAAAGCCCGTCCGCTTTCTTGCAAGGAGACGGCCCTGCGCGCGGGGCCCGGACGGGGGTTACCCCGGGTCCGCCTTTTTGCGAAAATGACCGCCCAATTCCGGGCCCGATTGCGTTCAGGAGCGCTCAACAGAATGTCCCAAGACCTTCTTCCCGGCGTTACCGGCGTTCTGGCCCTGGCCGATGGCACGATCCTGCAAGGCGTGGGCTGCGGCGCGGTCGGCGACGCGGTCGGCGAGGTGTGCTTCAACACCGCCATGACCGGCTACCAGGAGATCCTGACGGACCCCTCCTACATGGCCCAGATCGTGGCCTTCACCTTCCCGCACGTGGGCAATGTCGGCACGAACGCCGAGGACGTCGAGCAGGTCACCGGCGTGGCCGAGACGGCCGCCCGCGGCGCCCTGTTCCGCGACGTCCCGACCGAGCAGGCCAACTGGCGCGCCGGCGGCGACTTCGACGCCTGGATGAAAAACCGCGGCGTCATCGGCCTGGCCGGCATCGACACCCGCGCCCTGACCCGCAAGATCCGCGAGACGGGCATGCCGCACGGCGTCATCGCCCACTCGCCCGAGGGCAAGTTCGACCTTCCGGCGCTGGTCGCCAAGGCCAAGGCCTGGGCCGGCCTGGTGGGCCTGGACCTGGCCAAGGACGCCTCGACCACCCAGACCTTCACCTGGGACGAGGGCCTGTGGTCGTGGCCGGAAGGCTACGCCAAGCTCGACAAGCCCAAGTACGAGGTCGTGGTCATCGACTATGGCGTCAAGCGCAACATCCTGCGCGCTCTGGCCCACGTCGGCGCCCGCGCCACGGTGGTGCCGGCCGACACCAAGGCCGAGGACATCCTGGCCCGCAATCCGGACGGCGTGCTGCTGAGCAACGGCCCGGGCGACCCGGCCGCGACCGGCCAATACGCCGTGCCGGAAATCCAGAAACTGGTCGCCAGCGGCAAGCCGGTGTTCGGCATCTGCCTGGGCCACCAGATGCTGGCCCTGGCCCTGGGCGCCAAGACCGTGAAGATGGAGCAGGGCCACCATGGGGCCAACCACCCCGTGAAGGACCTGACCACCGGCAAGGTCGAGATCGTCTCGATGAACCACGGCTTCACGGTGGACAGCGCCTCGCTGCCCGCGCCGGTGCAGGAGACCCACGTCTCGCTGTTCGACGGCACCAACGCCGGCATCGCCCTGGCCGACAAGCCGGTCTTCAGCGTCCAGCACCACCCGGAAGCCTCGCCGGGCCCGACGGACAGCCTGTACCTGTTCGAGCGGTTTGCCGGTCTGATGGACAAGGCGAAGTAGGAAAGGAAATCCCTCTCCCCTTGCGGGAGAGGGTGGCCCGCGAAGCGGGTCGGGTGAGGGGTCGCGCGGACCCGCTCTTCAACCCCTCATCCGTCGGCTACGCCGACACCTTCTCCCGCAAGGGGAGAAGGAAGAGAGACATGCAGCGAAATGGCTAGGGGCCGCCTCCCGCAAACATAGGGGGCGCTGCGGGAGGCGGCGGCCAAGCGCCCTCGGCAAAAGGGGGCGCGCTTCGGGCGCTTGGCTGGGGGTAGAGTCCAGCGCTCCTCCGGCGAACCGGGACAGCGCGAGACCCAAACGCGTGGAGCGGGACTAGGCCTTGATGTTCAGCAGCGCGCCGGTCATCTGGTCGGCGGTCTGAACGACCTTGGCGTTGGCCTTGAAGTCGTATTGAGCGCTGATCTGCTCAACCCGCTCCTTGGCGTAGTCCACGTCCTTCAGTTCTTCGACCTTCTCGGCGTGCGCGTCGGCCGTCGCCACCCGCTGAGCGCTAGCGTTCAAGCGGTTGGCGGCGACCGTCATACCGGCGGCGGCGATAGCGAGAGCCTGCATAAGGCGTCCTCCTTGCTCGTCGCGAGTTATCCGGTCGGTTCGGTTAAGCGGTCGCAACCAAAGATGGTAAAATTTACCACTTAGTCACCTTTTTTAGCGCGAATTAACCATAAAGCCGGTTTCCGGCCCCACCTCCGCTGGAGGCGGAATGATCCCCTCCTCCTGAGGTGGAGGGCGGAAAGGGCGGGGGTCGAAGGCGCGTCACCACCGCGCGCCCCTCGCCGCGCCCTATTCGCGCAAGATCCCGCCGAAGATTACAAAACGTTCAGGTCGCCACGCCTCGACAAGCTGTCATCGTCCCGACATGGTTCGCGACCGCGCCCTGGGGGGCCGTTTTTCGATAACTGTTTGGACGTGGCCAAGGCCCAAGCGCCTAGCGAACCGTCCCGAGGAGCCTCTTGAGAATGTCGTTCACGCGTCGCGCCGCGCTCGCCAGCGCCGCCCTGCTGATGGTCGCCCAGCCGGTCCTGGCGGCCGCGCCCGCCAAGCCCGCCGCCGCCGCCGCGAAGAAGGCTCCGGCCGGATCGGACTTCGTCCCCTCCGCCGAGGCGATCAAGGCGCACATGACCTTCCTGGCCGACGACGCGATGGAAGGCCGCGAGGCCGGCACGCGCGGCTACGACATCGCCGCCAACTACGTCGCGGCCCAGTACGCCCTGCTGGGCGTCAAGCCGGGCGGCGACAAGGGCTCGTACCTGCAGCGCGTGCCGCTGCTGGCCTTCCGGCCGGCCGGCGAGGGTTCGCTGACCCTGACCGGCGCACCCCAGGCTGATGGCGGCGAGGCCGTGGCCCTCAAGTACGGCGAGGACTACCTGCCGAACGCCCAGGCCCAGGCCGCCGATCTGTCGGTCGAGGCCCCGCTGGTGTTCGTCGGCTATGGCGTCGTCGACGCCACGCGCGGCCGCGACGACTACGCGGGCCTGGACGTGAAGGGCAAGATCGTCGTCATGCTGACCGGCGCCCCGTCCTCGATCCAGACCGAGGAGCGCGCCCACCTCTCCAGCCCCAACACCAAGCGGACCGAAGCGGCCAAGCGCGGCGCGATCGGCGTCCTGACCATCCCGACCACCAGCGGCGAGAAGCGCCGTCCGTTCGCGCGCGGCCTGGCCGGCATGAAGGAATGGCGCGTCACCTGGCGCGACGCCCAGGACGTCGGCGCCATCCGCGCGCCGGCCGCCCCGGCCCTGGCCCAGATCAGCCTGGCCGGCGCGGCCAAGCTGTTCGCCGGCGCGCCGACCGCCCTCGACGCCGTCTTGGCCGAGGCCGAGAAGCCGGAAGGCGCGGTCAAGGGCTTCCCGCTGGCCAGCAAGGCCAAGGTCGTGCTGAAGACCGAGATCGAAAAGCGCGAGAGCAGCAACGTCGTCGGGATCATCGAGGGCTCGGACCCGAAGCTGAAGGCCCAGACCGTCATCCTGTCGGCCCACCTGGATCACATCGGGATCAAGGAGAACGCCAAGCCGGGCGAGGACCGCGTCAACAACGGCGCGCTGGACAACGCCTCGGGCGTGGCGACCCTGCTGGAGGTCGCGCGCGGCTTCAAGAACACCAAGATCCGCCCCAAGCGCTCGATCGTGCTCTTGGCCGTGACCGGCGAGGAAAAGGGCCTGGTCGGTTCGGACTACTTCGCCAACAACCCGACCGTGAAGAAGGCCGACATCGCCGCCGACGTGAACCTGGACATGCCGGTGCTGCTGTATCCGTTCACCGACGTCATCGCGTTCGGCGCCGACCGCTCGACCGTGGGCGAGGCGGTGAAGAAGGCCGCTGGCCGCGTGGGCGTGGCGCTGTCGGGCGACCCGATGCCGGACGAAGGCCTGTTCACCCGCTCGGACCACTACCGCTTCGTCGAGCAGGGCGTGCCGTCGGTGTTTCTGATGACCGGCTTCCAGAACGGCGGCGAGAAGGCCTTCACCACCTTCCTGAAGACCAACTACCACCACCCGGGCGATGACCTGAACCAGCCGATCGACTACCAGGCGGCCGCCAAGTTCGCCCTGGTGAACTACGAGATCGCCCGCGAACTGGCCAACACCCCGGCCCGCCCGGTCTGGAAGAAGGGCGACTTCTTCGGCGCGGCGTTTGCTCCCGCGGGGCATCCGTCGGCGGCGAAGTGATTGGGGCGGCGAAGTAGGCCGCTCCAACCCAACCCGTGTCATCCCGGAAGCGCGTAGCGCTATCC
>NZ_LSJA01000222.1 GCF_001556515.1 Caulobacter sp. CCH9-E1 | reverse complement strand
TAGCCCCCTCAGTCGCTCCGCGACAGCTCCCCCGCATCGCGGGGGAGCATCTTCACGAGCTTTCAAACCAGCTCCACCGCCATCGCCGTGGCCTCGCCGCCGCCGATGCACAAGGACGCCAGCCCCTTCTTGCCGCCACGCGCCTGGAGGGCCGCGATCAGGGTGCAGAGGATGCGCGCGCCCGAGGCGCCGATCGGGTGGCCCAAGGCGCAGGCGCCGCCGTTGACGTTCAGCTTGTCGTCGGGAATGCCGAGCTCCTGCTGGGCGATCATCGCCACGACGGCGAAGGCCTCGTTGACCTCGAAGAGATCCACGTCCTCGACGCTCCAGCCGGCCTTCTTCAGCGCCTTCTTCATGGCCGGAACGGGGGCGGTGGTGAAGAGACCCGGCTCGTGGGCGTGGGCGGCGTGGCCGGCGACGCGGGCGACGATCGGCAGACCCAGGGTCTTGGCGACGCTCTCACGCGTCATGACTAGGGCCGCCGCGCCGTCGCTGATCGAGGAGCTGTTGGCCGCCGTGATGCCGCCGTCGCGGGCGAAGGCCGGACGCAGGGTCGGGATCTTGGCCGGATCGGCCTTCAGCGGCTGCTCGTCGGTGTCGACGACCTCGGTCCCCTTGCGGGTGGCGACGCTGACCGGCGTGATCTCGCCCTTGAAGGCCCCGGTCTCGATCGCGGTCTTGGCCTTGGCCAGACCCTTGGTCGCGTAGGCGTCCATCGCCTCGCGGGTGAACTGGTATTGGGCGGCCGTGTCCTCGGCGAAGGCGCCCATCAGCTTGCCGGGCGTGTAGGCGTCTTCCAGACCGTCCAGGTACATGGAGTCCCAGATCTGGTCGTGGCCGATGCGGGCGCCGCCGCGGTGCTTGGCCATCAGGTACGGCGCGCCGGTCATGCTCTCCATGCCGCCGGCGACCACCAGGTCGACCGAGCCCGCCGCCAGGGCGTCGTGGGCCATGATCGCGGCCTGCATGCCGCTGCCGCACATCTTGTTGACCGTGGTCGCCTCGATCGAAAGGGGCAGGCCCGCGCCGAGCGCCGCCTGGCGGGCCGGCGCCTGGCCAAGACCGGCCGGCAGCACGCAGCCCATGATGATCTGCTCGACCTTGTCGCCCGCCACCCCGGCGCGCTCGATCGCGGCCTTCACCGCCGTCGCGCCCAGTTCGGTGGCTTTCACCCCGCCCAGCGCGCCCTGGAAGCCGCCCATCGGCGTGCGGGCGTAGGAGACGATGACGACGGGATCGGCGGCGGACATGACTTGCTCCCTGGAAGGCTTTTGAGGCGGGATAGGCCCTCATCAGCGCATCTCGCGCAAGGGGCTTGCGAGATCGTGATGGGAAAGGGGCGAGCGGCCGTTGGTGGACGCCAGAGGCCGCTCGCCAGTTCGCAATAACCGAGAGAGTCAATTGCGAATAAAAACCTACATTGGTTCATCTTCAAACGCAACGCTCTTGCTTTCCCTCGCGGAACGCCGCACCCTCAGTTCATGGGTCGAACCGCTGACTACACCAACGAACGCTGCTCGGTCGCCGCCACCCTGGAGGTCGTGGGCGACCCGTGGACCTTGCTGATCCTCCGCGACGCCTTCGCCGGGGTGAAGCGGTTCGAGCAGTGGCAGGAGCGGCTGGGCGTCGCCCGCAACGTGTTGGCCGCGCGTCTGAAGAGCCTGGTCGGCCACGGCGTCATGGAAACCCGCCGCTACTCTGAGCGGCCGCCGCGCCATGAATATTGGCTGACCGAGAAGGGCCTGGCGCTGTCGCCCGTGCTGCTGACCATGGCGGAGTGGGGCGATCGCCACGTCTATGGCCGCGACAACTCGCCCGTCCTGTTCACCCACAAGGGCTGCGGATGCGCCTTCCATCCGGTCCTGGCCTGCGAAGCTTGCGGCGAGGTGGTGGGGCGGCGCGACCTGGAGCGCACGTCGCGTCAGGCCGATAGCCTGACCGTCGGCGAGGCTCTGGAAGCGGCCAACATGGCGGCGGAGTGAGCTACCGCTTTCACGTCCACCTGACAAAGCCGGCCTATCGACTGGTGATCGCCGAAGGCGCGGGCTTTCCCGCCGGGGCGCATGAAGAAGACTGGCGTCACACCTTCACGCGGGAGCGCGAGGATACCGCCGCGGACGTCGCCCGGCTTGTGGACGACACCGGCTACTGCCTCTTCAAGATCGGCCTGACTCTCGACGAGATAGGCGACTAGTCCGCCACGCCGCCGCGCAAGGGGTCTTCGCCGGTCAGTTCCTTGATGTGCTGGCGCTGGCGGCGGACGCCTTCGGCCGTGACCTTGGCGGGCTTGGGCGGTTCCGGCGCCTTCGGCGCTGGAGCCTTCTCCGGCTTGATCATTTCGCGCCTCGCACCACCCACTGGGCCGCGCCGACCGTCAGGGCGTCCTCAACGAGGCCTGTCGGCGTCTGGCCCCAGCGACGCAGCGCCCTCATTCGGACGTCGAAGGTGACGTACGCGGCCGCGACCGCCGCGCCGGCGCCCAGGGCCGCGCCCAGCACCAGTTGCTTCCGCGGCGCCAGGGCCGCGCCGGACAGGCCGCCGGCCAGCAGGCGGGCGGCGATGCCGGCGGGCACGATGCGGTCCGGCGCCGACTTCAGCTTGTCGCCCCACAGCTCGCCCGCCGCCAGGGCCTTGGAGCCGACGGAGAACAGGGGGTGGGCCAGCAGGCGCACGGCCGGATTGGTTTCGCTCAGATGGCCGCCGCGAGCCGCTTCGCTGACCGTGGCCAGCGGCGTCAGGGCGCGGGAGCCGGCCGAAAGGCCGATGAGCAGGGATCGAAGCATGCGGGTCCTCCAGGGCGTGTCGCTTGCACAACCCCGGAGCCCGTCTTTCGATCCTCGATCAGGCCGTCGTCAGGTCCATCGCCCGCACCGCCCGGGCGATGAAGCCGCCGCCCAGCACGCGTTCGGGATCGGCGGGATCGTAGAGCACGCAGGCCTGGCCCGGCGCCACGCCTTCTTCCGTCCCGTCGAAGGCCACCGCGACCTCGCCGTCCATCAGGGTCAGGCGGCCGGCGACCGGTTCGCGCGTCGAGCGGACGCGGGCCAGCACCGACTGGCCCTCTTCGGCGGCGGCCGCCAGATCGTCCTGGCCGCCCAGCCAGTTGGTTTCCTTCAGCGTCAGGGCGGCCGTCAGCAGCGCCTCGCGCGGGCCGACGATCACCTGGCGCTTGTCGGCGTCGATGCGGACCACGAACAGCGGATCGCCGACGGCGACGTTCAGGCCTCGGCGCTGGCCGATCGTGTAGCGGGTCACGCCCTCGTGGCGGCCCAGCACGCGACCGTCCAGGTGCACGATGTCGCCGGCCTCCGCCCCTTGCGGACGGATGCGGTCGATCACGGTCGTGTACTTGCCCTCGGGCACGAAGCAGATGTCCTGGCTGTCGGGCTTGTCGGCGATCGACAGGCCCAGGCCCGCAGCGACGGCGCGAACGGTCGGCTTGTCCATGCCGCCCAGCGGAAAGCGCAGGAAATCCAGCTGCTCGCGCGTGGTGGCGAACAGGAAATAGCTCTGGTCCTTGGCCGGGTCTGCGGCGCGGCGCAGTTGCGGACGGTTGGTCCCAGCCGGCATGCCACGTTGGACGTAGTGGCCGGTGGCCATGGCTTCGGCCCCGAGGTCGCGGGCGACATCCAGCAGGTCGCGGAACTTGACCGTCTGGTTGCAGCGGACGCACGGGATCGGCGTCTCGCCGCGGAGATAGGCGTCGGCGAAGTCCTCGATGACCTGCTCGCGGAAGCGGCTCTCGTAGTCGAGCACGTAGTGCGGGATGCCGATGCGCTCGGCGGCCATGCGGGCGTCCAGGATGTCCTGGCCGGCGCAGCAGGCGCCCTTGCGCGAGATCGCCGCGCCGTGATCGTAGAGCTGCAGGGTGACGCCGACGACGTCATAGCCGGCGCGAGCCAGCAGGGCGGCCGTGACGGTCGAGTCCACCCCGCCTGACATGGCCGCGACGATCCGGGTCCCTTCGGGCAGGCCGACGGCGGCGCGCGCCTGCTCCACGGCGCGGGCGATCAGGGCGTCGGCGTCTGCGGCGTCGGTCTTGGTCAGAAACTCGGCGGTCATCGCCGCCATATAGCGGCGGAACGGCGGATTTGCGAGGTTTCGACCTATTTCAGGATGTTCAGCAGCGACGACTGCTGCAGGCTGCTGAACACTTGGGCCGAGGCCTGGACGGCCAGCTTGGCCGACTCCAGCCGGGTCACCGCGTCCGCCATGTCGACGTCGACGATCTCGCCGACCATGCCGGTCAGGGTGTCGGCCTGGTTCTGCAAGTCGGTCTGGGCGGTTTCGAAGCGCTTCTGGGTGACGCCGTTCTTGCCCTGGACGTCGATAACGCCCGCATAGGCGGCGTCGAACGTTGGCAGAAGGCCCTTCAGGAAGGTCACCTGGGCGTCGTTCAGCTTGCCGGTGAACGGCCCGTTGGCGTCGACATAGGCCTGAACCTGCTTGAACGCGTCGAAGACCGGCACGCCGAAGGCGTCGCCGAGCACGCCGGTCTTGGCGTTTGTCTGTTCGTCGACACGGTTGGTGGCGATGTACTGGTCGTTGTTGAACAGCGACGCCGTCGTGGGCGCCAGGGTCAGGTCGCTCATGCTGGTGGCAGAGGTGGTCTGGGTGTCGGTCTTGGCGCCAGAGAACACGTAAAGGCCGTTCGACTTGGTGTTCAGGCCCTGCACGACGTCGCCGAAGGCCGCCTGAAGCTGCTGCATCAGTGTCTGGGCGCTGCCCGAAGCCAGGGCGTTGGCGATGGCTTCGCGGGCGGCCTTGGTGGAGTCCGCGACCTTGCCAAGACCGGTGTCCTGCATCTGCAGCCGATTGGTCACCAGCTTCGTTTGGTCGATCAGGCCGTCGAGCCGCGCCTGGGTGCTGCGCATGGCGGTCAGCATCTCGGCGTTCTTGGCGTAGCCTTTCAGGTCGGTGGCGACTTTCTGGCTGGAAACCTGGTTGCCGACGTCGCTCTGGCGGATCTGGGCCCGCATCAGGTTGGACGTCATGACGTTGTAATTCTGGACGGTGGAGACCCGGGTCATGGCTTACCTCACAAGTCCGGTCAGAATGTCGTACATGTCCTTGGTCGCCTGGATCAGACGAGCCGAGGCGTTGAACGCCTGCTGGTAGGTGGTCAGGTTGATCAGTTCCTCATCGAGGTTCACGCCCTCTTCGGACTGGCGCTGGCTATCGACTTCGGAGGCGACCGCTTCGGCGGAGTCCTTGCGGCTTTCGGCGGTGTTGGCCTTGCGGGCGATGGCGCCGCTGAAGTCGGCCGCGTAGCGCGAGACGCTCATGGTCGCGGGCGTGGCGTCGCCGGCCGCCGAGAAGTTGGTGACGGTGTCGCCCGACTTCGCCAGGGCCAGGGCGCCCCGGCCGTCGCCGATCGCCAGGGCGGCGGCGGCGCCGACGGCCTGGGTCAGGTCCAGCTTGGCGAAGGGCAGCAGTGTTGGGTTCTGGTCCATCGCCGTGCTGACGAAGAACTTCTCGCCCCGGGTGCTGCGCTCGGCCGGGCCCACGCCGAACAGTTGGCTGACCGAAGGGCCGCCGACGCCGCGCTCGGTGGTGTCGCCCACAACGGACATGGTCACCGGCGTGGTGGTGTTCGAGGTGAAGGTCATCTGGCCCTTGGCGTTCAGCGTGAACTGGCCATAGAGCCCTACGCCCGAGGCGCGCGAGTTCAGCGCGTCGAGCAGGTTCTGCACGGTGCCGCCGACCGGGGCGTCGACGATGACGTCGCGGATCCGACCGCCTTCGACGTCCGTCAGGCGGATGGTCATGGTGCCGGAGGTGAAGCCGTGCGGGTCCGCCGCGGTCAGGCCCGTCTCGTAGGGCGAGTAGCCGTTGGTGCGGATGATGTCGTTCAGGCCGAAATAATGGCTGAAGCCCTTGCCGGCCTTGTCCGATGGCGTGGTCGCGTCGTCCGCGACCGCGACGCCCAGGCCGCCGAGCCCCGACAGGTTGAGAGCGCCGCCCGAGAATCCGACCGCGCCCATGCCGCCCATGGCGGTGTTCAGTTGGGTCATGAAGTTGGCGGGGGTGAAGGCCGGACCGGCCGCGCCGTTGATGCTCATGGTTCCGGCGTCGAAGTCGATGTCGACCCGGCGCTGGATCACGCCGCTGCTGTCGGTCAGGGCGATCGTCGTCTTGCCGGTGAAGCCGGTGATCGCCGCCTGGGGGTCCAGGCCGGTGTCGCGGCCGTTCAGGGTGGTCGGCGCCGGCACGGCGGAGGCGGCGTTGGCCGCCCTGTTGATCTCCTCGGCCGCGCGCGAGGTGAATTCGCCCAGCTGGTCGGACAGATTGACCAGCTCGGTGTTGCGCACCTCCATCAGGCCCCTGATCTCGCCGCTGGAGATATTAAGGGGGGTCGGCATCACCGAACCGTTGGCCAGCTGAACCGTCAGATAGCCGGTGGCCGTGGGCGAGGTCTGGTAGGTCACCTTGGCCGCGCCGTCGCCCGCCAGCGGCAGGCCCTCGGTCGATCGGACGACCACGCCGCCCATGGTGCGCGGCGTGACCTGCACGTTCATCAGCTTCGACAGCTCGTCGACCAGGCCGCTCTGTACGTTCTCGGCGCCCGTCGCGTCGGCGCCCGCGACCTTGGCGCGGGTGATGTCGGTGTTGAGGCCGTCGATCTGGCTGAGCAGGTCGTTGACGCGATCCACGTCCCCGGAAATGCGCGTGTCGGCGTCCTTGCCAAGCTTGGAGATCGACGAGGTGATGCGGCTCGACTCGCTGAGGAATTCATCCACGCGCGTAAGGGCCTGGGTCCGCAGCAGCGAGGAGGAGGGGTCATCCTGCGCCTTGGAGAAGGCGGTGAAGATGTCGTCCAGGCGCGAGAAGAAGCTGGTGTCGCCCGTCGGGTCCCCGAACAGCTGCTGCACATTGTTCAGCGCCTGGGCGACCACGGTCGCGCGGCTGCTGTCCGAGGCGGCGTTCAGGCTGGCCGTCGTCAGGAAGCGATCCGTCGCGCGCTTGATGGCGTCGATGCTGACGCCCACGCCCATGCCGTTGGACAGCATGTTCGACTGGGAGATCGTCTTGCGGACGTAGCCCTTGGTGTTGACGTTGGCGATGTTGTCGGACGTGATGCGCAGGCCCGTCTGGGCCGCCATCATGCCGGACGTCGCCGTGCCCATGATCGAGTTCAGCGACATGCGATCGATCCTTTCAGCTCGGCAAACCGCGCAACGCACGACGCGTCCTTGCCCGGCGAAACTTGCCGGGGCGGGGTGGGGATCAGGGTCCCGATATATGCCAAGCCATTGAATTTCATGGCGAAGTGTTCCGTGGGTCGGATATTCGACGAGATGTCATGCGCAAGGAGGGCGCCAAGTCGGGGCGCGACCCGCCGACGCGGCAACTCCGGTCCTCAAGCCCCCGTCGAACTGGGCAAAAAGCGCCGCTCAAGGGCGATCCTGGGATCGTAAACGAGCGATTAACTTCAATAAAAACAGTGCCTTGAGGGTTCTTTTCCGAGTTGGCCCAACCATTGCTGGGGAGGAGCGGCAAAGGCGCGTTCGTCATGGACCGCCGCCCAACCGAGCTTCGACTGCGAATGACCGCGATCGCCGCGCCCACCGCCGCTCTACCCGCCGCGCCGACCCCGGCCGTCGGCGCCAAGTCGGCCAATGACGGCTTCGACGCCCTGATGGCCATCGCCGGCCGCAAGGACGACACGCCCGCTCCCCGTGCTCCGGCTCGCGCAGAGTCCAAGAGCGACGTCCGCGAAGACGACGCCCGTTCCTCCAAGTCGACGGACCGCCCCGCCAAGGTCGACTCCAAGGCCGCTGACCGCGCTGCCGACCGCGCTGATGATCGGGCCGACGCGGTCCAGGACGCCCGCGCCGATAAGGCCGACAAGGCGGATCAAGCCGCCGACAAGGTCGCCGCCAAGGCCGACGACAAGGCGGACGCGGCCGCCGATCACGCCGAAGCCAAGGCCGACAAGACCGACGCCAAAGCTGATCAGGCCGCCGCCGTGGTCGTTGGCCAGGACGTCGCCCAGATCGACGCCGCGGCCCAGGCCGCCGCCGCCGCGGCTCTGATCGCCGCGATGGCCGCGCCCATGCAAGCGCCAGTCCAGACCCAGCCGCTGGCGGAGACCGCCGAGCCGGTCGTCGAGACGCCCGCCGTCACGACGGAAGCCGCGCCCGTCTTCGCCGCCGTGGCCGAGGCCGCCGTCGAAACGCCGACCCTGGCTAAGCCCGCCGAACAGGCCGCCCCGACGGCCGCCCAGGCTTCGGCTCCCGCGCCGGCGACGGCCGAGGACGTCGCCAAGGTCGCGACCGCCGCCGCGGCGCCCGCCGAGGGCGTCGCCGTTGACGCGGCCGCGCTCGAGGCCTTCGCCAAGCTCGCCTCGGACGATGCTGCGCCGACGATCGCCGTCGCCGACCAACCCGCCGCTGACGCGCCGGCCGCCACGGCGACGCCGGCCAAGACGGCCGAAGCCTCCAAGTCGCCGGTCGAGGCCCTCAAGGTCGCCGTCGCCCAAGCTTCTGTTCCCGCGCCTGCCGCGGTCGCCGCGCCGACCGTCCCCGCGGTGACGGCCAAAGCCGCTCCGGTCGCCGCCGAGGCCGCCGTCGCGGCCCAGGTCGTCGCCGAGGCGACCGAGGCCCCCGAGGCGGCTCCGGTCGCCAAGCCCGTCGAGCCAGCCAAGGCCGCGACGCCACAGCAGGTCCAGGCCCAGGCCGCCGGCGCCATTCCGGTGGAGACGGCCCAGGCCGTGACGGCGACGGCCGGCGCCGACGCCTCCAGCGGCGGGAACGCCGGCGGCGACGCCAAGACGCCGAACGCGGCCAACGCCGTCGTGGTCGAAGCGCCGGCTCAGGTCAGCGCGCCGGCCCCCACGATCGCGCCGCCGCCCGTTGCGGCCGCGCCGATCGCCTCCGCCTCGGCCCAGGCCGCCGCTCCCGCGCCGGTCCGGGGCTCGCCCGAGACCGTCGCGGCCTTGTCGGCCGAGATCGTCAAGAAGGCCGACGCCAAGACCACGCGATTCGACGTCGCCCTGACGCCGGACGGCCTGGGCAAGGTCGACGTGCGCATCGAGATCGCCCGCGACGGGGCCCTGACCGCCTCCATGCGGTTCGACACCGCCCACGCGGCGCAGGAGCTGCGCAACAAGGCGGGCGAACTGCGCCAGGCCCTGGCAGACGCCGGCTTCAACGTTGCCGACAACGCTCTTTCGTTCGACGTCTCCAGCCAGAACAACGGCCAGAATCCCAACGCCTTCTTCGCCTTCGACGGTTGGAACGACCAGGGCCAGCGCGCCTTCCAAGGGCGCGCGTTCCAGGCCGCCATGACCGCCGAGGAAGAGATCGTCGTCACCCCCTCCGACCTGCTGCCCGGCCTGAAGACGGCCGCCGACAGCGGCCTGGACATCCGGATCTAGGACAAGCCCATGGCGATGCCCGTCTCTTCGCAGAGCACCTCCTCGGTTCTTGACCGTATCAACAACGGCAAGAAGTCGGTGGCGAGCAACACGGAAACCTTCCTGAAGCTGCTGACGACGCAGCTGAAGAACCAGGATCCGCTGTCGCCGACCGACACGACGCAGATGACCCAGCAGATCACCCAGATGACCGGCGTCGAGCAGCAGCTGGTCACCAACGACCTGCTGGCGGCCCTGGTCGGCATGAACACCGGCACGGGTCTGTCGGAAGGCGTGTCGATGATCGGCAAGCAGGTCACCGCCACGACCGACACCTCGACCCTCAAGAACGGCAAGGCGACCTTCTCCTGGACCCAGGCGGGCGGCTCGACCTCGCTCACGGTCGAGATCAAGAACGCCGCCGGCAAGGTGGTCCGCACCCTGAAGCCGGATGACCAGAAGAGCGGCAACCACACCATCACGTGGGACGGCAAGGACGACGCCGGGGTCCAGCTGGACAACGGCGGGGTCTACACGATCAAGGTCACGGCCAAGGGCGCCGACGCCAAGGACATCAAGGTCACGAACATCAAGGGCCGGAGCGAGGGTGTCGTCACCGCCGTCGACAACTCCACCGGCCAGGCCAAGGTCATCATCGATGGCCAGGCCATTCCCATCGACAACGTCATCGGCATCACCGCCGCGGCGACCACAACCACCAGCGACCAGACGACCCCCAAGGCCGCCTGATCAAACGATCGACAGGGCGTCAGAACGACGCCGACGCGATCCTCGGAAGACGGTCTTCCCCGGGATCCAAACGCAAACCGCGCTGAACCCTCGAACCCTTTCAACGCAGGATTACCGTTATGAGCATCAACAGCGCCATGCTCGCCGGCGTTTCCGGTCTGGTCGCCAACTCCTCGGCCCTGGCCGCGATCTCGGACAACATCGCCAACGTCAACACGGTCGGCTACAAGCGCTCCAGCGCGAACTTCTCGACCCTGGTCACCTCCGGTTCGAAGAACCAGACCTACAGCGCCGGCGGCGTGAAGGCCCAGACCCACCAGTTCATCAGCCAGCAGGGCCTGACCCAGTCGACGACCTCGAACCTCGACCTGTCGATCTCGGGCGCGGGTTTCTTCGTCGCCACTGAAAAGCCCGAGAACCTGGCCGCGACGGACACCCGCTCGTTCACTCGCGCCGGCTCGTTCCAGCTGGACAGCCTGGGCTACCTGCGCAACGACGCCGGTCTCTATCTGCAGGGCTGGCTGGCCGATCCGGTCACCGGCGCGATCACGCCCGATCCGTCGGACCTGATGCAGCTGTCGTCGATCAACGTCGGCACCGTCGGCGGCACGGCCGAAAAGACGACCCGCGTCGGCATCAACGCCAACCTGCGCTCGGAGCAGCCGGTGGCGGCCGCCGTGTCGTACAAGGTGGGCACCGCGGGCAACCCGTCGTTCACCAATATCCCGACCGTTCCGGCCACCACGCCCAGGTCCTTCGACGTCGTCTACAGCTCGACCGGCCTCGCCAATCCCGCCGCCTCGGGCAACAATGAGTACCAGGTCGACGTCAAGGAAAACGGCGTGGTGATCGCCACCGGCATCGTCGGCTACGACGCCGCCGGCAATATCGCGAGCTCGACCCTGAAGCCCAAGGCGCTCGCAGCGCCCACCTCGCCGCTGACCGACGTCGACATCGACACCAGCGGCACCGTCGTGTCGCTGGCGGCCCTGGGCATCACCACCGACGCCGACGCCAAGGTCGGCAAGCTGTATGATCCGTCGACCTGGTCGATGTCGGACTACGCCAAGGACAACACCAAGGGCGTCAAGCCGGACTTCGAGATCCAGATCCCGCTGTCGGACTCCAAGGGCGGCCAGCGCACCGTCACCCTGTCGCTGCTGAAGGCCCCGGGCCCGAACCAGTGGTACGCCGAACTGCGCGCCAAGCCGGGCGACCTCGCCAATAACGGCAACGGCCAGATCAGCACCGGCATCGTCGAGTTCACGACCGATGGTAAACTGAAGAGCACCGGCGGCCTGTTTGGCACCACCGTTCCGACCTCGATCACGATCCAGGCCTCGGGCACGCCGTTGGTCGTCCAACCCGCCCCGCCCGCCGCGCCGCTGCCGCAGCCGCCGGTCTGGGCCGACGGCCTGGGCATCGACACCCAAGACGTCCAGATCGACCTGGCCAGCGCCGCCGGCGGCCTGACCCAGTACAACAGCCAGTCGGTCGTCCAGTCGGTGAACACCAATGGTACGGCCTTCGGCAACCTGACCAACATCGAGGTCGACGAGGACGGCTACGTCTCGGCGATCTTCGACAACGGCGTCACCCGCCGGATCGCCCAGGTGGCGGTCGCGACCTTCTCGAACCCGAACGGCCTGAAGGGGGTTAACGGCAACGCCTATCGCGTCACCAACGAGAGCGGCACCTATAGCCTTAAGGCTCCGGGTCAGGGCGGGGCTGGTGCGCTGGCGCCTTCTACTCTGGAAGCTTCGACCGTCGACCTCTCGACCGAGTTTACCGGCCTGATCACCACGCAACGTGCTTACTCCGCCTCGTCGAAGATCATCACGACCGCAGATCAGATGCTCGAGGAGCTCCTGAATATTAAGCGATAATCACGGGGTTTAACTTTCTTTAATACTCGTGTCTCACGTTGAGACACGAAGGAGTGCTGAGAGCCATCTTGTTTAGGCCTTTCTTTACTATTGGAATTAAGCCGCTGTTATTGGGCGGCGCCTATAGTGGCCTCCAACAGTGATGGTTGTGGGAAAGGCGTAAAGCCATGTTGCAGCAGCAGCGCACGAACAGCCGGGGTGAGAAGTATGTGATCGGGCCCACCGGCGCGCCGCTCACCCTGTCCGATTTGCCGCCGCCGGAGACCCAGCGTTGGGTCATCCGTCGCAAGGCCGAGGTCGTGGCCGCCGTTCGCGGGGGCCTGCTCTCGCTGGACGAGGCTTGCGATCGCTACAAGCTGACCAACGAGGAGTTCCTCGCTTGGCAGCAGTCGATTGATCGGCACGGGATGGCGGGCCTGCGGACCACGCGGATCCAGCAGTACCGTTAATAGGGAGCAGGGGGTGCGTCGCCTTGATCGTCCCTGCCGACATCGAAAGCCCTGAAAGCCTTGCGCCGAAAGGGTTTGACGACGTTCAGCGGCCGCGCCCGAAAGGGCGCGGCCGCGACGTTTTGGCACCTCCTGGTGGCGCTTCCCCCGCCAAATATAAACGCCTCGTTTACCTTATACTGGGTAAATCCTGCCTACCGACGCGCGCTTGGTTCGCGTTCGTCGGGCGTCCCCGTTGGGGCCGTTGATCAGGGGATGGGGCTTCGTGGAAAGCTTTCTGGGTTCGATTCAGAGGTTCGGCGTCGGTCGGTTGGCCGCGATGCTGGGCGTCGGCGCCGGCGTCATCGCCGTGCTGGTGGCCCTCATCATGTTCATGGGCAAGGAGCCCAATGAGCTGCTCTATTCGAACCTCGACCTGAAAGAGGCCTCGGAAGTCACCCAGGCCCTGAGCCAGGCGGGCATCAAGTACGAGACCAAGGGCGATGGCTCGACCATCATGGTGCCGCGCGACAAGGTCGCCAGCGCCCGCCTGATGGTCGCCGGCAAGGGGCTCGTGAGCTCCGGTTCGATCGGCTACGAGATTTTCGACGGCGGCAACGCCCTCGGCCAGACCGACTTCGTCCAGCAGCTGAACCGTCAGCGCGCCCTGCAGGGCGAGCTGGAGCGCACGATCAAGGCGATGCAGGGCGTCAATAGCGTCCGCGTCCATCTGGTGCTGCCCAAGCGCCAGCTGTTCGAGGAAGACGCCGAGCAGCCCTCGGCGGCCGTCACGATCGGGGTCGGCTCGCGCGAGCCGTCGTCCGACATGGTCCACGCCATCCAGAACCTGGTCTCGTCGGCGGTGCCGAACATGAAGGCCGAAAAGGTCGCGGTCATCGATCAGCACGGCAAGACGCTGTCGGCGCCCAGCGACGAGAGCCTGGCCGGCAAGGAGGCCCAGGACCGCAAGACCGAGGCCGAGCAGCGCATCGCCAAGACCGTCAAGGACATGATCGAAGGCGTGCTTGGCCCGGGCAAGGCCCGTGTCAACGTCACCGCCGATCTCGACCTGAACCGCGTCACGACCCAGGAAGAGCGCTTCGATCCGGACGGTCAGGTCGTCCGCTCGGAAAGCACCAACGAGTCGAACAGCCAGGAAAACAAGAACGAGGACAATTCGGGCGCGACGGCGACGGCCAATGTGCCGGGCCAGGGCGCGAATGGCTTCCAGCAGCTGGGCTCTCGCGCCGGCGCCAATGAAAGCGTCACCAACTACGAGATCTCCAAGTCGGTGAAGACCACCGTCCAGGAGCCGGGCGCGATCAAGAAGGTCGCGGTCGCGGTCGCCATCGACGGCGTCACGGCGCCCCCCGGCAAGGACGGCAAGCCCGGCGCCTACACGCCGCGATCGGCCCAGGAAATCCAGCAGATCGAGGATCTGGTGAAGACCGCCGTCGGCTTCGACGCCGCCCGGGGCGACCAGGTCAAGGTCACCAACATCAAGTTCCCGCAACCCGAGGACCAGGGTCTGGAGAAACAAGGCCTGCTGTCGGGCTTCGACAAGAACGACATCATGCGCGCCGGCGAGCTGGGCGTCCTGGGTATCGTGGCGATCCTGATCCTGCTGTTCGCGGTCCGCCCCTTCATCAAGAACCTGGCCGAGCCCAACGTCGTGGCGGCCCTGCCCGGCCCCGGCCAGCCGGTGACGCGGATGGTCACCCTGTCGGACGGCACGCAGCAGCAGGTCGTGGTCGACGAGAGCGGCGAGCCCCTGGCCATCGCCGGTCCGGTCAGCGACATCGATCAGCGGATCGACATCGCCAAGATCGAGGGCCAAGTGAAGGCTTCGTCCATCAAGCGTGTGTCGGAGTTTGTCGAAAAGCACCCCGAAGAGTCGGTCGCGATCCTGCGCAACTGGCTGCATGAGTCGAGCTGACGGCCATGAAAGTCGCGGTCAACGACGTCAAGAAGCTCTCGGGGCCTGAAAAGGCGGCCATCGTGCTGCTCGCCTTGGGCGAAGAGCACACCCGCATCTGGGAAGCGCTCGACGACGAGGAAATCAAGGAAGTCTCGCAGGCCATGGCGGGCCTGGGCACGGTCTCGGCCTCGGTGGTCGAAGATCTGCTGGTCGAGTTCGTGTCGGGCATGAGCTCGACCGGCGCGATCATGGGCTCGTACGAGCAGACCCAGCGCCTGCTGGCCTCCTTCATGCCGGCCGACAAGGTCGAGCAGCTGATGGAGGAAATCCGCGGTCCGGCCGGTCGGACGATGTGGGACAAGCTCGGCAACGTGAACGAGGCCGTGCTCGCCAACTATCTGAAGAACGAATACCCGCAGACCGTCGCGGTGGTTCTTTCGAAGGTGAAGAGCGACCACGCCGCCCGCGTGCTGGCCTGCCTGCCCGAAGACTTCGCCCTGGAATGCGTGACGCGGATGCTGCGCATGGAGCCTGTGCAGCGCGAAATCCTCGACAAGATCGAGATGACGCTGCGCACCGAATTCATGTCGAACCTGGCGCGCACCTCCAAGCGCGACAGCCACGAGATGATGGCCGAGATCTTCAACAACTTCGACCGTCAGACCGAGGCCCGCTTCATCGCCGCCCTGGAAGAGCGCAACCGCGAAGCGGCCGAGCGCATCCGGGCGCTGATGTTCGTGTTCGAGGACCTGTCGAAGCTGGACCCCGGCGGCATCCAGACCCTGCTGCGCGCCACGCCCAAGGAGCAGCTGGCCCTGGCGTTGAAGGGCGCCTCGGACAAGCTCCGGGACATGTTCTTCTCGAACATGTCCGAGCGCGCGGCCAAGATCATGCGCGAGGACATGGACAGCATGGGCCCCGTGCGCCTGAAGGACGTCGACGCCGCCCAGGTGGGCATGGTCCAAGTCGCCAAGGACCTCGCCGCCAAGGGCGAGATCATGCTGGCCGGCTCGGGCAGCGAAGACGAACTGATCTACTGAGGCGGATGGCATGATCGACACCCCTCATCGCAAATTCGCCTTCGACACGGTCTTCGACGACCGCGGCGGCGTCGCCTACGAAGCGCCCAAGGTGAAGAAGAACTTCACGTTGGAAGAGGTCGAGGCCGCCAAGGCCCAGGCCTATGCCGAGGGCGAACGCTCGGCCGTGGCCCGCGCCGAGCAGGAGGCCGCCATGGCCCTGGGCGACATCGCCGGCCTGGTGCGCGAAGCCTTCGACGCCCTGACCCACGTGGCCCACGAGCACCGCGAGGGCGCGGCCATGCTGGCCCTCGCATGCGGCCGCAAGATCGCCGATGCGGCCCTGACGCACTTTCCCGAGGCGCCGGTCACGGCCGCGCTGGAGGCCCTGGCCCGCGAGGTCGAGGCCCAGCCGCGGATCTTCATCCGCGTCGCGCCCGAGATGGAGGAGCGTATCCAGCAGGCGCTGGAAACCGTGGCGGCCCAGATCGGCTATCAGGGCCAGATCGTGGCTCGCGCCGACGGCGCCATGGCCCCCGCCGCTTTCACCTTCGACTGGGGCGAGGGCCGCGCGGCCTTCGATCCCGAAGGCGCCGCCCAACGTGTCACCGAAGCGCTGGAGGCGGCGATCGCCGCCGAAGGCCTCCACGCCGAACCCATGTTCTCATAAGCAAGGCTGATCCCCATGGCCGAAGACAACCTCACCCTCGACGAATTCGGCGGCTCGATGCTGGCCTCCGAAATGCCGGTCGAGATCGCCGACAAGACCGCCTCCGACCTGGCGCCGGTCTTCGACGTTCCGGTCAACATCTCGGCGGTGCTGGGCCGCGCCCACATGTCGGTGGCGCAACTGCTGCAGCTGGGCCAGGGCTCGATCCTGGAGCTGGACCGCAAGGTCGGCGAGGCGATCGACATCTACGTCAACAACCGCCTGGTGGCCCGTGGCGAGGTCGTCGTCGTCGACGAGCGCCTGGGCGTGACCATGACGGAAATCATCAAGGACGGCGACCAGAACTAAGGTTCTGAACGCCAAGGAAATTCTGGGATTTGGGTCCTTCCCTCGGAAGGGCTGGGGAGAGTAAGAGATGCGGCTTCTGGTCGTCGGAAAACTGAACGGGCAGCTCTCGGTCGCCGTGAAGATGGCGATGAACGCGGGGGCCAAGGTCTCGCACGTCGAAACGACGGAGCAGGCGACCAATGCTCTGAGGGCGGGGCAGGGCGCCGACCTGATGATGGTCGATTACGCCCTCGACATCGCCGGCCTGATCGCCGCCAACGAAGCCGAGCGGATCCGCGTGCCGGTGGTGGCCTGCGGCGTCGACGCCGATCCGATGCGCGCCGCCGCGGCCATCAAGGCCGGCGCCAAGGAGTTCATCCCGCTCCCGCCGGACGCCGAGCTGATCGCCGCCGTCCTGGCCGCCGTCACCGACGACGAGCGCCCGATGGTGGTCCGCGACCCGGCCATGGAGCAGGTCATCAAGCTGGCCGACCAGGTCGCCCCGTCCGACGCCTCGATCCTGATCACCGGGGAGAGCGGCTCGGGTAAGGAGGTCATGGCGCGCTACGTCCACGGCAAGTCCCGCCGGGCCAAGGCGCCGTTCATCAGCGTCAACTGCGCCGCCATTCCCGAGAACCTGCTGGAAAGCGAGCTGTTCGGCCACGAGAAGGGCGCCTTCACCGGCGCCATGGCCCGCCGCATCGGCAAGTTCGAGGAAGCCAACGGCGGCACCCTGCTGCTGGACGAAATCAGCGAGATGGACGCCCGCCTGCAGGCCAAGCTGCTGCGCGCCATCCAGGAGCGCGAGATCGACCGCGTCGGCGGCGCCAAGCCGGTCAAGGTGGATATCCGCATCCTGGCCACCTCCAACCGCGACCTGGCCCAGGCCGTGAAGGACGGTACGTTCCGCGAAGACCTGCTCTATCGCCTGAACGTCGTGAACCTGCGCCTGCCGCCGCTGCGCGAGCGGCCGGCCGACGTGCTGAGCCTGTGCGAGTTCTTCGTGAAGAAGTACTCGGCCGCCAACGGCATTCCGGAAAAGCCGATCTCGGCCGAAGCCAAGCGCCGCCTGGTGGCCCACCGCTGGCCGGGCAACGTCCGCGAGCTGGAGAACGCCATGCACCGCGCGGTGCTGCTGTCGACCGGCCCGGAGATCGAGGAGTTCGCGATCCGCCTGCCCGACGGCCAGCCGATGGCCCCGGCGCCGGACGTGGCGGTCGCCCGCGGCGCCCAGATGGCCGCCGACGCGGTCTCGCGCACCTTCGTCGGCTCGACGGTGGCCGAGGTCGAGCAGAAGCTGATCATCGACACCCTGGAGCACTGCCTGGGCAACCGCACCCACGCGGCCAACATCCTGGGGATCTCGATCCGCACCCTGCGCAACAAGCTGAAGGAATATTCCGACGCCGGCGTGCCGGTGCCGCCGCCCCAGGGCGGGGTCGGCGCCGCCGCCTGAAGCAGAGGCGATACGCCGCGGCGCCGCGACCATCGGTCTGGCGCCGAACATGGCTAATTTTCATTAAGGATGTGGCGGCGGACCGCAAATCGCTTCACTCGCTGGTCCGCTAGACCTTCACCGTTCCAAGGTTCCGAATGGCCGACGCCGCCGCCCCCACAGCCGCTCGATCCGTTCCCAGCGCCAAGTCGCTGGTTGACGGATTCATGCGCGGCGAGATGGGCCTGGCCCTGGGCGTCGTCGGCATCATCGTCCTGCTGATCCTGCCGGTTCCGTCGTTCCTGCTGGACCTGCTGCTGGCCATTTCGCTGACAGGATCGGTGCTGATCCTGATGACGGCGATCCTGATCAAGAAGCCGCTGGAATTCACCTCGTTCCCGACCGTGCTGCTGGTCGCGACGCTGTACCGGTTGGGCCTCAACATCGCCTCGACCCGCCTGATCCTCGGCCATGGCCAGGAAGGCACGGGCGGCGCGGGCGCGGTGATCGAGGCCTTCGGTCACCTGATGATGCAGGGCAACTTCGTCATCGGGGTGATCGTCTTCATCATCCTGATCGTCGTGAACTTCATGGTCGTGACCAAGGGTTCGGGCCGGATCGCCGAAGTGGCGGCCCGCTTCACCCTGGACTCCATGCCCGGCAAGCAGATGGCCATCGACGCCGACCTGTCGACCGGCCTGATCGACCAGGAAGGCGCCAAGCTGCGCCGCAAGGAGCTGGAGCAGGAAAGCACGTTCTTCGGGGCCATGGACGGCGCCAGCAAGTTCGTGAAGGGCGACGCGATCGCCGGCCTGATCATCACGGCGATCAACATCATCGGCGGCATCATCATCGGCGTCGTGCAGCACAAGCTGCCGATCGGCGAGGCCGCCTCGACCTACACCATCATGACCATCGGCGACGGCCTGGTCAGCCAGATCCCGGCCCTGGTCATCTCGATCGCCGCCGGCATGGTCGTCTCCAAGGCCGGCGTCGAAGGCTCGGCCGACAAGGCCCTGACCACCCAGCTGGCGATGAACCCGGTCGGCCTGGGCATGGTCTCGGCCTCGGCCGGCGTCATGGCCCTGATCCCGGGCATGCCGATCATCCCGTTCGCCGCGGTGGCGGTGGGGGCGGGCATGCTGGCCTACAAGCGCATCCAGGACGCCAAGGCGCCCGCTCAGATAGACCCCGCCGCCCTCGAGGCGGCCGCGCCCACCGAGGCCGAGGAGGAGCCGATCAGCGCCTCCCTCGCGATCGACGACGTCAAGATCGAGCTGGGCTACGGCCTGCTGACCCTGATCAACGACCTGGACGGCCGCAAGCTGACCGACCAAATCCGCGCCCTGCGCAAGACCCTGGCCAGCGAGTACGGCTTCGTCATGCCGCCGGTCCGTATCCTGGACAACATGCGCCTGGCCAACCAGGGCTACGCCATCCGGATCAAGGAGATGGAAGCGGGCGCTGGCGAGGTGCGGCTGGGCATGCTGATGTGCATGGACCCGCGCGGCGGCCAGGTCGAGCTGCCGGGCGAGCACGTGCGCGAGCCCGCCTTCGGCCTGCCGGCCACCTGGATCGCCGACGACCTGCGCGAGGAGGCCACCTTCCGCGGCTATACGGTCGTCGATCCGGCCACGGTGCTGACCACGCACCTGACCGAGATCCTCAAGGAGAACATGGCCGACCTGCTCTCCTACGCCGAGGTCCAGAAGCTGCTGAAGGAACTGCCCGAGGCGCAACGCAAGCTGGTCGACGACCTGATCCCGGGCACGGCCACCGCGACCACCGTCCAGCGCGTGCTGCAATCGCTGCTGCGCGAGCGGGTCTCGATCCGCGACCTGCCGCAGATCCTGGAAGGCATCGGCGAGGCCGCCCCGCATACGGCGTCCGTCACCCAGCTGGTCGAGCAAGTCCGCGCGCGCCTGGCCCGCCAGCTGTGCTGGGCCAATCGCGGCGACGACGGCGCCCTGCCGATCATCACCCTGTCGGCCGACTGGGAGCAGGCCTTCGCCGAAAGCCTGATCGGCCCCGGCGACGACAAGCAGCTGGCCCTGCCGCCCTCGCGCCTGCAGGACTTCATCCGCGGCGTGCGCGACGCCTTCGAACGCGCGGCCCTGGCCGGCGAGGCGCCGGTGCTGCTGACCAGCCCGGGCGTGCGCCCCTATGTCCGCTCGATCATCGAGCGCTTCCGCGGCCAGACCGTGGTGATGAGCCAGAACGAGATCCACCCCCGCGCGCGTCTGCGCACCGTGGGGATGGTGTAGGGGCTGAAGCGGCGCCCCGATCTGACATTTCCTCCAAGCCGACCTCCCCGGCGAATGCCGGGGCCCAGATTTATCCGGAGCGGCTGGGGATGACGCGACATCGCTTTCCCCCTCCGTCGGCTTCGCCGACACCTCCCCCGCTGGGGGGAGGATTTGGTCC